>CAZXPK010000225.1:0-4234 GCA_964642565.1 uncultured Anaerolineaceae bacterium
TTGTATTAAATTTTCGTCCAACGGTCAATTGTGGTCTTGTTTTTCAACACTCTCTTCTTATATAATATGTAAAAAGTATAGAATAATAGTATAATTGAGAGCGCTCCCAGAATTATTGCACCATTAGTTTCTCTTCTCAAGCCGGAGTCTCTGTGTGTCAAATCTGACCCTCGAGGACATTGCCAAGCAAGCTGGAGTATCACGATCCACCGCATCACGGGTAGTGAATGATAATCCCAATGTCAGCGAAAACGTCCGTAACAAAGTGCAAGAAGTTATCCTTACCACCGGCTATCACCCCCATGCTGCAGCTCGCAGCCTGGCATCACATCGCTCCTGGATGATTGGCTTGGTGCTCCCTCGTTCAGTGGGAAACTTCTTCACTGACCCTTATTTTCCCCGTCTCACTCAAGGCGTCGCCCAGGCCTGCAACCAACACAACTATACATTGGGACTTTTCCTGTTGGAGACTAAGGAAGATGAAAAACGCATCTTCCCACTGATTTCACGCAAAGGTCTCTTGGACGGCATCCTGTTACAGACCGCGCAGTTGGGAGATAAATTGACCGACCGCCTGATCAACACTGATTTTCCCGTGGTCATTGCGGGGCGTCCATTCAATGTTAACGGGATTAGCTATATCGACGTGGATAACGTCAATGCAGCCTATGAAGCAGTGTGCCATCTGATCCAGCTTGGCTATAAACGCATTGGTACAATCACAGGGATCATGAACACCACAGCAGGCATTGATCGGAAAGAGGGCTACCTAAAAGCTATCATTGAACAAGGTTGGGATGTGGATGAAGCGCTGATCGTGGAGGGCGATTTTTCCGAGAGCAGCGGTTATTTGGCGATGAAACAGCTCCTGCCCGCTAAACCCGATGCCATCTTCGCTGCATCTGATACAATGGCGATAGGTGCTATCCGGGCCGCTAGGGATGCAGAATTGAGTGTCCCAAACGATATTGCCTTTGTAGGCTTTGATGACCTTCCAATTGCTTCACTCTCAGATTTTCAACTGACCACAGTCCGTCAACCAATCATTCAATTTGGTGCTAAAGCTGTAGATACCCTGATCGACCTGATCGAAAACGGTATCAAGCCTTCGCGGCGCATCATCATGGAGACAGAGCTGGTTATTCGTGACAGCTGTGGAGCCTCCCAAAAGCACGGTATTAAAAGCAGGATCTAAATGTGCAGTTATATAGGAACGCTCTCAGAAACCACGAACAATTATCGCCCTACCAACAAAAGGAGGTGGAAAAATATCCAATATATAAATCTAACTCAACCAACCAACCGTTATACCAATCCAAATAAATTCTAAGGAGAATGAAAATGAAACGCTTGTATATCGTAATTTCTCTGCTGATGGTGATGGGCATGGTACTCAGTGCCTGCGCAACACCTACGGCAGAGACCATTATCCAGACCGTTGAAGTACCGGTCGTGCAGACCCAGGTGGTCAAAGAGATCCAGACCCAGGTGGTCGTCGAAACTGTTGAAGTCGCGGCACCAACTGCGCCACCAGAGGAACAGCTGCCCCGTAATGAAACCCTGTACTTCAATGGTCAACAGTGGGGTCCGGTTGTTGGTTGGAATCCCTACTCCTCCAGCATGAATAATGCCATGGCGATCGCTGCAGGAGACAACTCCCGCGTCATCATGTTCGAGACTGCTTACCTGTACGACATGCTGGATGGCGGGCAGTATCCTCTGCTGGCAGATGGTGATTTTGTGTGGAACGATGCGCACACTGAGATCACCTTCAAGATCAAAGCTGCCGCAAAATGGAGCGATGGTACCTCGATAACCGCCGATGATTTTGCCTATACCTGGGCTACCAATATCAAGTACTCAACCAGTGCTGGCAATAACTATAAAGATTACATCGATACCGTCGAAGCAGTTGATCCATCAACGGTGGTGGTCAAGGCCAAACTGGATGCGGACGGCAAAGCGCTCAATCCTCTGATGGTCCAAGCTTTCCTGAGCAGCACCTACGTCATGCAGACAGCCTGGACGCAAACACTGGAAGCTCGCGTCAGCGAAGATGCAACCGCATTCTTAGCTGACCCTGCTGATGATGTGGTTTACTCTGGCCCCTATCACCAATTCTTCGCTGACGATACCAAGGTTATCTACATTCGCGACGACAACTACTGGGGTCAGGATGCCTCCATGTGGGGCAAGCTGCCGATTCCAAAGTACCTGGCGCATACGATCTTTAAGGATAACGCGGCGGGTTCGGTGGCGTTGGCACAAGGCGAAGTGGATGTCAGCCAACAGTTCAATTCCAATGTTCAGGTTTTGTGGCTAAGCTATGCGCTGCCCATATCCACCTACCTTCCCGATCCGCCATATAACATTGGCGCCAGCTTGCCAACCGCCTACTACAACCTGGTATCCAACGGTTTGGACCAGGTTGCGATCCGCAAGGCGATTGCCATTGCAGTTGACTATCCCACCATCATTGCCAACGCCATGACCAACCAATCGGCTACCTTCGATCAGGTTCCACGCTCCCTGATGAACCCAACCCCTGGTGAGCAAGCCCTGTACGACCACGAAGCTGTGGCGGACCTGCAATGGGCCGGCAATGACATCGAGGGCGCCAAGAAGATGCTGGATGATGCTGGGGTCAAGGATACCAATGGGGATGGTAATCGTGAATGGAATGGGCAAGAGCTTCACTATGTAGCCACCTGCCCCAATGGCTGGTCAGACTGGCAGGCTGCGATTGAAGTGGTGGCTGCTGCCGGCAAGAGGATCGGTATCGATATCGTTACCAACTACCCAGAATGGTCCGTTTATCAGACCATCGTCACCAAATCGGATACGCCCCTTCCTGAAGGATATGACATCTTCATGATGTGGAGTGACGGCGCTGGCCCGACCCAACCTTGGGGACGTGTCCGCCATCTGTTGAGCTCTGAATTCGTTGGCAATACGGTCAACTGGAATGGCAACTGGGGCCAATACAGCAATCCTGATGTCGACGCGTTGATCGTGAAGCTCCCTGGGCTAACCGATCCCACCGAGATTAAGGCAACCTACACTGAATTGATCAAGACCTACCTGACCGAAGTTCCTTCCTTCACGCTCATGTATCGCCCGCAGTCGTTCCACACTGTGAACGAGAGTGTGTGGACAGGCTTCCCCCACCAGGGGGATGGTACCGAACCGCCCGTCCCGCCGATGGATCTGACTGACGGTTGGGGTATTGCAGGCTTGTACAATCTAACGTTAGTTAATCCGTAACCCTTTCTGAACAAAACAGCCATGTTCCGCAAACTCCGGGGACATGGCTGTTTATTATATAGTTTGAAAGAGGTGTCAAGTTGAAAGGATACCGAAAATATTTTCTGAACAAGGCACTTTGGTTTACAGTCACCTTCGTGTGTGCCTTCTTTCTGAATTTCTTCCTGCCGCGCTTAATGCCGGGTGACCCCGTGGCTGCCATCGTAGCAAGAATGGCACAAGGCCAGTCCAATGCGTCCGGGGTCCAGGCGATTTATAAGCAATACACCGAGCTGTTTGGCACCGATAAACCCATTCCCGAACAGTTCGTCATTTACCTGAAAAATGTGGCCCACGGCGATTTTGGTTTCTCATTTAGCGCGTATCCTAGAACGGTGGCAGACGTTATCAAAGCTTCTATCGGGTGGACAATAGCCCTGCAATTCCCGGCGATCATCATCGGCTGGCTGATCGGGAACACGCTCGGGGCACTGGCAGCTTATCTCAAAAAAGGTTTTGATAAAGTGCTCATGCCGGTCAGCATTCTTGTCAGTAATTTCCCGCAATTTGGCATGGCAGTCATTTTAATGGTGATTTTTGGTGTTTATTTGAAATGGTTCCCAACCTCAGGCGGATACGGGTTTGACCTGATGCCCGCTTTTACCTGGAAATTTATCTGGTCGGTGATCGTGCATTACCAGCTGCCGTTCTGGTCGATCGTGTTGATCGCCATCGGAGGCCAAGCGATCGGCATGCGCTCCATGTCCATCTATGAGCTGAATGCGGATTATGTAAAATACAGTCGCTTCATGGGCATCAAAGACCGCAAGATCATTGGCTACGTATTTAGAAATGCCATGCTACCGCAGGTAACCGGTCTGGCATTATCCATCGGTACCATGGTCGGAGGTGCTTTGGTGGCGGAGATCATCTTCAGTTACCCGGGGCTTGGTTACACAATGCTAAATGGTGTGATGGGACAAGATTATCC
>CAZXPK010000226.1:0-4209 GCA_964642565.1 uncultured Anaerolineaceae bacterium
GGTCCATACACTGTCAGGTAGGGGAGATCAAGGAGGGATGGGTGAGTAATTACATAAGTAATTGCTTATGATGAATCATTGACCTTACCTTCTCTCAACCTGACCTTTATCCGTATATGAATTCTTTCGAATTGTTATTCGCGGGACAACCCTTTACCAACTTGCTATCATCGGTGTGCTGTGCTAAACTCTGTCTAATAATCCAATGGCTCAAGAAAAGATGTATAAAGCCGCCCTGGAAGCCATCAACCAGGGACAAACCACCCGGGCACGTGACCTGTTCACTCGTCTATTGCGCTCTGATTCCTCCAAAGCTGAGTATTGGCTATGGATGAGTACTTTGGTCGATACAAATCAAGAGCGCATTTATTGCCTTGAATCTGCTCTCAGAGCGGATCCGGATAACGAAGCTGCCAAACGTGGTCTGATCATCATCGGTGCCAGGCAGGCTGGTAAGGATGTCACTCCCGTTCCACCATTTCGCCGTCATTGGGAAAAAGATCTGGAAAATGTAGTCGAGGCCCCTAAATCCTTGGTTCGCCGTATCTGGGGTAATCCTGTTTTACGCCTGGCATCCATCCTTGTAGCAGCCGTAGTAGTCGTAGGGCTCATCTTTGGTAGCATCTACGGACTTCGACAACAACCAGAACAGGTGACGATAATCAAAGTTTCACCTTTCCCCACTCGCACTCCCGAGCCTACACTTTCGCCAACGGCTACCCGCACATTGGTCGTAAGGAGTCCGACCCCAACCTTTATGGGTCCTACACCCCTGTGGATGTTCCTCACTGAGACTTATACGCCTGTTCCCCTGTATGTCAATACACCTCACCCGGTGATTGAGGCATATCGTGCTGCCATACGCTCATATGAACGATCTGATTGGACTTCTATGTTGGGATTTCTAGGGCAAGCGGTTACAGCTGAGCCAGATTCACCCGATTTATTCTATTACACGGGTGAAGCTTACCGTATGATGGGTAAGTACCAGGAGGCTGTGATTGCTTATGGGCAGGCGCTTAAAATTAATCCATATTTCGCGCCTGCCTACCTTGGACGTGCACTTGCTTATGAGAAGATCAATCCTAAGGCTGATATCGAAGGTGAGCTGAATTACGCCATCCAATACGATCCTTATTACGTTGATGCATATTTAAACCGCGCTCGTATCAGGATTGAACATAATAATCCCCTCGGCGCGTTGGATGACCTTCTTCTAGCGGAAGCCTTATTTCCAAATCACCCAATGATCTATGTCTGGCGCGCCCAGGCTTATCTTAAATTAAATGACCTTTCAGCTGCCATGGAGAATGCGCAATTGGGGTATGAGCAAGATAAAACCTCACTGCCTGCCTATCTCACCCTTGCTATAGTGTATCTGGCGAATCAGGATATACCGCAGGCCATCCATTATATCGATATCTACTTGGTGTATACCGGCGACGATGCCCATGGTTGGGCCGTCAAGGCACAGGCAGAGTATCAGATGGGTAACATTGACCAGGCGTTAATTGCCTGTAATCAAGGGATAGCCGCTGATGTAGAGAATGCCCCCTCCTGGTATTTCTGCGGGCTCATCCATCTGGGCCAGGGTGATCCCAGGACAGCCGTTAATGATCTGGTTACCGCAGTAAACCTGGACCTGTTGAATTTTGATTACAGCGTCGCTCTCGGGAAATCGTTATGGGCGGATGAGCGCTTATCCATGGCTATACGCCAATTCAATAGTGCTGAAACTCTCGCTGTGACCGACGGACAGCGTGCAGTTGTTTATTACAATCGAGCCCAAATCTATGAGCAGGCGTCGAATAGCACTGAAGCCAGAGCGGATTGGGGTCGTCTTCTCAACCTGCCTCCGGAACAAGTCCCGGCCGATTGGCGCACTTTAGCCCAGGAACGCTGGGATTTCTTCAACCCTCCCACTCCCACCGATACTCCTACCAGAACTCGCATCCCAACCCGGACGAGTACTCCTACCCGCACGCCCCGACCCTCCAATACGCCGACACCCACTAAAACCCTCACCCCCACGCAAACACCCACCCCAACGGTCACTACCACACTCACCTCTACTCGTACTCGCACACCCACGCGTACCCCGATTGAGTAAATTCAAGGTAGGTGACATTTGTCAGGAATATGTTAGAGTTGTGTTAGAACTCATTTGCATATCTCTTGTCATTGAGACAGGGTCGCGCTATAATGTTGCCAGTAATTACAGGGTAGAGATTCGAAGAGGTAAAGATGCCAGTTTACACCTATCGTTGTGAGAATTGTGGCGTTCGATTTGAGCGCCTGCAGGGGTTTAATGACCCTGTTCTCACACGTTGTCCGGAATGTAACAAGAAATCATTGCGCAAGGTTTATACACCGGTTGGGATTGTTTTTAAAGGCTCTGGTTTTTATGCCACCGACCATCGTTCCCCCTCCGGTTCGGTAGACCGTTCATCCAAGGTTACAGAATCAGAAAAAACGTCTGAGCCTACCAAGACTACCACCGAAAAAACGACTGACTCTAATTAATTTCCCTGAATCTTTCATGGACGCTGAATAAGCGTCCATTTTATTTTAATCACCCATTGGATTAAATAAGAGCACCCCGGGTTTCCGGGGTGCCAGCCCTGCTCCTCGACCAGGACTCGAACCTGGAACCTAACGGTTAACAGCGAAGCGGTTAACAGCGAAGCACCCCGGGTTTCCGGGGTGCCGGCCTGCTCCTCGACTAGGACTCGAACCTGGAATATAGCGGATAAATGTTCAATTCCTAAATAGGCATATAAAAACTATAACTAATTCTGTAAAATGATAGCCTAAAGTTAATTAAGCTAATCCTTAGGTCGTAGGCTCAAAGTTGCAATATGAATATGTTTAATCGTAGTGTCAAAATCAAGTTTCGCTTGCGATGAAAATTTTTGGTTCGGAAATATAGGAGCTTTAGGGGGCACTTCATCTTGATTATACACACTCAGCAATGGTGTTCGGTGGATTATCTTGTGTCTATAAATGAAATAGTCATGCATACTTTCCAATATTGGACCACTTATACCTATTTCTCCAAATTTTATACCATATGCTTTGTTATAAGCCTTTTTACACTGATTAAGATTTTGAAAATTTATCTTATCTTTATTGACCATATATTGCAATACTGTCTCATTAGCTTCAATAGCTTCCTTTTTGATTATCTCGGCCAAATGACCTTCCCGTTCTCCCTTGGAGAGAAAAGCATCCAATACTGGGTCAACATCAGTTAATATACCTTCTTCTTCAAGTTCTAAAAACCTGGTCTTTGTATAAGCTTCAAATCCTGTAACAAGCATTGATAAAGTTAGGTTAGTTTTAACAACTTCATAAATATATCCTTGATCTGATTGACCGGTTTCTAAAATCTCAATTGCTGTTAACGTTTCTTGCCAGGTCTGTATGGCTGTGCTGTTCAAAACTTTTTTCCCATTCTCAGAGACCGAAATACCCATAGTTTTTACCCCAATATCCCCTACTTCTATTACGTTTTCATTTTTATCCAACCTTAACTGTTTTTCGGAAGGAATACCCTTCGCATAATAGAGCTGTCCATTTTCTATTCTAGGGTTAATATAAAGAATTAATTCTAATGGCGACCAAGAAAATTGTATAAAAACTTTTTTTGCTGGCGGTACTGTATTAAGGTCAATTGTTGCAACACGAGTTCCAGTTCCAGGCGAAGAATGATAAAGATTGAGTTTAAAGTCCTTGTCACGGACGAGCTTAAAATAATGTCCTCTAGTAGGGATATCAAGGATTATTCCTCCATCATTTTTTTTATCAAACAACTCTTCTGATGTATATTCAAAGGATAATGTGCCTTCGGGACGGCACATAGCCTCTTTTATTTGTTCATATTTATCTTGAGGAATGTTTTGCATGATTTTTAGCCTTGATTATAACAATTTATGGATTTTTATTTCCGTGAGTTATATGTACGCGAATCGGGTGAGTTATGATTATCTGGATAGTATGTAAGAGTCCTTGCTCGAGAAACTAGCTTATAAATCAAACTATTTAAGTAATGATTCAATATTATTTTTTGCTTTACGTAATTGATCAATTTTTTGAATGGTCAAATAGTCAGAAATAAAATACTCTCCGTCATCGGGAGAGCTGAGGAATAAAAAGCTCCTCGACCAGGACTCGAACCTGGAACCTAGCGGTTAACAGCCGCCCGCTCTG
>CAZXPK010000227.1:0-1601 GCA_964642565.1 uncultured Anaerolineaceae bacterium
TAGGGATGGATATTTTCATCCAGTACGCGGTATACTCACCTGACGAATGAGGGAAAATAAGACAATGTCAAACGACGATAAATTCACCACGATTGTCATCTTTGGCGCATCAGGAGACCTCACCTGGCGCAAGCTGGTTCCCGCGCTGTACAACAACCACATTAAAGGGCGCATGCCTGCTTGTGGCGAAATTATTGGTTTTGCCCGCCGGCCGTACACCGATGAGACCTTTCGCCAGCGCCTGCAAGAAGGGGTGACGACGTTCAGCCCGGAAAGCTACAATCAAGCTCGCTGGGAGGATTTCTCGTCGAAGCTGATCTACTTTCAAGGCAATCTGGATGTCTCTGAAGACTTTAAGCGCCTGCACGAGTTTTTAGACCAGCGTGAAGCCGTGCCAACCAACCGGCTTTACTATCTGGCAACAGCTCCAGAGCATTACATTCTGGTGGTCAACTGCCTGGGTCAGGCGGGTTTGGCAGATCAAAGTGAGGGCTGGCGCCGGATCATCGTCGAGAAGCCGTTTGGCAAAGACCTGATCTCTGCCCGTGAGCTGAACAAGATTCTTCATTCGGTTTTTGATGAAAGCCAGGTTTATCGCATCGACCACTACCTGGGCAAGGAAACTGCCCAGAATATCCTGTTTTTCCGCTTTGCCAATACGATCTTTGAGCCCATCTGGAACCGGCGATACGTGGACAACATTCAAATTACGGTTACCGAGACGGTGGATATCGAGCACCGTGCGGACTATTATGACAGCGTGGGGGTGGTACGCGATATGTTCCAAAACCACCTGTTGCAGCTACTCTCGCTGGTGGCGATGGAGCCCCCGGCTTCTTTTGAGGCGGATGCGGTGCGAAATGAAACCTTCAAGCTTCTATCCTCCATCCGTCCGATCACCCTTACTGATACGGTGCGCGCCCAATATGAGGGGTACCGGCAAACCGAAGGCGTTTCACCAGATTCCCAAACTCCGACTTATGCGGCAATCAAGCTATATATAGACAACTGGCGCTGGAAGGGCGTGCCATTCTACCTGCGTTCGGGTAAAAGCCTGGCAACGAAAACTTCACAAGTCATCGTGGAGTTCCAGCGACCGCCACACCTGATGTTCCGGTTACCAGACGAATATAAATTCATCCCCAACATACTGTCACTTTGCATTCAACCTGATGAGGGCATTCACCTGATGTTTGAAGCCAAGGTGCCCGATTCTGAACAGGATATGCGTTCGGTGGATATGGAATTCCACTATCGTGACTCTTTTACTGGGGTATTACCGGATGCCTACGAACGGCTGATCCTGGAAGCCTTGCGTGGAGATGCTTCCCTCTTCACCCGCTCAGACGGGATTGAAGCTGCCTGGAAGCTGATCGATTCGATCGTCAATGGCTGGGAAATGAGCAATACCCCCGACCTTTCCCTTTATCGGCACGGAAGCTGGGGACCTTCTGAGGCGAATACACTGCTGGCTGGCGACGGAAGGTCTTGGCGATTGGGCTGTGTACGCGAATGACCTTTCGGACCGCGGCACAGATTGACCGAACCGTTTCAGTCTGATACACTCTAGATATGTCACAGTCGCTGTATCGAAAATGGCG
>CAZXPK010000227.1:1701-4206 GCA_964642565.1 uncultured Anaerolineaceae bacterium
AGCCCTGACTGTGGCTGAGTTACTCAGGATTATTCAGGCATTCAACCAGGCCGCAACGGAAACCCGCAGCAGCTGGCAGCCAGCTTTACCGCTGGAGATGGCTTTTGTTGAAGCGATATCGTTGGAGGGTACGACCACAGAGGACAAAATAACACCGGTTGCTCCAGCCTTACCAGCTGCACCGACGAATTCAGCGGACCCCTCGGTGAGTAAGCCTATCAGCTCAGCAAGTGCGATGAAAGAAATCCGCCCTGCACCCGCTGAGCCAAGGGATATGACCCCCGAGGATGCAATCACCAACCAGCGCCTGGACAAAAGTTGGAATTTAGTGCTGGCGCAGTTAAGGGGGCAGAATTCGAGCCTGTATGCGTTGGTGAATTCGGTAAAGTCGCGTGTCCTGAAAGGAAATACACTCACCCTTGGTCTCAATGGTGATGCGCTCAAAACGCGGCTGGAAGACCCCACCAAGCTTGAGCTACTCCAGAGGGTGTTAAAGCAAGTCATGGGGAAAGAGATTTATGTGCAGGTAATATTAACCTCCGGCACGAAGAGCACGCCTCCAGATGAAGTGGATAGTGATGGGATGGTGGCGTCAGCTTTGCGTGACCTGGGTGGTGAGATTGTGGATATCCAATAACGTCAGGAGTAGATTATGCCCAAATACCGTCCTAATATTCCCCAAAAAGGTGGGCAAATGGGAATGATGCAGCAGATCCAAAAGTTGCAGGAGCAGCTTACTCAGACCCAAGAACAGCTGGCTCAAGAGACCGTGAATTATTCCGCGGGCGGTGGCGCGATCAAAGTGGTCATGACCGGTGACCAGCGTTGCCAGTCGGTGGAAATTGACCCAGAGCTATTAAAAGACGGTGATATAGAGATGTTGCAAGACCTGGTGCTGGCAGCGGTGAATGGGGCTTTGGAGGCCTCACGTGCCCTGGCGTCTGAGCGACTGGGCCCCCTGGCGGGAGGGCTGCCTTTTTGATCTGAAGATGGATTAACCTATGATCCTACCCACGCCCATCCAAAATCTGATCGATGCATTTTCGCGCTTGCCGGGGATTGGTCCGAAGACCGCCTCCCGGCTCACATTTTTCCTATTGAATGCGCCCGAGGAGATTGCAGAGGAGCTATCGCAGGCGCTGCATGACTTGAAGGCGAACACCGTTGACTGCCCAATTTGCTATAACGTCACCAGCGCCGGGCGGACGGAGTGTGAGATTTGTGCCAACTCTGAGCGAGACCCAGGTATCGTGTGTGTGGTCGAAGAGCCACTGGATGTATTAGCGATGGAACGCACGGGGGGTTTCACGGGAAGATACCATGTTTTACGGGGGGTGTTATCACCGATTGAGGGAGTTGGTCCTGAAGACCTGACCATGCGGGAATTGATCGAGAGGGTGAAAGCAGGCGACATCCGAGAGCTGATCCTGGCGACCAACCCAAGCATGGAGGGGGATGCCACAGCCATGTACATCCAGCAACAGATCAACATCCCGGGTGTCAAAGTCACGCGCCTGGCACGCGGCTTACCCATCGGGGGAGACCTGGAATATGCCGATCAGGCCACCCTGCTGCGCGCGTTGATGGGGCGGCAGGAAATGGGTTAAGTACTCACCGAAAAAACCTCACTGAAATTTAATAAAGCAGAGATGATGGAATGTAAATCACACCAGGATCAATCCTATTGGCTGGTTAATTTGTTAAGGAAGTTCGAGTCGGAAAGGAGAAAACATGAACTGCCAAGGTAAGGTTGCTCTGGTGACGGGCGCAGCTGGAAATGGTCTCGGTCGCAGCATTGCCCTGACACTTGCCAGAGAAGGTGCATGCGTGGTGGTCAATTATCGTAACAGTCAATCAAGCGCAGAGGCGATAGTGGCCCACATCAAGCGTTCTGAGGGAAGCGCATATGCCATCTCAGCGGATATATTTGAGGTAGAGAGTTGTCAGAAGTTAGTTCAGGATGCCATCGAGCGCTTCGGGAAAATCGACATCTGCATCATCAGTCCAGGTGGAGGATGGCATCCTGAGCCTGTTCATCAGCTCGCTTCCAAAGCAGCTCTGGAAGATTTGTACCAGGAAACGGCCCCCATAATGCATTTGATGCCTCTGGTTCTACCTGGTATGTATGAGTGAAATTGGGGCCGCCTGATTGGCATCGCCACCCACCCGGAGAAGTTATCACCTGCTTATGCTTATAACGTCGCCAAAGCCGCCCGGATGCAGGCCTTGCTGATGATAGAGGATCAAGCCTGGTCGCACGGTGTGACCGTGAATGTTATTGCACCTGGTCCTGTGGAGGGCATTTCGGATATGAACGAAGCGATTGAACAAACCCAACACGAGGTTGCCTGGCAAAAACGGAGAGACGTATCACCCCAGGATATCGCTGAGGGAGTAGCTTTTCTCTGTTCTGAAGCAGGGAGATTCATTACAGGTTGTGTCCTGCCATATTGGTTTTATGGATAATGCAATATTCATTCCCCGCAACAGCCATAGCTTCGAATT
>CAZXPK010000228.1:0-1683 GCA_964642565.1 uncultured Anaerolineaceae bacterium
CCGAAAATACTGACTGGATGCATGATCAGGCGGTACTCCAGATCAGTCAAAACCACAACACCAAGGTATGCCAGCAGGATTATTCCCAACAAATAACCCAGCTTCGGGGGTGGATATATGCTGATCAATACAGACGCAGCGATATAGAACACCTCGACCACCCACACACGAATACTTCTAGGGTGACCACAGGTCGGGCACCTTCTTGGCCAAACTAAATAATTAAGCCAATTTTGAGTCGCATCACACTGGATACAAAAGGGCCTGGTAAGCCGACGGCGAAGAGGTAATACATCTGCCAGATAATTAACCACTACCCCAAATAGCCAGCCAGGAATGATCGCCAGGATGTATGTTATCATACGGGAAATTATAGCAAGAATTTACCTATTGGGTTACATTTTCAGGTAGCTATCCATGAATATCGAGGAATTATCATCCGGGTAAGGAGAATATGATGGACAAGTTGATTATTCAAGGGGGGTATCCATTGAGGGGTGAAGTGACACCTTCCGGGAATAAAAATGCTGCCCTGCCTTTATTGGCTGCCTGTCTTCTCACGGATGAACCCGTCACCCTGCATAACGTTCCGAATATTCGCGATGTCCAGGATATGATCGCATTAATCCAAAGTCTGGGCGTCCAGGCAGAAAAATTTGATAATCATACCTGGAAGATCCAGGCTGCGAACCTTCGCCCTGCAGACCTGAGCCCAGATCTATGTCGCAGGATTCGTGCTTCGATCTTGCTTGCCGGACCGATGGTCGCGCGAACCGGCGATCTGAGATTGCCTCCCCCAGGGGGAGATGTGATTGGCCGGCGCAGAGTGGATACCCATATTCTCGCTATCCGTTCTCTCGGCGCTCAAGCGGAGTTTGATCGTGCCAACCGCGTCTTCGTATTTTCAGCCAGTAAACTTATCGGTGCCGACATACTTTTGGATGAGGCCAGTGTAACCGCCACCGAAAATGCAATTATGGCTGCCGTCACTGCACAGGGTACAACAATCCTAAGAAATGCTACTTCCGAACCACACGTTCAGGAGTTGTGTCATTTTCTCAATACACTCGGCGCCAACATTGAAAATATCAGCTCCAATACTCTTCATATCCAGGGGGTGAAAAAATTGCATGGCGGCGAATTTACCATCGGTCCCGACTATCTTGAAGTAGTCAGCTTCATTGGTGCCGCAGCACTGACACACGGGTCGATTACGATAAACAATGCAGGCGCTAATTATTTAGGCATGATTCGCCTGGTTTTTGGCAGGTTGGGTGTGGAGTGGCAGGTGGATGGGGATAGGATATTCATCCATACACCACAAAAATTGGTGGTTGAACCAGACCTTGGAGATGCGATTCCAGTGATCAACGTCATGCCTTGGCCTTCCTTTCCCACAGACCTGATGAGTATTGCCATCGTAGTAGGCACACAATCCAAAGGCAGCGTTTTGTTTCATGACTGGATGTATCCCAGTCGTATGTTCTTCACGGATAAGCTGGTGAGTATGGGTGCACAAATTGTGCTTTGTGACCCTCACCGCTGCATTGTTCAGGGTCCCACCCAGCTGTACGGTGAGGTACTCGAAAGCCCCGATATCCGCGCTGGGATGGCATTGGTGCTGGCTGCATTGACGGCTGAAGGACAATCCGTCATTCGAAACGTCGGCCAGATCGATCGAGG
>CAZXPK010000228.1:1783-4190 GCA_964642565.1 uncultured Anaerolineaceae bacterium
ACCTTGCCTGCATTTTCCTTGGCAATTTTTTCCAAAGTTGGAGCAACCATCTTACACGGTCCACACCATGGTGCCCAAAAATCTACGATGACAGGCACAGCTGAATTCAGCACAGTTTTTTCAAATGCGGCATCGGTAACGTGAATGGGTTCATCAATCATTGAAACATCTCCAGATTAGGTTATCAAATTAGATGCATATGTTATATTTTAGTGGCACGATTCATCAACTAATATTGGATTCAACTGGGTTTAGTATCTGGTATGATGATTTAATATCAGCAGCCGATCGTAACATGGCACTGACGGAACAATATTTCTCTTCTGATAACTGTATGGCACGCTCAACTGCCTTGGGATCGATCCCATCTCCCCAAATCAGGTACGTAACCTCAATTTCTTTGTAGATTTTGGGATCATCTTCCGAACGTTTACCACGCACTTTAACTTTCAATGCTTTCATAGGTTGGCGCTTTTTCTCCAAAATAGCGACGATATCAACGCCGGTGCATCCAGCTAATCCCACCAACAGGAGCTCCATAGGTGATACTCCAGGTCGCTCATCAAGTTTTCCCATTTGTACAATCCCACCAGCTGCATTTCGACCAATGAAAGTTCCCCCACCTTGCCAATCAGCCTCAATCTCTCTCCATTGATCAGCCATTCCAACCATCCTCGAAAGTATTTGTGATAAGTATAGCATGAGGCATTTCAATTGTCAGGTATAATCTCGCAGTGATGTTCAACGCTACCCATCAACAAATCTCGAATTATACAATTGCTACCCCCGTATATGAGGGACCGTTGGATCTGCTCCTGCAACTGATTGAGCGCGCAGAGTTAGACATTACAAAATTATCCCTCGCCCAGGTGACTGATCAGTACCTTGAGTATATCCACAATTTAACTGACCTGGCTGCAGATGATGTATCTGCCTTTCTGGTAATCGCTGCCAAGCTGTTGCAAATAAAATCCGAAGCCTTATTACCACGCCAGCCGCAACGTGAGCCCGGTGAAGAAGATCCAGGTGAAGCCTTAGCAAGGCAGCTAATTATATATAAACGCTACCGTGAAATTGCTGGAATTCTTTATCAACGTGAGGAAGCAGGTCTACGGACCTACTTAAGGGTAGCGTCCCCACCAAAATTAGAGGGTACTTTTGATCTTAGCGGAATTTCAATTGAGGATATTGCTGCAGCTGCCCAAGAAATATTTACTGACCTCAGCCAAGCGGATGCTCTGAAAGCTGTTGTACCACCATCACAAGTCACAATTCGAGAAAAAATCTCGATAATAACCGATTCTCTCCGGCATCAAAAATATGTATCGTTTCGATCATTGATAAATCACGATAATTCACGCCTGGAAATCGTGGTTACTTTTTTAGCCATGTTGGAGCTCATCAAACGCCATCTCGTACGCGTATCACAGGAAGGGCTGTTTGGTGATATTTCACTTGAAGTATCTGAAGCGTGGGATAAATTCGATGAGCTTGAGACTGAATTTGGAGAGTAACTTAGCTTACGGATCATCAATCTAAGAGCTTGAAACGTCGATTAACAACGTCACCGGACAGTGATCCGAGCCAGCGACTTCCGAGTGAATGACCACATCCCTGACACATGGGACAAGCGCTTCCGAAATCATGAAGTAATCTAGCCGCCAACCAACATTGTGTTGGCGGGCATTCATTCGATAAGTCCACCAGGTGTATTCCACCCGCTCAGGGAACAACAACCGATAAACATCCACCAAACCGTGGGTAAGATACGTATCAATCCAGGCGCGTTCTTCCGCCAGGAAACCGGATGTGTTTTTATTCTCTTTTGGGTAGCGCAGATCGATCTCATTGTGGGCTGTATTAAAATCCCCACAAATGATCACCCGCTCATCCGCTTCCTGTAAGTGGTCACATATTTCTAACAAATGAGAGTAAAACTTAAGCTTGTATTCAACTCTCTCTAAGCCCCGTTGACCACTTGGGAAATATACATTGAATAAGATAAAATCTTGAAATTTTGTGCGAATCAACCGACCTTCAAGGTCAAATTCATTTCTACCAATTCCGTAATCTACCGCGATGGGTGCAGAATTTGTGAATGTCGCCACCCCACTATAACCTAGTCTTTCAGCAGGATTCCAATACACAACATGTTTAGTAAATAGATCATGGTATTCATTCGATATTTGTTCTGGACGAGCTTTGATCTCTTGCAGGCATAAAACATCCGGATTTTCTTGCCTGATCCAATCCCAGACACCTTTACTCAAGGCTGCTCTCAGCCCATTGACATTCCAGGTGGTGATCTTCAATCCAATCCTTCCATCAGATGGATGGGTACCACAGCCAACCCTACGATTCCAGGACCTGTATGCACACCCAACACTGGGGAAATCCGTAATATTTC
>CAZXPK010000229.1:0-4154 GCA_964642565.1 uncultured Anaerolineaceae bacterium
TATAGCTTAGCGAACCAGTTCCCACTCCACTGACCGTAACATCCAAGGTGAACAGACCGGCGTCATAATCATTTCCACCGCTGCCTGTCAGGACAAAGCCCTTTACAAAGACACACTGATCCAGGGTAAGGATATCACCAACATCGGTTGCCTCAAAATTCATCGTTCCGCCATAGGGGCAGGCAACGGTAGTGGGGGTCGCCACATCCCAGTAATAATATTCCGGAAGATAATAAACCTCGTTGTCAACCGCGATCATTGCTTCCAAGGGATCTGTGAAGTCAGCCGCGTTAAGCGGGGCGAGCGGCACATATGAGTTATAAAGCACACCTTCACAGGTCATTCTACGCTCTGCCGGGGTATTACCTTCCACCAGAAAGGCGGTGACGATCTCATCCGGACAGGCGTTGCCGCGCCCAAAGGTGACATGCGCCCCGCCTTGTGTTGTAATCAAGTAACCATCCGCCAAGCGGCTGAAGACATCCGTGCCATACTGAACCGGAGTGATTGGGTCGGCGGTCGCGCCCAGAACCAGGGTTTGAACACCGGAAGCAACTAAGGGAGTAGGGCGCTCAGCTTCGCCTTGCACTGGCCAGAAAATACATGGGATATCGCCGAAGAAGATAGAGCTCAGGTAGGGTACTGTTTTTGCCAAAGCTTCTCCTTCAGTCAACATGGCTTGGGCGCGTTCATCTGGCGTTCCACTGTAGTAGCTGTAGTCGTCACAGGTTACTGTATAGTATGCAGCATCTGAGTAATCTGGATAGGGGATAGGCTCCAGTGTCTGTGGATCCTGAGAGAGATCGACATACAGCAGGCGGAGAAGGGGAACCAGATCACCGCGGTAAGCATAAGCCAGGGCACGCAGCAGCATCTGGCGCGAGCCCTCGGTGTACAATTCACTGCTGACCACATATTCAAAGTCAGCGTAGGAAAAAAGTCGGTCTTCTAACCCACCTGAGGGCAGGGGAAAGCTGACCGTCTGGGGTGAGGCTAAGATCTCAGATGCGAGGTCCTGGAAGAAGGTCAGTGCATCGCCCCCAAAATCAGGCGCACAGGTTTCATCAGCGCTGCAGGCATTGAGGGTGTCGGTCAGATCATTATAGAAACTATGCACAGCTCCCGTGTAGTATTCCGGCCCAGTTAGTGTCAGGTCGACCGTTCCATCCAAAATCAAACCTCCAAGACCTTCTGGGTGAGCGGCGGCATATGTCTGAGCGTATTGCGTACCATAGCTCTCCCCATACAGCCACAATAACTTGCCGCCCATCGCCTGGCGAAAAACCTCCAAATCTTCAACCGCCTGATTTGTGCTATAGAACGGCAATTTCTCAACCGGCATACCCATCTCGTGGACACAATCCTGTGCGAACGTACGGGCAACATTCAGAAAGGCAGCCTGATGCTCAGGGGTATCCGTCCGCCAATCTGCCCGGTAAAAAGCAACCGCGGCATTCACGCATTGCATACTGCCAGACTGCCCGATACCGCGCTGGTCAAAAAAGACGATGTCGAAATTCTCCAGGATGGCAGGGTCGAAGTAACTGGTATAATCGTCGGCTGCCGCCAAACCGGCATAACCAGGCCCGCCAGTGGCAGTCACGAACATACCCTTAGACTCCCCACTCGCAGGGAAAACGCCGAAAACCACCTTGATCATCTCGCTGTTGGCAGGATTGAAATGATCCAGCGGGACTTCTAAATCCACACAAGTGAATTCACTATCGGGGCAGGGGTAGCCACCCAACTCTTCCAGGATGGTCGCAGTATCTGCAGAGGCAGGCAGCGGCGTGGGGCTCTCTGTAACAGTCGGCGTGGCAGTTTCGGTGGGTATGCTTACCGTCTTGGTTGGAGAAATATGCGTCTCGGTTGGTGGAATGGTGGAGGTGGGGCTGGTTGTGGCAGGCTTACAGGCAGCCAGCAGAAAAGTGAAGGACAACAGGATGGTCACGGACTTTTTCATAGGGATTCTCCTCTTGGTCAGATCGTATAATCTGCTCGAAACATTTCCACAATATTATATCCAGAAAATTCTAGTGCAGCCTGGCAGTCAGACCGCTCGCCTCAACCGGATGGCGTTACAATCACGGTGACCGCCCTCCCTATAAGCCTAAGAACCCCCATATCCACCGCCGACCTAAATGCACATTCCCCCGGTATCGACACACCTTACCCACACAGTGGTCCCAGCCAACTCCCCAGCCTCTGGTAGCCATCAATTTTGCCCTCAGCCCATCACCGTCCAACGAACCATCTTGTCGACATAGTAATGGTTTGCCACTTCAACGAACCCTCGAACTCTTTTACACAGAGGAAGTCGTAGGTTCGAGTCCTATTCCTTCCACACAGGAAACCCCTTAGGTGGGGGTTTTGGTATTAATAAAGCCTATATATTGTGGTCGATAGTACAGTCAGGGATTACAGGAATAAAATCGTGGGTAGTTATGTGCAATTAGGAATTATTTTGAAGGGGTCGTGGCTTTATTTTAATAACTATCATGAATTAAGCTAAGCGCTTGCGAAATTTAATACAGGACATATCTGGTGATCAATCTTACAATTTTATAACGCTGTTGGGTACACCGAGCATGGTAAAATCACCGCAGCATGTAGTGGTAGGAGGGTTGGTGCTGGCTTTAATCAACATAGATTGTGTGTAAATATCGGGGAAATATTTTATGATACCCGCAATTATTCTATCAAGTTCTATCGGCGGCTTAGGGGTTATAAGAGCTCTTGGACAAATGAGTGTCCCAATTGTAGTGGTTTACCATTACAAAAGGGATATGGGTTATGGATCACTATTTGTAAGGGAAAAATTCACTGTTCCGCACCCCGAGAAGAACGAACGCGAATTTATAGATATGCTGTTAGATTGCTCAAGAAAATATATGGGCAGCATACTTATTCCTACTTCTGACGAAATGCTTGCTGTCGTTTCTCGTAATAAAGAGATTCTTCAGGAAAAATACATCATTGCCTGCTCTGAGTGGGAAATTATCAAAAAATGTCTGGATAAAAAATATACATATGCGATTGCAGAAGAAATTGGTATTCCTATCCCGAAAACATTTATTCCTAATAAAATGGAGGAGGTTGAAGAATTGGGACATGTTCTTCAATACCCTTGTATTGTTAAACCAACGCAGAGTGAGCCTTATTATTCACGCTTTAGAAGAAAAATGGTGATGGTCAGCAATTTAGACCAGATGCTTCAGGCCTACAATGAGGGTATCGAAGCGAATCTTGAACTTATTATCCAGGAATTCATTCCTGGTGGAGATGATCAAGGTGCGAATTACAATTCATACTTTTGGGATGGGATGCCAATTTGCGAGTTTACTGCGCGTAAGATCAGGAGTGCCCCTCCTGTTATTGGTTCGCCTTGCGTTTTACGAAGTGAGATTATTCCTGAAATAATTGAACCGGGACGTAAGATCCTGAAGGCTTTAGGTTATTATGGATATTCCTGTATGGAATTTAAGCAGGATTGCCGTGATGGTATCTATAAACTTATGGAAATAAATGCACGTCACAACCTATCCTCTTCTCTGGCGGTAGAATGTGGGTTGAACTTTCCGTGGATCCAGTATAAACATCTACTGCAAGGCGAAGTACTGACTGATCATTCATATCAGACGGGTCTCTATTGGATTGATATCACCAGAGATATCTATTACGGTATAAGGAATTGGGTGAAAGATAGAAAAATTAGTAAGGAGTGGTTTACACCATATATAAAACCGCATACAATTGCGGTTTTTAACTATAAAGATCCTATTCCCGCATTGATAAGAATGAGAGATGCTATCAGGATTGGGATTTCATATCTTAGTAAGCAAGATATTTCACCTAAGGTCTAAACTAGAAATAGGGAAAAATTAAGAGAAAAGATGCCATTATTGATTAGCAAGGAAGAACAGCTTGCCCTCTTTTTACCTTTAAGAGACCTATAGAAGCGGGTAAATAATGGCAAATTTCATAGCCTTATCCTGCCCATCATGTGGGCATAAACTTCAGATCACAGCAGATATTGATAGATTCGCCTGTGCAGCTTGTGGGAATGAGCAGGTAGTAATTCGTAACGGAGGTATTGTTACCCTCAAGCCAGTTATAAATGATAAAAAAGTTCAAATGCCAAAACTTGGGGAGGT
>CAZXPK010000230.1:0-4049 GCA_964642565.1 uncultured Anaerolineaceae bacterium
ATAAGGAAACAAGTCAACTCATGGATGACAAAACAGAGTTGGACGGCTGCTCAGGCTGGAGTTACATATAAACAGTTATTAATTGCAATTAGAGATAAGGCAAGTATAAAAATTATAAATGTTTGAATCAGGAGAGTTAAATATGGCGATTTTAACCGAGAAAAGTAAGTGGCCGCTAATCACACAGGAGGCTAACATGAAAAAGGGACGTTTGGTACGAGTACCGTTAGGGCATGGGCAGTTCGTGAAAATGTATGAAGCCGATGCGATTGCCAAAGGATATCTATCTCCAAAGGCAAAGCCGCAAGCTGCAAACAAGATGCGTTTGCCCCAGGAGAACAAATCAGTTCCAGAGGCGCCCGAAGTGGAAAGCGCGCCGGCGGTGGATGATTTTTCCACTATCCCGGGCATCGGCAAAGCGGCGGCGAGGGCGCTGGTAGGACATGGAATTACCACTTTCGAGCAGCTGCGCCAGGCGGGCACCTTGGATTATCTTTTACCCAAGACCCTAAAAGCGATCGAGGAATGGAGATCCGGTAAATGAGGATGATCACCCCCCTCCCAGCCTCCCTACCCCACCCCAACCCTCCCCATTTTCAAAAAGAGCGAAAATGGAGAGGGGGAAGATGTAGGGGAGGAGAATAGGAATAAACATGGCTAATTTCGCCACGGTGGCAGATATCGAAGCGTTCCTGCAAGTCGAGATTGACACTCCCATGCAGATCGCCTCAGCCCAGCGGGCGCTCGTCGAAGCATCGGCGGCGATCCGCAATTATACGAAGCAAACCCTGGAGCGGGTCGATGACGAAATGATCACGCTGGATTCTCCGGGCGGATATCGCTTATTCCTGCCCGAACTACCGGTAATATCCATCGACAGCGTGGTGGAGGATGGGGAGATGCTGGCGGCGGTCGACGATTATAAGTTGGGGCAGCACGGCATCCTGCACCGTGTAGACCAGAAATGGGCGGAAGGCATCCAGAACATCACAATCACCTATACACATGGGTATGCTACCATCCCGGATGACATCGTGGCAGTGTGCACGCGGGCGGCCAGCCGCGGTTACCAGACTGGACTAAAAGCAGCTGACACCGATGGTGTGATGGGTGTGGCCTCGAAGAGCTTGGGTGATTTCTCTGTGTCATATACAGCGGAAGGGGGCGGTGTTACAGGTGAGGTCGTCATGGGCGCTTCGTCTGCACGGATGCTGCTGCTGAGCGAAAAGGATATGTTGAATAAATACCGGATCAATCCATGACCGTTTTTGAGAGCCTGCTTAACCATGATTTTATCCACACTGGCCGTCGACGAACTTCGGATGGGCAGGGCGGCTGGGCAATCGATGAGATCGACCTGGATGCGGTGCGCGGGCGGATTCGACCGGCTTCTTCGAGCGAGCGGGAAGTGGCGATGCTGGAGGAGCGGGTGATAACGCACGTGTTCTACTGCCTGGCGAATGAAGATGTGGTAAGAGGCGACCACCTTTCCTATGGTGGACTAATTGTGGAAGTAGATGCCACGCGTGAGCCATCCAAGGCAGGCGAACACCTGGAGATCGATTGCCGTGAACGGCAACATGAGGTATCACGGGAAGAGGAGGGCAGCTGATGTTGAAATGGAATCCGGATGAGTTCAAGAAGAAGTTGATTGCCGAGCTGGTCGAGAATGGCGAGATCGTGGGTAAGTTCGTGGAGACGGATGCCAGGCGGCGATTATTGGCGATCGATGACCCGGCATGGGGTAAGGGGCATCGTAATTATGTCTCCCGGCTGCTGATGAATTTGGTCGAACGTGAGAGCAATGCTGTGGTGATCAAGATCGGTTTGCCACCAGGGAAGACCACGAAGGCAGGCAAACCGACGCGGCACCTGGGATTCTACATCGAGATGGGAGATGCCCACCACGCGGCGCATCCTTATTTGAGACCGGCAGTATTCATGAATGCAGCCAAGATCGTAAAGCTACTGAGTGGAAGATGAGTATTCTTACGTCTGCTATTTACGATCGACTGGCGGGGGATGCGACCCTGACCGCGTTGCTGGCAATCTATAAAGGATTACCGGCGATCTTCACCACCGACCCGGCACCAGGCGATACCGGACTGCCTTATGTCGTCACAGCCGGTGAAGTGACACAGGCACCGTTCGATACCAAGACCACACGCGGGCGGAGCCTGATGCGGGATGTGCGCTGTTATGCCAAGGCGGATGGATCGGCGGTGGTAATCGAGACGATCGCTGAACGGGTGCACGAGTTATTACACAGGCAGAGCCTGCCAATCGATGGCTATCAATGGGTAATTTCAAATTGTGGAGGACCGATCGTGGCGGACGAAAAAGATTTCTACGGTCGGATCATAAGCTTGAGCCTAACGGCTCAGAAGGAGTAATGTAATGGCTATGAATGGAGCGGATCTTTTATTACTGGCAAATACCGGAACGCCGGGGGTGCCGGCCTACTCGGTGGTAGGCAGCCAGCGGAATGCGACTTTCGACGAGTCGACAGACACGATCGACATATCGAGCAAGGACAGCCGGGCGCAGCGCGTGCTGCCCGGGCGCTACAAGGGGACGATCTCACTGGATGCATTGTATGTGCCGACAGATGCGGCTTACCAGGCGCTCAAGAATGCCAACCGGAATGGCGAGCTGATCCTGGTGGCGCGTGAAGAGGCCGGGGTGGTCGTCGAGACGGTGGATGCCAAGATCGACTCGATCAGTGAAAAATTCCCAGACCAGGCTGATTCGACCATCTCCATATCGCTGACCATCGACGGGTTCTGGGCGGAGATTGGCAGCTGATGGAGGCGCGAGGTGAGGGCGTCATCCATGCCAAAGGCCGCGATATACCCCTGCTGTTCACAACCAGAGCACTACTGAATGCTGAGAAACAACTGGGCAAAAGCATTCCGAGTATTCTGCGTGGCTTTGTATCCAATACCAGCGGCTATACCGAGCTGGTGGCGCTGCTGCGTGTTGGCATGGAAGCGGCGCGGGTGGAGGCTCATGCAGATGGACAGCCAATATCGAACAGCGATGTCATCGCAATCATCGATGAAGTGGGTTACATTACCGCCAACAACCCGGTGATGGAGGCTCTTGCTTTTGCGAGCAGCTACATTCCGGATAAAGAGGATGCTGCGGTAGAGGGCGATAGCGACCCAAATTGAGGCGGGAGCCGCTCAATATCGAGGGGCTCCTGAAACAGGCATTACGCTGCGGGATCGGCGTGGAAGAATTTTGGAGGATGACGCCACGGGAGGTACTCATGGCGATCAAAGCTGCCATCTGGCGGGACGAGCGCAACCAACAGATGGACGTCATTCAAGCATGGCGCATAGCCAGGCTGATGCGCGCCAATCCGATACCATCACTCGAACAGCTGTTGGATCCAAGGCCAGCGAAACCATTGCATGGAAAAGAGCTGGAGGAGAGACGGCGTGAATTCAAAGAAATGACGGCCAATGTGGATTTAAACAGGATTGCTCAGCAGCATAAAAAAGTGAAACATGGGCACTGAATCGCAACTTGGTGAGGCATTTGTTCCTATCCGTGCCACTCTGGATAAATTGGATGGCGACCTGAAACAGGCACGCAGCAAGGTAGAGGGGGCCATGAAGGGCATGGAGGATAAATCGGGGAAGGCAGGGGGCGCACTCTCTACTCTGGGTACGCAAGTTACTAATCTTAAAAATCAAGTGCCCGGATTGGGTGCGGCATTCAATTTGCTGACCAATCCGATTGCTTTAACTACTGTCGGAATGGGAGCACTTGTTGCAATATCCAAAAAAGAAATTGCTTTGACAGTTGAATATAACAAACAAGTCCGTGAAATGATGCAACTCACCGGCTTGGGTGCTGAGGAAACCAGCCGGATCATTCAGGTAGCAGATGATTGGCAGCTCGAGATAGGAATGGTGCGTAGTGCGCTTGAACTGATGAACAAAAGAGGCATCACACCCAGCATCGACAACCTGGCAAAGATTGCCGATGAATACGTTAATTCCACAGATAAAAGCGCATTCATGGAAGAAGCCACCAAGAAA
>CAZXPK010000231.1:0-3964 GCA_964642565.1 uncultured Anaerolineaceae bacterium
ATTGGTAGCAAGATTCGTGCCAACTATCGTATTCATCTTTGACGATCTACTAGTAAAAAGTGAAATTGCCCAGTGTGAACTGAGTACTTCAGATGCAAGATCCTTGCACTTTTACAGTTCTATCACCAAATTTATTAAGTCCGGCAGTAAGTGCAGTTTAGGCTGTCTTGGGGGGAACTTATAAGCTGCTGAGAGGATACCCACCCTCTCCGCAGCTCGTAAAGTTAACTTGCCCTTCTCCAAATGGAGAGGGGTTTTTCTTATTTTTATTTCTTTTGTCGTTTAAAAAGATTGTATTTTATTTTTTGATTAAAGTCGATGGGCAGATGTCCCGTGGTAATAGGGACAAATGTCCCGTACTTCCATTGATTCTAAACTAATATCTTCTGAACTATTCCCCTGCAATTTTATCCATAGCACTGAAGAAGACGTGGGTTCGAGTAACACCAGGTGAATTTGGATAGCCCGACAATTGGTATTTTTAAAAGTCTACATATAGTGGTGTTTCATTTTTATTCATTGGTTACAGAGAGAAGGTTGCTGTGGGTTTCGCGAAGGAGTGTCCCGATCTTGGTTGGGATACTCTTTGAATTTTGGGGATGTGCTGTATACTTGATCTATGTCCGCTCCAATTTTAGCCACTAAACTTTATATTCCCCAATCCCGGCCCGGCATTGTCCGGCGTCCGCGCCTGATCGAGCGGCTGAATGTAGGGTGCGCACATGGCAGCAGGCTAACCCTCATCTCTGCCCCCGCGGGCTTTGGTAAAACCACGCTGGTCAGCGAATGGGCCGCTGGCTGTGATCATCCGGTTACCTGGTTGTCGTTGGATGAAGGAGACAACGATCCAGCGCGTTTCATCACTTACCTGGTAAAAGCGTTGCAGACGATCCAGGCGGGAATTGGCGAGGGGCTACTGGCTGCGCTCCAATCCCCCCAACCGCTGCAGATCGAAACCATTTTGACCACCTTGCTCAACGAAATTTCCACCATCCCTGAGAACTTTCTGCTCGTCCTGGATGACTACCACTCGATCGATTCCCAGCCGGTCGATCAATCCCTGGCTTTCCTCATCGAACACCAGCCGCCGCAGATGCACCTGCTTATCGCCACCCGAGAGGATCCCCATCTACCCCTGTCCCGGCTGCGCGCTCGGGGGCAGTGTACCGAGCTGCGCGCCGCCGATTTGCGCTTTACCCCCGCCGAAGCCACCGAATTCCTCAACCGCGTCATGGGGCTGGATCTCTCAGCTGAAGACATCACCGCGCTGGACATGCGCACCGAGGGCTGGATTGTCGGCCTGCAGCTGGCCGCGCTTTCCATGCAAGGGCATCAAGACACCACCAGTTTCATCCAATCTTTCACCGGCAGCCACCATTTCGTGCTGGACTATCTGGTCGAAGAAGTCCTGGGACAGCAGTCTGAAAGTATCCTGACTTTTCTGCTGCGCACTTCCATCCTCGACCATATGTGCGGCCCTCTTTGCGATGCCGTGTTGCTCGATCCATCCACTTCCGGGCAGAAAACCCTGGAATATCTCCAGCGCACCAACCTGTTCATCGTTCCACAGGACAACGAGCGGGGCTGGTATCGCTATCACCATCTCTTTAGAGATCTGCTGCGCAAACGGCTGGGGCAAAGTCTCACTCCTGAAGGGATCGCCGAACTGCAACTGCATGCTAGCGAATGGTATGAAAACAATGAACAGGTGCTTGAAGCCTTCCGCCACGCAGCTGCGGCCAATGACATTGAGCGCGCCGGGCGCCTGGCGGAAAGTGAGAAGATGCCGCTACACTTGCGTGGCACAGCCTCTGCGATACTAGACTGGCTGGAGTCGCTGCCAAAGACCGTGCTGGATGCCAGGCCTGCCTTGTGGTGGATGCAGGCTGCGATGTTGCTGGCTATCGGCCAACCCAAGGGCGTGGAAGAGAAACTCCAGGCGACTGAAGCAGCGTTGGCTGCCGCAGCCCTGCCGGGAGCCACGCTGGACGAAACGACCCGCGACCTGATCGGAAAAATTGCCGCCGCCAGGGCAAACGTAGCGCAGGTGGATGCCCAGACGGAAACCATCCAGGTCCAGACACGCCGTGCCCTGGAATATCTGCATCCCGATAACCTGTCGTTCCGGTCCGTGGCTATCCGGTCGCTGGGATTTGCCTATTACATCCAGCAAGACTTGGCCGAGGCCGGCCGGGCTTATACCGAAGCCTACTCTCTTGCCCAGGCTGCCGGGAATATTGTTGATAGTTCATTGGCTTCGATCCGTTTGGGACAGGTACAGGAAGCTGAAAACCAACTTCACTTGGCGGCTGAGACCTACCAGCGTGTTCTGCCAGTGATCGATGAATATTCTCCTCATAATGCCCCTTTAGCATATCTTGGCCTGGCCCGCATCTATTATGAGTGGAACGATCTGGATGCCGCCGAAAAATATGGGGAACAGAGCTTGAAATTGTCGCGGCAGTTTGATGAAGTCATTGACAGGTTGGTTGTGAGTGAGATGTTCCTGTCCCATTCGAAATTGGCCAGAGGAGATGCGAACGCTGCGATGGGTTGGATATTGCAGGCAGAACAAACCTCGCATCTTAAGAATTACACCTATCGCCTTCCGGATATCGCCTCCCACCGAGCAGGAATCCACCTTTTTCAGGGCAACGTGGATGAAGCTGCACAACTGGCACAAAATAATGTCATGCCGCTCATGCAGGCGCGTGTCCTCATCGCCCAGGGCAACCCATCCGAAGCGCTGGCATTGGTGGAGCCACTGCGCCAGCAAGCGGAAGTAAAAAGATTGCCACAAAGGCTGCTCCAGGTGATGGCTGTGAAATCGGTTGTTCTCTTTGCTCAAGGCGATAAGGACAAGGCCGTGCAAGTGTTGGCCGAAGCCCTGGCGCTGGCTGAGCCTGGCGGCTTCATACGGCTCTTTGTTGACGAAGGTGCCCCGATGGCACAATTATTGCGCGAAGCAGCTTCTCATGGGGTTATGCCGGCTTATACCGGCAAGCTGCTTTCTGCATTTGATGCGGAGGAGCGGAAGAGTCAGCCCAAGTCTGATGTGCCCCCTCCCCAGCCCCTTATCGAGCCATTGAGCCAGCGCGAGTTAAAAATACTACAACTCATTGCCCAGGGACTATCGAATCGCGAGATTGGCGAGAGGCTTTTCCTCGCCCTGGACACGATCAAAGGGCATAACCGCAAGATTTTTAACAAACTGCAAGTTCAAAGTCGCACCGAAGCTGTTGCGCGCGCCCGCGAACTGGGTTTGCTGTAAGGTTCAATTTTCCTCAACATTTCCCCGCAATAACTAAAAACAACACCTATAACCAACACTAAAGTGTCTGTTCGTTAACACTGTGTGGGGGATATTATCCTTGTACATTGAGCAAGTGGCGCGGACTGAAATGACCGGCCACAAAAGGTACAAGGTAATGTCAAACGAACTCGAACCTAAAGCTAATTCGGATCAACCAGTGGTCTATCAGATCAGGATCAAAGGCCATCTGGGCCGTCAATGGACAGACTGGTTTGAGGGCCTGACCATCACGCTGGAAGACAATGGGGATACGCTTTTAACCGGCCCGGTGGTCGATCAGGCCGCGTTGCATGGCTTGCTGAAAAAAGTGCGTGATTTAGGCATGCCATTGGTCTCGGTCAGTCCTCTCGAACACGGCCAGGCGGATCAGTCAGACGTCAAATAGTAAATGGATATAAGCTACTTGGAAAGGAGATTTGCCTTTGATAACATTCCTAGCCCATTTCAGCCCTTGAGAACAGGGTAGCGACCACAATTTTATTCAAGTCCAAATTAATGGAACCCATCCATATCTTTAAAAAACAAGGAGAAATAAATGAAGACAATCAAATCAACCACCGGAATAGATCCAAAAATAAAACTTTCATTGTTATGGATATTTGTATTACTCAATATGGCTTATGCGGATATTCTTTCTTTAATGGATCCCAC
>CAZXPK010000232.1:0-1109 GCA_964642565.1 uncultured Anaerolineaceae bacterium
AAAGAGCGCGAGCTCTTGACAGCATATTTCGCTAATGATAAACTCTGACCCGCATGTCTAATATCTTAACGAAAGGAGCGCGTTTCATGTTAAATATGGTCTCGGTAGTCCACTTACATCACGCATGGGCGCGCCTATTCGTCGCGGGATAAGACTGTTCGTACATTGATGGGTCTACCTGCCACGGGAGCGTTCATGCCCCGTGGCTTTTGTTTAAGCTGACCCCAGGAAGTGATCCGACCAGCCAACCGGCATGCGCGGCGCGCACCTAAATAATCAGCAACCAATAATTATTTCTCATTTCCAAACCAGCCACGGGAACCAATCGTGGCTAGTTTTTTTTATTCAGGATTAAAGACAATGCACGAGAATTGTTCGGACATGTACGACGGCAGACCTACCTTAACCGGTGTGGTCTACAAAAAAACAATAGGGAATTATACGGTCCACACCCACGGGCAGGTAGTGCTGTGCGAGCTATCCAACCGCATCCGCAAACAGCTGATCTACCCAACCGCCGACCCAGGCAGCCTACACCACCGGGTGCAAAAGGTAGTGGAACTTGAGCACATGGACCCCATAGCGGTGGGCGATGAGGTGCGCTATATCCAGGCAGAAGATGGGAAGGGATTGATCATTGAGCTGCTGCCCAGGCGCAACAAGCTGACCCGCAGGAGCGCGGTCCCCAAACCTTTGGCACATGGGGCACACCCCTTCGAGCAGATCATCGTGACCAATGTGGACCAGGTGGTGCCGGTGATCGCGGCGGCACAGCCTGCCCCCAAATGGAACCTGCTCGACCGCTACCTGGCCTCAGCTGAGGCAGGTGACATTGGATCACTGATCTGCATCACCAAGATGGACCTGGTAAAAGGAAATGAGGGTGAGCTTCTGGCTGTGTTGGATGAATACCGGCAGATTGGATACGCTTGCGTGCTTACCAGTATCGTCAGCGGTGAGGGAATAGATGATATGCGGATAGCGCTCAAGGGGCGCGTCTCGGCAATGGTAGGCAAATCGGGTGTGGGCAAGACCGCCCTGCTGAATGCCCTGCAGCCGGGACTGGGCTTGCGGGTGAAGGAAGTCAACCAGGTGACGGGTAAGGGCCG
>CAZXPK010000232.1:1209-3951 GCA_964642565.1 uncultured Anaerolineaceae bacterium
GCGGATGATCAGGCTGAGAGGCTGATGGAAACCTTTTACGCTTCCTTAGGACTGGATATGCCTACCCAGCACCAACTCGAAGTTAGTGGAATCCGCCTGCTTCAAGGAGAAGATGTGACGCTGGTTCTGAGACAGCTACATGGAATGACCCAGAATTAAACAACAGAGACGCGGTAATAGCCGCGTCTCTGGATTAATGCGTTGAGTAGAACATCAATTTAGGGCTGCGGGACTTCGTCACCATCCCACATTGGGCAATTATCCAGGCTAAAGCCCTGACCCGAATAATTATTCATGCGCTCGAGCATCAAGTCAGCCTGGGCTTGGGTAATGACGCCATCTGCAACGGCTTTATCCAATGCAGCCTGCCGTACCTTAATTGCAAGCGCAGGGAGGCCAGCTTCGGCTGTTCCCTGAGCAATGGCGATTTCCTTGAGCGTCTCACCGTTTGCCAGGCGGGTGTCCACCTGTTCAACCGTGAGGCCAACGGCACTGGCGAAGGCGGAAATCATATAATCGTGCATGATCCCGACACCACGTGCGATACGACGCCCAACTATCATGCCGGGTCCGTAACCATTGCCACGCTCACCCATCATTCCACCGGGTCCATAGCCGCCCATCATGCCACCTGGGCCATAGCCAAATTGGCGAATGATTTTATCCCCGTTTTGAGTGGTATTCACTGTAACAATGGTGTTATTAGCTACGCCCCGAACGCGAGCATAGACAACACCTGCACCACCAACGACGATCAGGACCAATGCGACGATCAAACCAATAATCAAAAACTTTTTCATGAGAGACTCCTCCAGTGATTATTCATGTGGATATTTTACCTATAAAGAATGGATGGTAACAATCATAGTTTAGCAGAGAGTTGTGAAGGAATTGTGAAGGATTTGGGGAAGAGACAGATTACCACAACGGTGTGTAAAAAAAACGCCCTCCAAAATTAAGGACACAAAGGATCTGAACAGCAGCAGGATATCGTGCGACTTCCAACGATCAAAAGATGAATATCGATTATTCCTCTTCCCCTGCCAGGTAGCGGACCTTCTCCCAGGGTGGTGCGTGAGATTCTTCTGCCAGGATGCCACGCAGCTCGAAGATTTCATCCCGAAGGACAGCTGCCTTCTCAAACTCCAAGTCCTTGGCTGACTGTTTCATCTGGGTCTCGAGCTCGGAGATCAGGCGTTTAAGCTCATCCTTGGGTATCTCGGCAGGCTTGATGGGGCGTTCACCGCGAGCGGCGGCTTGAGCCTTCCCACCGAGTTGGTCGGTCAAGTCACGCACGGCTTTGACGATGCTGACCGGTTCGATGCCGTGTTCCTGATTGTAGGCGACCTGCTTGGCACGACGACGATTGGTCTCATCGATGGCAAATTTCATCGAATCGGTCATCTTATCAGCATACATGATGACCTTGCCATCCACATGCCGGGCAGCCCGACCGATGGTTTGGATGAGGGCTGTTCCTGAACGCAGGAAACCTTCCTTGTCTGCATCAAGAATCGCCACCATAGATACTTCCGGCAGATCCAAGCCCTCACGCAGCAGGTTAATGCCCACCACAACATCGAAGACGCCCAAACGCAGGTCACGCAGGATGCCTATACGTTCGAGGGTCTCGATTTCAGAGTGCAGGTAGTGCACCTTGATGCCCAGCTCCATCAGGTAATCAGCAAGCTTTTCAGCCATGCGCTTGGTGAGGGTGGTGACCAGCGTACGCTGACCAACTTCGACTCGCTTGCGGATCTCAGCAATCAGATCGTCCACCTGACCTTCCACCGGACGGACTTCCACCTCGGGGTCGACCAATCCAGTTGGGCGGATGATCTGCTCGACCACCTGCTGAGCATGCTCCATCTCGTAGGGTCCGGGAGTGGCGGAAGTGTAGATGGTATAACCCATGTGCGCTTCGAACTCTTTGAACTTGAGCGGGCGGTTATCGAGGGCGGAGGGCAGACGGAAGCCGTACTCCACCAGGGTTTCCTTACGCGAGCGGTCGCCGTTGTACATGCCACGGATCTGGGGGATGGACATATGCGACTCATCGATGATGAGCAGGTAATCGTGGGGGAGATAATCGATCAACGTCCAGGGTGGGGTGCCGGCGGCGCGCTGGTCGAGGTGGCGCGAGTAGTTCTCGATGCCAGCACAGGAGCCAATCTCGCGCAACATCTCCAGGTCATAGACCGTACGCTGCTCGATACGCTGGGCCTCCAGGATTTTATCCTGCTCACGGTAATACTTGACGCGTTCCTGCAGCTCGTCTTCGATATCCAGGATGGCCTGCTTGAGCTTATCCTCAGCGGCAATGTAATGTTTGGCCGGGTAAATGGCGACGTTATCCAGCTCATGGCGCAGCTCACCGGTAAGAGCGTCGAACTCAACGATACGCTCGACCTCGTCTCCGAAGTAGGTGACACGATACCCAAAGCGGTCCTGGTAGGCGGGGATGACTTCAAGGGTGTCGCCACGCACACGGAAGGTGGCAGGCTTCAGCTCCATGTCGTTGCGCTCGTACTGGCTTTCGATGAGGTCACGCAGCAAGGCGTTCCGGCGATAAATCCTACCCTTCTCAATGTTGATCACCACCCGCCCATACTCAGCCGGGTTACCCAGGCCGTAGATACAAGACACTGAGGCGACAATGATCACATCCTGACGCGACATAAGCGAAGTTGTGGCAGCCAAGCGTAAACGCTCGATCTCCTCGTTACGCTCGGTCTCTTTCTC
>CAZXPK010000233.1:0-3913 GCA_964642565.1 uncultured Anaerolineaceae bacterium
TTTGATAGGTCCCGATAGATAGTAGGGGCGACCCGCCCATCAGCGGAGGATATCAGGGATACCCATGATATTGGAGTAGAAGAGTTGATGGGTAGCAGTGATGGGTCGCCCCGATGAGGGTCGCCCCACCAGTTTATTTGGTAAGCGTGACTTTTCGGATCACACGCGGTTGGTCCGGGTCAAACCCACGCGCTTTGGCTAAATGATACGCAAGCAGCTGCCCCGGGATGATGGCAGCAATTGGGCTGAGCCACTCAGGCAGCCCAGATGGGACGGGGATGAACCTATCCTGCCCAGGGATGTGGCCTTCAATGGGGGCATCACCGATTGTGATCAGCTTTGCTCCACGCGCGTGCAGGCTTACCCCCAACGAATTAAATTCCTCCCTGAAGGTATCCCCCATTGAAATCAGGTTCACAGGGAAGCTCTCATCCACCATGGCAATCGGTCCGTGCAGGAAATCGGCTGATGAAAGGGGTTCTGCCTGGATATTCGCCAGCTCCTTGCACTTCAAGGAAATCTCCCAGGCAGTTGAATAATTGAAGCCACGTCCGATGAAAACAGTGTGGTCGGAGGTAGCCAGGTCTTGGGCTGCGGCTTGTGCCTCCGGCTCTGAGTTCAATGCCTGCGATAGGGCTTTAGGGACGGCCTCCAGCGGGTCGAGCATGATTGGAGAACCTTTCAGGCTTAATGCCAGCAGTGCCAGGGCGGTCAGCTGGGCAGTATAGGTTTTCGTAGCGGCAACACTGCGTTCTACCCCCACTCCCAGCCCAATTTTATACTCTGCTGCCTGTGCCAGGGGCGATTCCAGATCATTGGTGATGGCGATCGTTGGTGCTCCCTGGCGCCTGCCTTCCTCGAGCACGCTGACGATATCAGGAGATTGGCCGGATTGTGAGATGCCGATCACGAGTGAATCTTCCAGGTGGGGCGGAGAATGATAACGCGTGAACAGGGAGGGCGCTGCCAGCGCCACCGGTAAGCGGTTGATTGCCCCAAAAATATATTGCCCGTAACGAGCGGCATTGTCGGAGGTGCCGCGGGCAGCCACCAGTGCGTAAGAGAATACGCGTGGCGAAAGCTGCTGGCTGATTGCAGCCACACGCTCAGCCTCAATATTCAGCATACGCCGGATGGCTTCGGGCTGCTCGTATATCTCACTAAGAAGCTCAGATTTTAAAAGCTTGGGCTTTTGGGGCATCATGCTCACATCTTTCTTACCCGCTGGCAGGTGCCGCCCAATTTTTCCAAAATTGCGGCAAGTAGACCCGGTTGGTAACCAGCATATCATCCAAGACTGTCTGGACACAGTCTGCCATGGGTCCCAGCGGATGTGCCAGCAGTGCCTGGAAGGCAGCATTACGGTCGCCATGCACGGCGGCTTCAACGGTGAGCAGCTCATAAGACTTCACCTGGGCAAGCAACCCGAAGCATACCGGCGGCAACGGCTCGGCGGGCAAGGGATGGACCCCGCGCTTATCTACCCGGCAGGGCATTTCGAGCACCCAGTCCTCCGGCCAACCCTTCACTGCCCCGGCGTGAGTGGTGTTGACGATGTGGGTCTCACCCAAATCGTTGAAATGCGCATTCAGCAGCTGGGTGGCAACGGTGGAATAATATGCACCACCGCGCAGCATCAGGTCTGCTGGAGGCTCCACGAGAGATGGGTCTGCGTATTTGTTCAGCAAGCCTTTCTCGATTTCGATTACCTCTTCACCCCTGGAGGGGGGCCATTTCTGCTGTGACTTAAGCTTGCGGTCGGTGTGATAGAAATACTGCAGGTAATAATTGGGCAGCATACCCAATACTTCTATCGTACGCAGGTCCCACTCCGGCTCGGGGTCTGAACGCAGCCGCTCAAGAGTACCTTCGATCACTTGAGGCCAGACGTCTTCCCCGTCCACGGTGAACCCACGGTGCCAGGAGAGATGGTTCAGCCCCAGGGTATTTAGCTCCGTTCGTTCGGGGGTCACCGGTGTGCCTTTGAGACCCTCCAGCCCCTCGATAATCCCCATTTTCGTCGTGATGGCCACATTGCACACGCCCACCGAGGGCACATCCGGGGCATACATTTGCAAAGCCTGGGTGACCAGCCCGGCGGGGTTCGTAAAATTAGCCAGCAGCGCGCCAGGGCTAGCGAGCTCACGCATATCCGCTGCAATTTGCAAAACCACCGGGATGGTGCGCATGGCTTTGGCCATCCCACCCACACCGGTCGTTTCCTGACCGATCAAACCGTGCCGGAGCCCCAGATATTCATCTGCCACCCGGGCGGGCATTTGCCCCACCCGTAACTGGGAAATGACGTAGGAAGCGTTTTGGATTGCCGCTCTCTGATCCTGGGTGAGCACCACTTTGAAAGGCTGTCCTTTGGCTGCCACCATGCGCTGGGCAAAGCCCCCCACAATGGATAGGCGTTCAGCGTCAATGTCCATCAGCCAGAGCTCGCTGACGGGTAAAGTTGCAGTCCGCTCCAGGAACCCGTTGACCAGCTCGGGTGTGTAGGTGGACCCGCCACCGATGACGGCGACTTTCATAGTTGAGCCCCCGTGTTACCTTAAGTATTTCCCATTCGGTTTACGATTGTAGCATTAAATAAGCGCTTACACGTTTGAGCGTGTTAACGTTGCATAATAGGATGTAATTGGTCATCATGCCATTGAAGCGGGTTAGTCTCGATATATTGAACGATTCGTCGATATTCCAGGTCATCGCGAATGATGTGCTCGTAGTAATTCCGCTGCCATATTGGGTGCCGGTTTATCTCTGTCAATGCCCAAATCCGTTTGGTAGCTCGTGATTTGAATTGCCCGATCATTGCCCCCAGCGAATTGGTCTGCGGACCATTCGGTCGCTTCGTTTGTTGGGGCGACCCATCACTTCTATCCTTCATCGGGTCTACCAGGATATCATAAGTCCCCCTGATCTCATCCGCCTCTTGTCGGGGCGACCCATCAAGGTTATCCTCCATCGGGTCTACTGGGCTATCATTGGTTCCCCTGGTCTCATCCGCCTCTTGTCGGGGCGACCCATCAAGGTTATTCTTCATCTGGTCTACTAGAATATCATTGGTATCCCTCATCTCATCTACGGGAAGGCGGGTCGCCCTTACCATCTGTCGGGGCGACCCATCAAGTCTATCCTTCATCGGGTCTACCGGGCTATCATGGGTCTCCCTGATCTCATCCACCGATGGTCGGGTCGCCCTTACAATAGATGGGTGGTCCGCCTCTACAGTTTCGATAACGATTATCCCATGGACATGGTTGGGCATGACGACGAACGCCTCCAATCGTATTTGAGGAAAATGGCGCGCTAATTGTCGCCATTCTTTTTGGATTATCGTACCGATAGAATTTAACTGAATTCTCCCATCCACCACCTCCCCAAATGAACACTCGCGCTGCCAGCTGACAAGCGTTATGAAATATGCCCCTGGCAGGCGATAATCATAACCCTTGAGACGAATAGAACGCCGGTTATGAACAGTAGAATTGGAATATTTTGTATTCAAGTTGGAAAATAGTTTGATCGCCTTATGCTCTTGTTTGACTCAACATCTTGCGTACTTTACAGCTGATAGTTTCAACCACCGGCGAAAAATCCAGGATCAAGGGTCAACGGCTACAAAATCGATGATCGGTAGATGAGTAGAGGCGCAGGGGAGAAATTTGAATATGAGTCTTTTGGGATTCCTCCCCTGCGCCCCTCCGGAGAATTATGCTCAATTAAAAACGATGTATCTTTCGGTGGCAGCTGACGAATCTGCATACTTCCCGCGATATTCAGGGGGCAGCAAGCTTGCCATCTGGTACATCATCTCCTCCATCATCTTTTCCCTCACCTGCCGGGTGACTTTTTCACCCCTCTCATCCAGTCGGAATGTTTTCCCCACCCGCAGGTGAAAATCGGT
>CAZXPK010000234.1:0-3909 GCA_964642565.1 uncultured Anaerolineaceae bacterium
CTCGGTTTTGAACAATCGGAGAACTTCAAGCTCACGCTGGCTTATCGGCTCGATTAGGGGCTGCGAAGCGAGGGGGGTGGGGTTAGGAGATTCGCCCGCTCTCCTTTGTTGCTCCGCTTCAACTGCTGCCAGCAGCTTGCCTGTATAGTTTGGCATGATCCCGGAAACGGCAGCTTTGAGAAGCAGTTGCGCCATGGGTGGGCCTTCGTCCACAAACATTCGGACGTAGCCCTCCGGCTCAGCCAACGCAAGAGCATGCTGCAAAGGCAAAAGACCAGCAGGAAGGTCACCTTGCGCGTGATAAGCAAGAGCCTGCAATACCATAATTTCGATCACACTTCCCTTTCTCCCGCCTTCCCCCGCGGCTTTCAGCAGACGCTCCAGCAGCCCCTGTACCCCAGAAATGGAGCTATCTGCACGGTCGCTCTGATAGCGGGCCATGAGCACCCTGGCCAGGGTAATGTGATCGAACTCGTGCAGGTAGCTAAGTTCGTTTTCAACGGACAGTCCCTGCTCACGCGCCCAGCCCAGGGCTTCACCCAACCGACCCTGGGCCACCCACACCCGTGTCTTCCGCGTCGCGACCGGACGCACATTCGGGGAAAAGGCACCATCGTATAGGCGCTCGGCCTGGTCGAGCAGGTCGAGCGCGCCATCCAGATCGCCTTGGGCCTCCCGTATGCGCGCCATCGCCGCGCACCAGCGATACGGGTTTTGCGGTAACCCGGCAAGCTCACCCAGAGCCTGGCTGGTGAGCAGGTGCTGCGTGGCGGTCTTCAGATCGTTATGCTCACGGTGAAGGGCGCTCATGCCCACATACATATCTGCCGCTCCCCGCACGGCAAGCGCTGGCGCGCCCGGCTCCGTCGCCCACTGCAATGCCCGCTCATAAGTGGTCATTGCCTCGTGGAGACGGCCTTGCGCAATCTGTATATCTGCCAGGACAATGGAGCCGCCGATGGCGGAAGAGATGTATCCGGCCAGCCTCACATTCTCCGTGCCATCGGCAGTCATCCGGCGGGCGGTGTCGAGATCCCCGCTCGCCCATGCGGCGAGCCCCAGCTCCGAGGCTGCCCCACCGAGCATCAGATGGTCGTCCTCAGTTGCGAGGTCGAGCGCCCGTTGAGCGTTTTTCACGGTCTCGGGCATATCACCCCGGGCCAGGGCCTGCCCACCACGGAAGAGGGCGATCATTCCCGGCAGACGGCGAAATTCCTTTTCGTCTACGACGACCATCCCCGCCGCCAGGGATTCCGGTCGCTCGTGCATGTCGGCCGTCGTGTCCAGCCATCGTTCGGCGTCCTTCAATCGGGCCTCTGAGGCTTCCATCTCACCACTACCCGATAATGCATAGGCATACCAAACAGTGAGCACAGGCCTGGCGTGGACTAACCCTTCCGGAAGCGTCTTCACCCAGCCAAGCCATGTGGAGGATTGGTAACTGAGGTTCATTGCTGACCAGGCCAGTTCGATCAATCCCGCGGCGCGCTCAAAGTCCTCGGCAGCCAGCGCATGGCGGATGGCATCGGATCGCAGACCGTTCTGTTCATACCACGCACTCGCCCGTAAATGAAGGGTAGCTACCCGATCAGGCTGCGCCTCCATCAAATATGTTTGCAGAACATCGGCGAAAAGATGGTGATAGCGATACCATTGGCGCTTATCATCAAGAGGAATGAGGAACAGGTTACTCCGTTCCAAGCCATCCAGCATTTCTTTGCCATCTTCCCGCTCAGTGATAGCATTGCACAGAGGCGCACAAAACCTGTCGAGAATTGCTGTTTGCAGCAAGAAATTGCGGATTTGTTCAGACTGGTGCTGAAGAACTTCTTCGACCAGATAGTCCAGCACAAAACGGTGGCTGCCGGTGAAAGCCTGGATAAAACTGGCAATATCTTCCCGGCCTTGCATGGAGAGAGCGGCCAATTGCAGACCTGCGATCCAACCTTCGGTGCGGATTTCCAGGGCGGCGATCTCTTCCGTCGAGAGGGTTAAGCCCATCACCTGATTGATAAACTCGCCAGCTTCGGAGGTGGTAAAACGCAAGTCGGTGGCGCGCAGCTCGGTCAATTGACCCCGGGCGCGTAACTGGGCCAGAGGGAGATGGGGATCCTCGCGAGTGGCAATGACCAGGTGCATCTGGGGCGGCAGATGCGCGAGCAGAAAGGTTAGGGCATCGTCAACCGGTTTAGAATCAATCAGGTGGTAGTCATCAAGGACGAGGATGAAATTGTCCGGGATGGTGGTGATTTCATTGAGCAGGGCTATCAGAATTGATTCAGTGGACGGTGGTTGAGGGGATTGGAGCACAGCCACCAAACCCTCGCCAATTCCCGCCTTGATAGTCTGTAATACCGCTACCAGGTAAGAGATGAAACGCACAGGATCGTCGTCACCTTCATCTAGCGACAACCATGCAACCGGCCTACCACAACTGGCAATCCATTCGCTGATCAATGTGGTCTTTCCAAAGCCGGCCGGGGCAGAAATGAGGGTCAGCTTGCCCTCTAACCCCTCATTCAGCTGCTCTTTCAAGCGTAGGCGCAGGACAATTCTTGCCCGAGGTGGGGGGATATAAAGTTTAGTGGCTAAAATTTGCACAGCCATAGATCAATTATATAGCACCCGCCTTATAAATTAATAAGTGTACCAACTAATATCGGAACACACTTTTACGCAACCTACGATCTTGCTAGCAATTTCCGCTAAATTCTGTTACTCTACTTTCCAAATAATTTCTAATTATCAAATAAAAATTCAAATCTAGCCACAAAAAAGGATGGCCCTGCCCCCCTTTCCACAATCACTCATACGATGAATCGTATGCCTCATTCTCTTACTGTTAGGTTATATTCTTATAAAGATAATGGATTAATATCTATTGATATACGGGACATTTGTCCCTACCCAAGAGGGACATCTGCCCATCGACTTTCGACAAAAAAAGAAATACAATATTTTTAATAGATAAAAGAAAATAAATCGGAACATTCGCCCCCAGGTGAAAAGACAGTAAATATAGTGGACCTGGCGGGACTCGAACCCGCGCTCTCTTCAGTGCGATAGAGGAGCAAATAGGGGAAAAAGGAAAAAAAGCTGTCTATTACGTCTATTTTGTGCCAAAATCACCATACTGTTATAGCATATCTGTTCCCAATTGTTCCCGAATTGTACCCGCAGGGTACCGCAGTATGAAGCAAGGAAAGGCAACCCTAAGACCTGTCCTGAGGGATAAAATATAATTTTCCGCTTTTTTACATGACAAGTAAACTTGGAACTGCTTGAACGCTCAACCAATGGCCTGCTAAATTTGCCCCAGTCCATTTGACAGTGACAAAGCAAGTACATTGGATGTAGTTATTAAAGTCCAGTCAACACTTTTGCGTCCAATGGATTTTCTTCACATTATATGTTCATATGTGGGAAAATCGTGTCTGTAATTGGATTATTAATTTTACCACCGGTAAACAAAGCTGCTGAAAAAAAGCATTTAAAACAATTCGGTTTTTCTTTTTCGTTATACAGATCCAAAATAATTCACTGCATCGCCATAGAATTATCTGTATAAAATTGCACCATATTGCTCCGCTTATTCAAAAAACCTACCCCTCAACAGGTTAAATCCCCATGGATACGGGATATAAGGAGCTCGCCACCACAAATAGTGACACACAAAGGACTGAACCTACAACCAACTGATTAAGAGTCGATGTCACCAACGCACATACCGTCCATATGGTGTTAGGATATCCTGTATGTTCCATATGTGGGGGCTGTTTATCCAACACATCTTCTGTATCCACCGTGTAGTGCTCCATATGCACCACGCGGAGAAACTCTGCATTACGAAGTTCGTTTCTTTACCAACGAGGGAAGACAGCCTGCAGCCCTATCTAGAAGGGGATTGAG
>CAZXPK010000235.1:0-3897 GCA_964642565.1 uncultured Anaerolineaceae bacterium
TCCCACACGCGACCGGGTTGACCCGGAAAAAATTACCACCACCCCAATACGCCGACCTGATTGGATCAAAGTGCGTGCTCCCTCAGGAGAAACCTATGAGTGGTTACAAGGCTTGATGCGCAGCAAGGCATTACACACCGTTTGCGAAGAAGCCATGTGTCCCAATATGGGTGAATGCTGGGGTTCTGGTACGGCTACATTCCTGATGCTGGGGGATGTATGTACACGTACTTGCGGCTTCTGTGACATCAAACGCGGCCGACCCTCCCCATTAGACTGGCTGGAGCCAGAGCGTGTTGCCCAGGCCGTGAAAGCCATGCAGCTCAAGCACGCCGTCATTACCAGTGTCAACCGGGATGACCGGAGGGATGGAGGGGCTCCTATCTTTGCCATGGTCATCCGGCGCATCCGTGAGCTCCATCCTGGCTGCTCAATCGAAGTGCTGATCCCCGATTTTAAAGGTTCATTGGAAGCGCTCCAAATCGTCATGGCAGCCAGACCTGAAATCCTCAACCACAACGTCGAGACCGTTCCACGGCTGTTCAAATCTGTCCAGCCACAGGATCACTTCGATTGGGCAGCTGCCACGCTCAGCAATGCCAAAAAACTTGAGCCCGAGGTCCTGACCAAATCTGGCATTATGGTCGGCCTCGGTGAGACCATGGATGAAATCAAAGAAGTCATGCGCTACCAGCGCAGCTGGGGCGTGGACATCCTGACGGTTGGACAATACCTGCAGCCCAGTAAAAAACACCTGCCGATCGAGCGCTACTATACCCTAGAAGAGTTTGCTGAGATCAAGGAATACGGTTTGAGCATTGGTTTTCAATGGGTTGAGAGTGGACCCCTAGTGAGGTCTTCGTACCATGCAGCCGAACAGGTGCGCCAGCTAAGCATCGTGCACCGCAAATTGTATGGGTGAACCTCCCGCTTAGGCAACCAGCAGCACCACAACCCCCACCACCAGGCCTAAAAACATCCCCGCCAACACATCGGATAGATAGTGTACCCCCATGCTAACACGCGCCAACCCAACCAGGGGTGCCCATACGAGCAGCAGCAGACCAAGCCAGAGTGGTCCAAGCCCCAGCATCACCACTGCCAGCATCACTGCCCTGACGGCATGCCCAGATGGAAAGGAATGGGGGTCAGTGCTGCGATAAAATTTTCCCCATTCCCCTTCAGGACGTCTACGTCGAACTACAAGCTTGATCACAAATACTACCACAGCCGTCAGGAGGATTGCGACAATCAGCGTCAGCGCTCTCCCCTTCCAATAATCCGTCCCCTGCCACCAAAGCAAGCCCAGCCCTGCCAGCCAAAACCATGAATCACCTGAATGAGCCAAGACCGCCGCCACTGTGCGCAGGAGTCCGGGCTGTTCGGCAATCCGCATCCGTTCAGAGAGGCGCGCGTCCTGCTCGATCAAGGCTTAACCCGCTTCGCCAGGTCTGCCCGCATCAACTCAAGCTGGTTCGGCTTGTCCACATCCATGCCAATTTCCGCGTAAGGGCAGACGATCGCCTTACCCGTAATGTGCAGGCGAGCAGTCACCTTTTTTACCGCCTCGTCCAACGTGATGGCGCGCAACAACATCAGCAGCAGGGTATCAAAACCCATAATAGCTGCCTGCTTGACCGGATTCTTGCGGGAAGCAATCAATTTCTCCCAGATATCCGTGTTCATCGAGGCTACTGACGTGCGTAATACATTCAAATCCCCACCACAGACCTCCATACCCTTCAGCCTGGTGAACGTCCGCCTGGAGCCAGGGTAGCGAGCTTCCATCGCCTCACGTTTCACCACGTTATAACATAGATCCACATCCGATCCTGAGGTTGCCTCAACCTCCCAATCAACCATTTCGGAAGTTATTCCAGGGATATCTGAGGAGACCAGCAACAGCCTGGTCGTGGATGGTCTAATCTCCATAATTTTTTTGATCCCGCCCAGGATATTCTCAATCATGCTGATCTTATTAGGAAGTAATGTGAGTGGTTTTTCGCAGGTCAATCCACTTTCATCGGTTAAACCAATCAAAACCACATTTTCGATCCGTTGCGCGCCGCTCAGAGCATCCAGCACCCACTGCACCATGGGTTTCCCCAAAATATCCAGCATTGCCTTGGGTTTCCCTTGAGTATAAGGATACAACAATTCATCGGGTTGTGGGATACCACCCGCCATCACCACTGCGTCCATTCGTCACCTCCACATCACTTCTCAATAGATCCGACAACGCTCAATTTAATTCCTGCAGCTGAGGCTGGAAGCCCAGCTGATCCAGCAGCTGACTCAGCTCTTCATGGGTTAACTTACGACTTTTCCCCGCAACGGCGATCAGGGCAGCTTCCATCATATTTGTGCCAAAGGATCGGCCATCCAGCACCGGTGTGGAGGTAACCAGATACTTTACGCCAGCCTGGCGGAACAGCTCCACATCTTCCGGAGTGGTGGTATTGGTTGCGACGATTTTTCCATCCAGTCTGTCCGGCATATGGCGCTTGACATAATGACAATCACCGGCTAAAACGGTTGCCCACTGGTAATACTTCTCATACTTGGGAATGCGTTTTTCTTGCTTCTCACCCGTTGGATATATCCACTCGAACGGCAACCTGCCGACAATGGGTAGCAAGATGGAAGCCAGGCGTTTCAATGCGGACAGACTGCGGAGGGGAAAGGGCAATCCCAACCCAAACATCAGGTCGCCAAATACGCATTCATACCCGGCATTCGAAAAAGACATCGTCATATCCCAACGATCAACGCCGGCAGTAATTAGCACTCTTTTTTCTTTGATGTAACCGCCAATTTTAGCTTCCAGGAATGGTGCAATCTGAATTTCCAGGGTGTGGCGTAAGCCAGCACCATCCACCAATGGTGTCTTTTTGATATAGCGCACCATTGGCTGCATGGAATAGAGAGGATACCACCTCGTACCCACGGTCAACCCCAGATCGGTACCGCCCACCCCAAATGCATCCACTTTACCATCCAGATCACGATACAGCTGGGCTGCCTTTTCCATTGAGCCATCCGTGCCAATCCGTTCGATGAGCACCTTTTCCCCCAATAGCTCCAGTTCCACTGCTTTATTCCGTGTGGATGATCCAATGCTGATACTGACTGCACGCTTCATGCTACCCATCTCCACGAAATTAATATAATACACACAACAGGCTGAAAGTATACTATTGATTTACCTACTGGTAGAACCCCGGTAATCAATTATAGATACCGGACAACGATATAGTGTCAATAGAGGACCTGGTAGGCATTATTCACCTCCCCAAATTCATTGAGAGGATTAATCCTTTGGCAATTAGTCCGAAAAGGTTATAATCGCTTTAACTGCCAGCTTTATCGCATTATCCATTGGCAGCACCAAAATATACTTTCCCGGAGGTAAACGAGTGGTAATTCCCAAGCATGCATATTTCAAAGGCAAGATCGTCCCCTATTCTGAAGCCAAGGTTGGAGTTCTTACCCACGCGTTAAATTATGGTACAGCCGCATTTGGTGGCGTACGTGCCTATTGGAATAAAGAGGAGAAGCAACTATATATCTTCCGAGCACCTGATCACTACCGGCGTTTTCTTAATTCTGCCAAGCTGTTATGCATGCAGCTTGAGCAGACACCCGAAAGCCTGACCCAATTAACCGTCGATTTGCTGCGCGTTGATAATTATCACCAGGATATATACATCCGTCCCCTGGCGTACAAGTCTGATGAGGTCATTGGCGTGAAGTTGCATGGACTGCATGAAGAGCTATCGATTTGCGCGATCCCATTCGACAAGTACCTCGATGATGATACCAATGCGCATGTCACTATTTCCTCCTGGCGACGGGTGGATGATAATATCATCCCTGCACGTGGCAAGATTGCAGGTG
>CAZXPK010000236.1:0-3861 GCA_964642565.1 uncultured Anaerolineaceae bacterium
GGGCGCATCCTCTACCACCCACAGGGGCAGCCCCTGCCCGCTAAATACCATTTGCGCTGGGATTTCGCCGATACCTCTGCCATGACCTTCACCCTGCAGATGTGGGGCTTTGTCAGCCTGCTGGAAAGGTCTGAGCTTCATAAACAACCCCATGCAGAGGTCGGTATTCCACCGCTCTCGGAGAGGTTCACCCCGGAGTGCTTCGACCGGCTGTTGGAAGCGTACCCTGAGAAGACTAAAAAGGGAATCAAGGGTTTCCTGGTTACGAGTCAGCACGTCAACGGCATTGGCAACAGCTACCTGCAGGATATCCTATTCAGCGCCAAGCTCCATCCTGCTCGCAAGATTCCCACGCTTACCTCAGATGAACGCCAGAGACTCCATACTGCCATCCAGGACACGCTGGCGCAGGCGATCAAGCTTGGTGGTCGGGAGGATGAGCGTGACCTGTTTGACCACCCTGGTGGTTACAAGCGCTTAATGAGCAGCCAGGCAGTTGGGCAACCCTGCCCGAATTGTGGTACAACCATACAAAAGATGGCCTATCTCGGCGGGGCATGCTACCTCTGCCCTACCTGTCAGGTGTGACTATGAACATCCCTAAGAAAATGCGAGCCATGTTGCTTGAATCACAGCGCCAGCCGCTGAAGCTGGCGGAAGTCCCCGTCCCGCAACCCGGGGCAGGTCAGGTAATGATAAAAGTACATACCTGCGGCGTGTGCCGTACCGACCTGCATGTCCTGGACGGTGATCTAACCGAACCTAAGCTGCCTCTAATCCTGGGGCACCAGATCGTCGGCACGGTCGTAGGCCTGGGTGCAGGGGTGGATCGGTTTGACCTTGGTGAGCGCATTGGTGTACCCTGGCTGGGTTACACCGATGGTACCTGCCGCTATTGCTTGCGCGGTCAGGAGAACCTGTGCGACCATCCCGAGTTCACCGGCTACACCCTGGATGGCGGTTATGCCGAGTATGCCGTGGCTGACCAGCGCTACTGCTTCCCATTGCCGGAGTCTTATAATGATATCGCAGCCGCACCGCTCCTGTGCGCCGGGCTGATTGGCTACCGTACCTATCGCCTGGCAGGAGAACACGTAGAACGGTTGGGCATCTATGGGTTTGGCGCGGCCGGGCACATCATCGCCCAGGTGGCCACTTACCAGGGTAAGCGCGTGTTTGCCTTTACTCGCCCTGGGGATGCTGCCACGCAAGACTTTGCCCGCCGTCTGGGGGTTTATTGGGCAGGTGGCTCGGATGAAATGCCCCCCGAAGAGCTGGATGCCGCCCTTGTGCTGGCGCCGGTGGGTGCGCTGATGGTGACTGCCCTACGGGCGGTAGCCAAGGGAGGCGTGGTGGTCAGTGGTGGCATTCATATGACGGATATCCCGTCCTTTCCCTACCACCTGTTGTGGGAGGAGCGCTCCTTGCGTTCGGTGGCCAACCTCACCCGTCAGGATGGGGAGGAGTTCCTGGAGATCGCTCCCCAGGTGCCGGTGCGTACCGAGGTCACCCCTTACCCGCTTGAGAATGCTAACCAGGCTTTGGACGACTTGCGCTCGGGCAAGCTGGATGGGGCAGCGGTGTTGACGATCAGTTAAGCATATGCCCAAAACGTAGAAGTGCAGGGGAGGAAAACCAAATGACTCATGTTCAAATCCCTACCTGCACCTCTATCTCATTATCATATCTGATGAAATATTGATCTCAATGGGTTGAAATAACTAAATTCGATCCGTTAAAACAACACCGACGTTCCAACCGTATGAAGGGATATGATTATTCCTTCTACTACTTCACCCAATGCACCAATTGCTCCAATGGACGGCGGGGGTGCTGATCGGGGAACTCATCCGGGTAACCGATGGGCAGGATGACCACCGGTACTTGGCTATCAGGCGCCTCGATGATCAGGCGCACCACTTTCTCATCGAACGTCCCCACCCAAACACAGCCCAGTCCCAGGTTGGTGGCCGCTAACATGGCAAAGGTGCAGGCGATCGTGGCATCCTGCACGGTGTACAGGCGGGTGCCGCGTTCGGTGTAGCGCCCATTGGTCAGCTCGGGGTGGGTACAAAAGACCAGCACCACAGACGCCTTGGCGATGTATTCTTGAGCCAGCGCGGCGCATGAGAGACCATCCCGCTTCTTGGCACCTGTGACCACGTAGATTTCGTAAGCCTGCAGGTTGCCGGCTGAGGGAGCCAGGTTGGCTGTCTCCAGGATTTGCTGCAGCTTCTCCGCTTCAACCGGCTGGTCTGTAAAGGTGCGGATCGAATGCCGGTTCCGGATTACCTCGGTAAATTCCATCGCTTGTTGCTCCTCACCACAAGGGGTTCCGCCTTTGGATGGTATATTGTAACCCAAGTAGGGGGAGATATACTGACCCTCGGACAAAAGATCGGACAACGGTAATGAATATTGTCATCCTGTATCGCGAATGGTTGTTGAGCGATATGCGAGCTTCAAATGCTCTTCTTGCGACGTGGCAATCTTCTCCTTCCGGGGATTGATACCCTGGCTCTGGAAACAACTAAACACACCGTATTTGCTATATTGAGAAGGATGCTAATATCTTTCTCCTAACAATAATTAGAATCGTTTCCTTCCCCAGAATCGTTATAGAATTAGCCGGGAGCGTCGATCCAGTCATTCACTTCCCCTACCACCCACCATGTAACGAAACCTAAATCTTTGTAAGCGACTAAGGCGCAATTTTATGAGATGGATGGTGCGTGTATTTGTTTTGTGTCCCTTGAATGCTAATTTCGCTTTTACTCACTTTTAAATTATGATTAGTTTATAGTGGAGAATTGTAATTATTAGAATAATCGTTGAGTTTATCTCGTTATTCCAGTTTTTGTATTATGATTTATACATCAGCCAATTGAGGATAAGATGATGACAGTAAAATCTATCACGATGAATACTCTTTTTTATGGTGATAATTTGCCCATCTTACGTGATCACATCCAAGATGAAAGTATAGACCTGATTTATCTTGACCCACCATTCAATTCCAATCGTTCTTATAACGTATTATTCAGGGAAGAGGGAGGGCTAGAAAGTGAAGCCCAAATATCAGCCTGGTCAACTAATAGTATTAATCGTTATGATGCTGATACTATAGCTTCTCTGTGTGAGTATTTTGATTGTAGTGTGGGAGATTTGATTGTATATGAATCAAGTAACAGGAGTAGGAAATAAATTTAGATTTAGGCCCTAACATCCAATGTAATCCTCTAGAAGTAGACTTCACATCGTTATGTAGGCGGATGAATTCAAGAATTGATTTTTGAAAATCTTATATAACAATATCTGTTAATAGTAAATTACTCCATTTTTTATCATCTACTTGGCAATACAGAAAGGAGTATATATGACTAGTCAAGAGGTTAGTTTTAATGCCCCCGCACCACCAATTGCTTGTTTGGAATTAATTAATTACATGTGTTTTAAGGAAAACAAGGATATTCCCACAGTTATACAAAAGATTGAAGAACCAACAAAAGGCCAATACAAGTTATCAATAATTTGGAAACCAAGAATAAATCCAAACACTTTGAGCACCAATACAACAACAATTGTTCCAATTACATTAACCTTTTTCATTCATATTGGGGAAAATGGAAAATCAGTAATAAAAATATCTGCAAGTACTGATATTGATACACATGAGAGCCTTTTAAATTGGGTCTTGGAGTATTGGGAAAGTGATTTTTCTGAAAGAGTTAATTATTCTTTAAAAGACTATCCAATAGGTTTATTGAAAATTGGACAGGTACAAAGGATTCCTGAATTGATTATACTTCTAGCCACCCTACACTTTTAATATATAAGGGTTGATCGGCACGATAAATGTAC
>CAZXPK010000237.1:0-3861 GCA_964642565.1 uncultured Anaerolineaceae bacterium
CAAATAATCCAAAGCAGCCTTACATTCGCCAACCAATATATAGGTGTAATCCTCTGGTGACATATGTTTTATATTGGTCTACTTCTTGCTAAAATGAGCCATTTATATTCACCTTTCATGTGTCGATAGCACTTATGGTCAGGCTAATCATCTGTATTCGAATATGAAGCTAGGCTAGAATATTTTTTTGGTTACTTTAGTGTCAAAGTCGCGATCCATAAATCGAGAATGATGGAAATCTAATGCTGATCGGCATTGATTCATCCAATTTTAGGCTTCGATTGAAACAACTCCCTGAGGCTGGGTTTAGGAGACGCTAAAAATGGATTCTCATTTCGGAGAATGGGTTGGTACACCGGATGCTTTACGGAGTGAGATTATTTCTGGACAATTGCATTCTTTATTTGATCACATTTAATGCTTTATGTGAAATAATTGGGGCAAAAGGTATGCCTCTTGGATAGGAAGATATGTCAATAAACCAAATGCCTACGACCTTGTCGGATGGGCGGAGCATGAAAATTTGGATGAGCATGGAGTAAAAGTTTACAACTTCCATATCAGAAATGGGTAGTAACCATTATGCAAACAATCCTTAAACGTCAATTCTATAAGCTTACCGTAACTTTTATGCTGGTGCTATTCCTGTTGTTATCCTTAATATTTCAAATTGCTCGAGCAAGTACTCCTCACCAGACAATTCCCACTGCTCCACCAACCACAGCTGTAATTCCTACAATTTCGTTTACCGGAACACCAACAAACCCCCCTCAAACAACCGTAATATCTACCCAGCCCACCCAAGTGCTACCATCTCAGACGCCTAACTTTACAGCCAGTCCTACTGGCAAGAGTATTACTTCCAGCCCCACATTTGTACCTTCTACAACGGGATTGCCGATTACTGGAACGTTACCCAGCTTGACAGAGACACTTCTGCCAACAGAAGGGGCACTGATCGCTCCGACCTCATCTCTACTGCCAACAGCCACTGGGATTTCTGCAGCTGAAACGCCAGGTTACTACGGAGTGTTATATTGTCTTATCGTGGGAGGGGTTGTACTTATATTAGCGATCGGGATCATATGGGTGTTATTACGATCCAGGCGTAGTAACAAATAGACTATGCCTGTGATCCTATTTGTGTGCACTGCCAACCGCTTCCGCTCCCCCATTGCGGCAGCGTACGCTAAACACCAACTCCTTACAACAGGGGACCCTGGTAAATGGGTGATTATCAGCGCGGGCACGTGGACCGAACCAGGCTTTCCAGCCCACCCCAAAGCACTGTCGGCCGCAGCTGCTCTCGACCTGGATCTAAGCACCCACCGCACCCGCGAGGTGAGCACTGGACTCATTGCTGCGGCTGACCTGATCATTGTGATGGAGCATGGACACAAAGAAGCCCTGGAGTGCGAATTTCCCGCCTGCCGAGGGCGGATAGTCACGCTTGGTGAGCTGGCTGATGCAGGGAATCCGGAGATCCCCGACCCGTCCAAAACGGACTTTGAAGAAAGCAATGTAATCGTGCAGGCAATCGTAACCTGCATCGAGAAGGGATTTACTGAGATGCTCAAGCGCGCTGAAATCTCACGCAGCACCAGGCGGAACAAGATCCCCAATACTATACTGCACCCGCCTGCGTAGACTTGATAGCCGCACCTATTCTCCGATCTGCTATTTGTAAAGCCAAAATCCTGTACGATCAGAGCTGGCAAGATAAAGCAATGTAGGGATGGAAGACTTGGATCTGGGATAGTTGATCCCGACTGCTAAGCGGGTGATTGATTTGACGATTGGGATTAGGTAACCTGAGTATTGGATAATATCGTACTACGCGGGGGAAAAACATGCATTGACGACTAGGTGAAAAGTCACTCGATAGGGAGGCTATCATCGGCTGGAATGATTTTAACGACCGGGAAATATCCCACTTGAACGATTTGGGAAAATATGGTAATTGGTCTCACAATTTTATTGATAGGATCAGCCTGGACGTCTTCACGAAGCGAATTTCGTTAATATGAGCGAAACCATCAAACGAAAATCAACAATAAAACCTATAGTTAAGGTCTTATTAAAAATCTACCTTGGAATTTTCCTGGTGTTGATCCTGGTATGGGGGATATATTTTGGTTGGCACACCGTGCACCTGTTAGGATTAGCCCGCAACCTTCAAGAGAACCAAACCCAGATACAGCCTGACAACATAGTCCCTCTTATAAAGGATGCAGCCGGTGACGTAAGCGCTATTCACCAGGAGCTTAGCCCTTTCTTCCCTATTTTCAACTCCCTTAAGGATCTACCCGGAGTCGGTCCATACTTTGGCCAGATTGAACCGCTGTTGAGTTATGCCAATGGGTTGGCCCAGGCAGGAAATGAAATCGTCTTGGGGATAAAGCCTCTGTTGGAAGAATCCCCAGCCAGTCAGGTGACCCTCTCCCTTCCCGAACGGGTCAGCCAAGTTGTGCAATCCGGCCAGTCGCATTTCGTTCAGGCTGCCCAAGAAATCGACCGGGCCAGCCAGGTGCGCAGCCGGATCCGCCCGGAGCTGCTGCCTGCTTCGGTCCGCCCGCAGTTTCTGAAGCTGGATGGAAAATTCGATCTGCTCGTGGCCGGGGTACAAATTCTCCAGGCAGCCCCGCAGCTGTTAGGTGTTGGCCAAGCCAAAAGCTACCTGGTCCTGGCTCAGAACCGGGATGAGCTGCGTGCCACCGGTGGGTTCATTTCGGGCCTCGGGCTGCTTACCTTCCAGGATGGTAAGATCCTTCAGTTTGACCTGGGGGATTCATACCGGATAGACGATTTTAGCAAAGCATACCCCACACCGCCTGAGCCATTAAAACGGTTCATGCTGGCTGATTATTGGGTGACCCGCGATGCAAACTGGTCTCCCGATTTCCCAACCTCTTCTCAGCAGGCTCAGACCCTCTACACATTATCCACCGGTGTCCAGACCCAGGGGGTAATCGCCTTTAACCAACTGGCGGTACAGAAAATCCTGGAAGTGATCGGACCGGTGCAGGTTCCTGGTACGGACGAGCCGGTAACGACGGAGAACGTCGAGGATTATATGGCCCAAGCCTGGGCACCTGCCCCGGAAGAAGGGCTGAGCCCGGAGTGGTGGCTCCACCGCAAGGATTTTATGCAGCAACTTGGCATCGTGATCCTGGATAAAGCTATGGGTTCTGGCAATCAAGAGCAGCTGTTGAATCTGGCTAAGACTATGGTTGAATTGCTGAACCAGGGCCAATTGTTGATGTATTTCAATGACCCCGCCGCGCAAGCAGCCCTTGAGGCAGGTGGATGGGACGGTGCATTGCATCCAGGGAGCAGCGATTACCTGTTCCTGGTCGATTCGAACGTTGGCTTCAATAAAGTGGATTCGGTCGTCCAACGTTCGCTTGCTTACCAGGTGGACCTCAGCGATCTAAACCACCCAAAGGGTGAGGTGACGCTAGCTTATCTGCATACAGGAAGCGGCGACCTAGCCTGCAAGCAGGAGGCCAGCTATGGCATCGGCACCTACCAGGATATGCAACAGCGTTGTTATCTGGATTACTGGCGGGTGTATGTACCTGGTGGTTCTGGGCTGTTAGCCAGCACTGCGCAACCCGTACTTGCCGATGAATTGCTGAATGGTTTGGGTTGGTCAGGCGAGGTGGAAAGCCTGCCAGGTGAAGCCAGCACGCAGGTTTTCGCTGGCTTGCTAATGCTACCGCCGACCCAATCCTCCCAGGTCGAGGTCTCCTATAACCTGCCGCCGAGTGTAGTTCAACAAACAAATACAAACCTCCTGGTATATGCCTTACAAGTCCAGGTTCAGCCAGGGCTTGAAGGGCTGCCTTTCCGGCTCGAGAT
>CAZXPK010000238.1:0-3848 GCA_964642565.1 uncultured Anaerolineaceae bacterium
GAGGTTTCCATTGCATTTTTTACACCTTTGTCCGAACTTGTGTCCGAAGGTCAGGGGTATTCTTTACCAGTGGCAAATTTAGTATCCAATCACAGCCACGATTTTCTCATATCTTATGTGAACAAAATCCATTGGACGCCTATTGAATGCATTAGAGTTGATTGGACTTTAAAACCCTATCCAATGTACTTGCTTTGTCACTATTTAATGAAATGGGGCAAAAGTGGCTTCGACCGGATTACGCAAGTGGCAGGACACTAGATGCGAGAATCTTTTTTTCTATAACGTCCTTTAATGTCACTGATTGATCGTTCCAGCAGTTCAGTCAAAAACTAATTTCTGAAAACGGTTATTATTTCTTATTTCCCCCTCAGGACAGGGCTACGGATCATCTTTCCTTGCTTCATACCGATGCATATCGGGGAACAATTCGGGTACAGATATGCTAGAACAGTATGGTGATTTTGGTACATCCTAGACGTAATAGACAGCTTTTTTTCCCTTTTTCTCTACCATTTTATCCATCGCACTGAAGAAGTCGCGGGTTCGAGTCCCGCCAGGTCCACCAAAAAACCCCCACTCCCCAGGTGCCCAGGCGGTGGCCTACTGGGTCATCGACACTTGGGGAAGATATTCAATTGTTCAACCCCCCATGTTCACTTATGGTCTTCTTACACCCTCTATATAACTTGCTTTCACACGAACTGAGTAAGAGTTGAAAACCTTTTCACCCGAATAGTCTCGCATGAGAGATGTACAGTCATACACCTCCCATATTCTCATTTTTGGGTGCGATATCCACATCGATGACCAAGTGACTACTATATAGATTGAGACATGGATAATACAATCTTTAAAACAACTATCGCCAACTAGCCGGTGGTTAAATGCCATTACTAAGTGCTGTCATCTTCGATGAACTTGGTTGGCGTGAAAATGCGGTTACATAAAGCTTGCTCAACCTTATTGATCTGAGGTTCAGACAAAAGTTCGTACAACAATAAAAACATCCCTCATCCCTACCCTTCTCCCGGGGGAGAAGGGTTTTTTTAACTCATATTAATCCTCTCTCCCATTGAGAGAGGCTTAAGGTGAGGGTATTTCCGCGAGATGTCCGGTATTTTGACCGAAGGTCAGCTAAACTGCTTGACAAGAGGTTTTCTTGACGTATAATTTCATTAATTGCAAATTTAAAAACTGTGAAGAGGGCGAGTAGGCGCTGATACTGCGATACAGAAAACAAGCGATGTTGAGAGTCTTGTATGCATGCCAGCACTGAATGGGCCTCGGAGTTGTAGGGCGAAACGATCTTGGGATCGGAGTAGCCTGAACCGGAGTTGCCACCGTTATTAGGGTAAAAGGTATGAATGAGGTCCATTCGGATCGCTGAGTACCTGAGATAAGTGAGGCTGGCTTTCACAGCGTTGCACTGAATAAGATATAGCATGCAGTCAGCCTAACCGGGGTGGCACCACGGGCTAATACGTTCGTCCCCAATGGGATGAGCGTTTTTGTTTAATGAGGAGGTGTCCATGAACTTTGTAAGACCAGTTCTCTATCGCTCTATTCAAAATATAGAAAATTGAGAAGTACCACAAGTCGACTCAAATACGATTCCCATAATAGGAAGTATTGTAAATGGAGGAAAAAATGGAAAGAACGCAATTTTTACTTGATGAGAAAGAGATGCCGACATCCTGGTACAACATCCAGGCTGATCTGCCGGAGCCATTACCCCCGTTACTCCATCCTGTCACCAAGCAACCAACTATTTTACCGCCGCCCCTTTTTTGTGATGAGCTTAATATGCAGGAGTTCAGTAAAGAGCGCTGGATTGAAATCCCCGAGGAAATACAGGATGTTTACCATACCTGGAGACCGACAACTTTGCACCGGGCTTACCGGCTGGAGAAAGCTTTGGATACCCCGGCTAAGATCTTCTTCAAGTACGAAGGGACCAGCCAAGCGGGCAGCCACAAGCCCAACACAGCCGTAGCCCAGGCTTATTACAATAAAAAGGCTGGGGTAAAGCGCCTGACTACCGAGACTGGCGCCGGTCAATGGGGCAGTGCGCTTGCGATGGGTTGCATGTTCTTTGGGCTCGAGCTGAAGGTTTACATGGTAAAAGTCAGCTACTACCAAAAACCTTATCGCCGTGTCTTGATGGAGACCTGGGGCGCGAAGTGTATACCAAGCCCCAGCGAGGATACCGAGGTCGGACGCAGTATCCTGGCTAAAGATCCTGAAACTTCGGGCAGCCTGGGCATCGCCATCAGCGAAGCGGTGGAGGATGCTGCCAAACGGGACGATACTAAGTATGCACTGGGGAGCGTATTAAATCATGTGCTCATGCACCAAACGATCATCGGGTTGGAAACAAAGAACGCGATGATGGAGAAGGCGGATGCTTATCCCGATATCATCATTGGCTGTGTTGGCGGCGGCTCCAACTTCGCTGGGATGTTCTTACCTTTTATTAAGGACAAAATCGACGGAACCAAGCCAGACTTGCGGATCATCACCGTGGAGCCAACAAGCTGCCCCACGGTGACGCGAGGGCTTTACGCCTGGGACTACGGTGATGTGGCCGGAATGGCACCGATCGCATTAATGTATACCCTCGGCCATTCCTTCGTACCGCCACCGGTTCATGCCGGAGGACTCCGCTATCACGGCATGGCGCCTATTATCTGCCATCTTCACAGATTGGGCTTTGTGGAGGCTAGGGCGGTGCCTCAATTGGCTACCTTCGAGGCCGGGGTTACTTTCGCTCGCACAGAGGGGATCATCAGCGCACCGGAAACCGATCACGCGATCAGGGTAACTATAGATGAAGCGCTCAAGTGCAAAGAGACTGGTGAATCAAAAACCATCCTTCTTGCGCATAGTGGTCATGGACACTTCGACATGTCTGCATATGAAGCGTATCTTGCGGGCAAGCTTCAGGATTATGAATATCCAGATGAAGCTATCAAAGCCGCATTGAAGGAGTTACCCGAAGTCCATTTCTAATCGGCTTGAATAGCCATCAAGAAGATCGCAAAACAACCGCGTCTATTTCGCCTGTCCGCAGATCCGGATTATCTCTAGGGGCAGGCGAAATGATCTTGATCAGCAGGAAATTGTGCGAACTTGTTGAAGAATCCATCCTTACCACCGGTGAGACTGACGAGGGATTTGCTGCTGAGTTTGAGGTTTTATCCGATCCCCAAGCGAACCGCTATTCGTGAAAGCGAGCGACGCAGTAACCATGCCAGCCCTTTTACTAGGATAAGCAAGCAGCGGCGCCAGTAATACCCATGAAGAAGGAGTAGGAACAGTAAATCTTGTAGCCAGGGTTCTGGGCAAGGCAGTGTTTGCAGACAAGGTCGGCATCACCCAAGTATTCTAGATAAGCTCGCATTACGGAGGGCAGGATAATATCTTCCGGGCAGAGTGGGCCGCCTTCAGCGTACATAAGCTGCACTACTCGAATGGCAATCCGACAGTTTAGCTTGGATCCTGTAAGGTGTAAATATTCCGTTCATTCAGAATGCACAAAAAAATCTCATTAACCCAAAAGTAATACCAAAGAAATTCTATGGATGTGTGAAGTAGTCAGGACTGGGTAAGTTGGGGTCGTTTCACGTGCCGATTGAGGAAGATCAGCTGTTGACGGAGCAGGGCATCTTCGACAATAAGGTCCGTGCGACTGAGGGCCATGTCAGATAACGTTCCGGTAAACAGTGATAGAGTGGCCGGTTTCACCCCAACTTTAATGAGTTGTAGCAATCGAATAATAAGACATTTACCAAGGATTACGTAATAAGATATCATGCTGCATCCTAAATTGAATAGTTAGAGAATAA
>CAZXPK010000239.1:0-3750 GCA_964642565.1 uncultured Anaerolineaceae bacterium
TGTCGGCTGGCCGATTTCTTGTAGCTCATAACGCACCCGTTGGGCGGGTTTATTGATTTTTATGATGCGCTTAAGGTCAATCGGGGTACCAATGATGACCATATCCACATCAGCATTATTAATAGTAGCTTCCAGGTCCCTTGTCTGTGCCTCACCATACCCCATGGCAGGCAGAATGGGTCCGGTTTTGGGATATTTTTCGTAGGTGGCTTTAATGGACTTAATTGCAAAGGGACGCGGATCGACGATCTCCGCAGCACCGAAACGGCGAGCAGCCACATAGCCTGCCCCGTAGGCCATCTCCCCGTGGGTCAGGGTTGGACCATCTTCTATTACCAATACGCGTTTACCGCGGATCGCAGCCGGGTCATCCACAAACAGGGGGGAAGCCGCCTCGATGATAATCGCATTGGGGTTGATCATGCGCAGGTTTTGGCGAACCTTGATCACATTCTCTGCATCAGCGGTATCCACTTTATTGATCACGAAAACATCTGCTGCATTGACATTGGTTTCTCCGGGATGATATCTCACCTCATGTCCCGGCCTATGTGGATCAGCTACTACGATTTGCAAATCGGATATGTAAAATGGGAAATCGTTATTTCCGCCATCCCATAGGATGATATCAACTTCCTGCTCGGCCTGGCGCAGGATCTTTTCATAATCCACTCCCGCATAAACGACCACCCCATTATCCAGATGTGGCTCATACTCTTCGCGTTCCTCGATAGTGCACTCTTGCTTATCCAGATCGGGGTAAGCAGCAAAACGCTGTACGGCCTGTTTCACAAGGTCGCCATACGGCATGGGGTGGCGGATGGCAGCCACTTTGAAACCCATATCACGCAAGATTAATGAGACTCGCCGGGTGGTCTGGCTCTTACCCGAGCCTGTGCGCACCGCGCACACCGAAACCACGGGTTTGTTGGATTTGAGTTGGGTAGTCTTCGTGCCCATCAGGCGAAAATCCGCGCCTGCGGCTAACACCGCAGAAGCCTTGTGCATCACGACTTCATGAGGAATATCGCTATAAGCGAATATTACCTGATCGACATTTTTCTCCCGAATCAGTTTCAGCAGGTTTGCTTCGGCGAAGATGGGGATGCCTTTTGGATAAAGCTTGCCAGCCAGCTCAGTCGGATAGGTGCGGCCTTCGATATCTGGGATTTGGGTGGCAGTGAAAGCGACAACCTCGTAATCTGGATTGTCTCGAAAGAAAACGTTGAAATTATGAAAGTCGCGCCCAGCGGCGCCCATGATAAGTGTGCGGATGGTTGACATTGACTGGTATTGCTCCTCTAGGTTAGATTTTTTTACAGGAAGGATCAGGTCACCCCGATAGCTTTCCTGGCTACATCACTTCTGGTGCTTGAATATCCAGCAGCTGCAGTGCATTGGCGAGCGTCTGCCGAGCGGCTGCCACGAGACGTAACCGGGCAGCACGCATTGTGGTGTCTTCCGTTTGAATGACAGGGACAACATGGTAAAAACTATGAAATGCGCTGGCCAGCTCGTATGCATAGTTGGCTATAATCAGCGGTCGATATTCCTGAGCTGCCAGCTGGACGGTAGTTGGAAACCGTGAAATGAGGTTGATCAGCTGCACCTCATGGCTGGACAGTGGGTATTCAAAATTAGCCTGGGATGGTATGCCTCCACCTTTTTTCAGGATACTGTTGGCGCGTACATGCGCATTTTGAATATATGGACCGGTATGTCCATCAAAATTTAGGGCGGCTTGCATATCGTAGACCATATCCTTGTTATTATCAATAGACAGCATAGCGTACGACATGGCTCCCAAACCCACCTGTCTGGCAACGCTCTGGCGCGGTTCTTGAGGCAGGTCTGGGTTCTTTTGCTCGATTTCCACCATTACCCTGCGGATGGCTTCATCAACCACATCCTTGAATAACACCACACGCCCCTCCCGGGCAGACATAGCCCCTTCCGGCAGGCTGACAAAACCATATCCCAGATGATAGCATTTCTTCGCTTGTGGAAAACCCCACATCTCCAAAATTTTGAAGGCCTGTTGAAGGTGCAAACTCTGGCGTGCATCCACCACGTAGATCGAGCGGTCCACATGGTAAGCTTCAAACTTGATCTTCGCCAGTGCCAAATCTTTGGTCAGATAAAGTGTGGTGCCATCACTGCGCAACAGGATGTTGCTGCGGTACTTTTCCTTCTTTAAGCCGAGTTTTTCATCAATGTGGACGATGACCGGGCCACCCTGGGGGCGTTCATCATCTGCGATTCCCCTGGCAACCAGCTCTTCAACGATGGCTTTGGCGGGCTCGTCCGCTTCACTTTCGAAGAACCAAACATCCATCTTGATCTCAAGCATGTTGAAGATAGCATTGAGCTCGTCCAGGCTCCACTGGCGGGTCTTTAGCCACAACTCACGCACAGCTGGGTCCTTGGCATTCCATTTGCGATACAGCTCACGGCGTTCGGCATCATATGCTTCGCGTTGGGCTTTCTCAGCGGGGGATTCTCCCCCCTTTTGCCCAAACATGGCGACTGCCTCGATATATAGCTTGAGTAGCCACTGCCCGCGCTCATGGATCCCCGAAGGTTCCTGCCCCTGGTAAAATTTCTGGTAAATCCAAAGGACCGTGATGACCCCCAGACCAATATCCCCGGGATAGGTGGCGCGAATTGTATCAAACCCAGCAAACTCCACAAGGCGTGCTAGTGCCTCTCCTAATATAGCATTCCGGAAATGACCGATGTGAAAGGAATGGAGCATGTTGGGTTGAGCATATTCAACCATTATACGTTCGCCCTTGAGTTGGCCGCGACCGAAATCGGGACCCTGCTCAATGGCCATATCCACCAAGCGTTGTGAGTACTCAGCTGGAGAATAATATAAGTTCAGATAACCCTTTACTGGCTCCAGACGCACAAAACCAGGTTGATCACCCAGATATTCAGCAATCGCAACTGCCAGCTCTTGAGCGCGCGCCGCGACGTTGATGGATTGCCCGGTTGCTTCCTTGATCATCCTTCCTTCCTGAGCGGCCAGCTGAAAAAAGGAGGTTGCAATCCCCCATTCGCCTGAGAACGGTATTGGGTTCCAGGAGATTTCACCAGGGTTCGGAAGATGGTGTTCGGAGCAATAAGTGCGGATTTTATCCGAGATGAGTTGCTGCTGAGGCTCAAACATATGCTTAATTGTAGCAAAAAAGCGGGAGCGCCTGAAACTCCCGCTGGTAGATCACCCTTGAAATATCGCTGGGGCTCGCATCACATAAGCAAGACCAGACTAAGGAATGTTAGGCGGCTGGTTTTTCCATTTGAGCCAGACGACGCATCAGGCGACCCTTACGACGAGCGGCGTTATTTTTATGAATAATGCCTTTTTCAGCAGCTTTATCCAATGCACTGATAGCTGCCAATGTAGCTGTGCGGGCGTCTTCCGGTGTGCCTTCTTCAATGGTGGAGCGGGCATTTTTGACAAATGTACGTGCGCGACCGGTGAATAAGCGGTTGCGCAAGCGACGCTTATGATTCTGTTTGATGCGTTTAATTGCAGATTTGGTATTAGCCAACTTGGTCCTCCAAAAAGTCCTCTTTATTACGGCAGGCTATTTTACTTGACAGCAGCGAATTTGTCCAGTTTTCCTTGACCCCAATCCTGAGGGGTGGTAAAATCCGTCCGCTTGGAACCCGCCCCCATCGTCTAGGGGACCAGGACGCAGCCCTTTCAAGGCTAAAACCCCAGTTCGAATCTGGGTGGGGGCA
>CAZXPK010000240.1:0-3747 GCA_964642565.1 uncultured Anaerolineaceae bacterium
CAGTTACAGCCATTAGACCTCCGTTTAGATTAGGATCAATAGTTACTGAGGGAGATTCAATTCTAAAATTTATTGAAAAACCAATGATGGGTGAGAATTGGGCATCGGGTGGTTTTTTTGTTCTCGAACCTGAGGTATTGGATTACATCGAAAGTGATGACATTCAATGGGAGAAGTACCCGTTAGAACAGCTTGCCAATGAAGGGCAATTAGTTGCGTACAGGCACGAAGGGTTTTGGCAATGTATGGACACCATTCGTGATGTTCAATATCTCGAAGGGCTATGGGTTCAAGGTAAAGCTCCTTGGAAGATTTGGTGATGACATCTTCTTTTTGGGTTGATCGTCCGGTATTCGTTACAGGTGCCAGCGGCTTGGTGGGTGGTTGGCTTATCCGCAGCTTGCTGGCTGCTGGCGCCGATGTCGTATGTCTAGTTCGAGATTGGGTTCCTCAATCTGAGTTAAACCAACCACACCTAATAGAAAAAGTTAAAGTGGTCCGGGGTGATGTTCGTGATCAAGCATTGCTTGAACGCGCCCTGGGGGAGTATGAGATATGCACCGTTATCCATTTGGCCGCTCAGACGATTGTCACAATTGCAAATCGAAATCCAATTTCTACCTTTGAATCCAATATAGGTGGGACATGGACGCTATTGGAAGCTTGTCGACGGAGCCCAAAGGTTGAGCAAATTGTAGTCGCATCATCAGATAAAGCCTATGGTGATCAAGAAAGTCTGCCTTACAACGAGAATTCACCGTTACAGGGGCAGCATCCGTATGATGTCAGCAAGTCTTGTGCAGATTTAATCGCTCAAGCTTATGCAATTACTTATGACTTGCCTGTAGTGATCACCCGTTGTGGTAATTTTTATGGCGGTGGAGATTTAAATTGGAATCGGATTATTCCTGGCACGATTCGATCTATCCTCCGTGGTGTTCCTCCAGTGATACGCAGTGATGGTCTATTAGTCCGTGATTATTTTTATGTCGAAGATGGCGCTGCTGCCTATATGTTGTTGGCGGAAAAACTGGCTCAAACTCCATATCTACGCGGAGAGGCATTTAATTTCTCCAATGAATTGCAACTTTCAGTGTTGGATTTAGTGAACAAGATCTTAAAGAAAATGGATTCCAATTATCAACCGATTATTCTCAATGAAGTTACGAATGAAATTTGTCACCAGTATCTGACGGCAGAAAAAGCTCGCAATATATTGGGATGGAAACCATTGTTTACCTTGGATCAAGGACTTGATTTGACTATCGAATGGTATATAAAATTCCTAGGCGGATTGTCTTAATGGTAATCAGAAAAGATATCCTGGAGTTAGTCTCCAGGTATTATCACGAGAAGTTCGGATCAGGTGAGTTCAACCCTCAACATGACTTGATCCATTATGCAGGGCGGATTTTTGACGAACAGGAATTGATCAATCTCGTTGATTCCAGCCTGGATTTCTATCTGACTGCGAACCGATATGCAAAGCAATTCGAACACCAGTTTGCAGATTATTTTGGCTGTTCATCTGCATTATTGGTCAATTCCGGTTCTTCTGCGAATTTAATCGCATTATCTACCCTAACATCACCGATATTGGGTAGCAAGCGCCTAAAACCGGGTGATGAGGTCATCACTTTGGCAGCAGGTTTTCCCACCACAGTGGCACCCATTACACAAAACCAGCTGACACCGGTATTTATCGATATCAATCTCGGTGATTACACTGCTATCCCCGAACGTTTAATAGACGCCATTTCTCCAAAAACGCGCCTCATCTTCATGGCTCACACATTAGGTGTGCCTTTTGATTTGGATATAGTGATGGATCTGGTGAAAAAGCATGATTTGTGGTTGATTGAAGATAATTGTGATTCACTGGGTTCTCGATTCAGGGGTAAACTGACAGGAACTTTCGGACACCTCTCGACAGCTTCATTTTACCCGGCCCATCAAATAACCATGGGAGAGGGTGGTTGTGTTACAACGGATGATGTTGAATTAGCCAGGATTACGTCTTCTTTCCGGGATTGGGGCCGAGACTGTTACTGCACCGGAGGGAAAAGCAATACCTGTGGTAAGCGGTTTAGCCAGCAATTTGGAAGTCTTCCATCTGGTTATGACCATAAGTACGTATACAGTCACATCGGATACAACTTAAAGCTCACCGATATGCAAGCTGCGGTCGGCTGCGCTCAATTAATAAAACTTGATAGCTTCATCCAAAAGCGAAAGGAAAATCACCATCGTTTAATGGAGATTCTCTCTCCTTATCAGGACCGTCTGATCCTTCCACATGTCAGTGAACATTCTGATCCGGCATGGTTCTGTTTTGTGATCACCGTACGGGAAAATGCAGGTTTCACCAGGAATGAATTAACCCACTTCCTCGAGTCGAACCATATTGAAACACGTCCGTTATTCAGTGGAAACCTTTTACGACACCCAGCTTTCACGAACATTAATTGCCGGATCGTTGGAAATCTAAAAAATACTGACCTGGTCATGGACAATACATTTTTCATTGGAGTGTATCCTGGGATTGGCGAACTGCATCTGGCTTGGATCCAAGAGGTCTTTGACCGATTTATGAAAGGGAAGCGCTGAGCATGGTCTCCCATAAACCGGTTTGGACGCCAACGTTAGACCCGGAGGATTTAAATCATGTCCTGCGCCACACATCATCATTGTGGGAAGAGATCCGCGGCCAGCGGTTGTTCATCACCGGGGGAACAGGATTTTTCGGTCATTGGTTGCTGGAAAGCTTGCTTTGGGTAAATGATATCCTCAACCTTGACGTCCACGCGGTGCTGCTCAGCCGTAACCCCAAAGCCTTCTCGGAAAAGTTCCCTCAATTGGCACATCATCCTTCAGTCGCCTGGATCCAAGGGGACGTAAAGACCTTTGACTTTCCTGACGGAGATTTTCCTTATATCATCCAAGCCGCCTCTGAAAGTGATACTAATTTAGCTCAAGATAATCCACTCCTTCTATTCGATACCATTGTCCAAGGCACACGCCGCGTTTTAGAGTTTGCCAGAACGCATCATACGAGGAAGCTATTATTCACCAGCTCTGGGGCAGTTTATGGCCGGCAGCCATCTGATTTGACGCATGTCCCGGAAGATTATACAGGTGCTCCGGATGTCATGAACTCCCTTTCAGCTTATGGTGAGGGCAAACGTGCCGCGGAAATGCTCTGTAATTTGTATACATACCAGTTCGGTTTTGAAACCAAGATTGCCCGCTGTTTTGCATTCGTTGGACCCTATCTGCCTTTGGACGCCAATTACGCCATTGGAAATTTCATCCGCGATGCTTTGAAGGGCGGACCAATTGTAGTCAAGGGGGATGGCACACCCTACAGGTCTTATCTCTATGCCGCAGATCTGGCGATATGGTTGTGTAGGATTCTGATGCAGGGGCAATCCCAGACACCCCTTAATGTAGGTAGCGATCAGCCGCATACCATTGCAGAAATTGCTCAGCATGTGGCTGACCAATTTCCGCACAGAATCATGATTAAAATTCTCAGCATTGTAGATCCATCAAAACCTCCTGAACGCTATGTGCCGGAAGTTTATAAGGTGAGGACTGAATTGGGATTGGATATATGGGTTTCACTGGATACAGCAATACAAAAGACGATCAAATATTATCAAGAATACCTTTAAAACCATTCCATTGGAATATCGTTTTTGCAGGAATGACGATAATCCTCCTTGGATGGTTAATGTGGGCAATCCA
>CAZXPK010000241.1:0-1227 GCA_964642565.1 uncultured Anaerolineaceae bacterium
CAAGGAAATTGCCTGGGCAATCATCTGGCGAAATTCTGGTCGGCTAAATTTCTTCCATAATTCTGGAAAAGATATGATCAAGCGATATCGTTCCGCATGTAAGTATGCCAGGTAGGTCACCACCGGTTCGGGATTCAACCGCTCAGGGATCGGCTTTCCTATCTGATCTTTTTCCCAACCTTTTAAGAATTCTCTGACCAGCTCACACGCTACATCTGCATCGTGGAGTTCACCCAAATGGTCTTGCAATTGTTTTAATTCTGTAATGGCTTGACCAGCATTATCGCCAAGAATCTCTTTAAAATATTCCAGGAGATAACGAAATTTCTTGAATTCGATCCGCAGAGCGTGCAGCTGTGCCACTGAAGCTGTAGGTAGGATAGCATCATAAGCTCTAACCGCTGCATAACGACTGTAAATTAGAATGGGCACAATATCTCTAACCTGCGAATTTGTTCCCCTATATTGGGATATCGTGTCACTGATATTCTCGGGTGCTTCCTGTAAGAATAGGTTGAAATTGTATTTGAAATTGTGGTATGCCTCACTTTGAAGGTGTTTGATTAATTTAGCGCGCTTCTTTTCAATGGCTTGCTTCCATTCAGTCAGTAATGGTTCCAAACCTTGGCGTTTAATTTCTTTCATACTACCCTGATAGGTTATCGCATTCTCCAGCAAGACGTCCATATCCCGCACCTCCCCCAGCACTCTACCGGTGGTGCGTAAGCCTTTGAGATAACGCTTCATAATTTTTGGGTCAAAAGCTGGACTAAAAATATCAAATGCCGTTCGCATACGCCGCGTGGCCACACGCATATCATGCAATTCTTCGATATTTTCCCCCAGCAGCGTGCCCACCTCATGGCTGAGCATCAATGCAAAATGGTACAGCCACACCTTCCGACCAGCTTGAGCCAGTGTGTCATCCGGACCTACTCCAATAGACTGCAATGGTTTTGGATACGGGATTTCCATCTGAACATTCGAATCACTTACATTAGCTTTAATTGAGGAAGTATCACCCAGCACCCTCACAGATGTTACATTGGATGAGGATGTCATTTCGTCACCAGTTACATTTTCCGATATGTCCAGATTAAATATCCCCATCCCCCTTAATAAAAACTGACGTTTCCAATAACGCGCTCTACCGCGTGAAATCCCAGCCTCTATGGCGGCTTGCATGGTAGGTTTCCCTTCAGCATACGCCAGGATCAGGCGCACCCT
>CAZXPK010000241.1:1327-3695 GCA_964642565.1 uncultured Anaerolineaceae bacterium
TGGATAAAACAGCTGATAAGTCCATATCATTTTTGACCATTCGATACGGCACACCCAATAGTTTTATGCTTTCAGCCAGTTGCTCCGACCCCGGTGCACCACCAAAAGTAGATGCATCGAGTAATACCACGACTGGTTTTAAACCCCGTTGCAATAGGAAATCCCCTATCAATGCCACCTCGCGTGATGTTGATGATGTGATCAACACAATTGTGCTGCCACGCACCATGTGCTTCACCTGAGTTTCGATCAAAGCCCGTAATGACAGGTCACCATCCGCTTGGGTGAGTGCTAATGCCTCAAGGATCTTCCCTAATTGTCGTCCGCCCCGGTCTGGTGAGATCAATGTCAGGTGTTGCCCGGCACATGCCAGGCCAACTGCCCGTCCCCGACGTAAATAATCACGCACCAACGAGGCTGCGATGCTTATGCCATATTCTTCGGTCGATGGCGGTAGCGGGATCTTTCCAGAGTGACTCCAAAAATCTTTGGCGTATAAATCAGGTTGAGCTTGGGGCAATTCGGACTGAACATTCGCAGCAGCATCCAAAAAAATCCATACGTCTGCTAGTGGATCGAGCTCGAACTCTTTGACGATCAGCCTACCCCGTCGCGCTGTGCTTAACCAGTGGATGCGGTTTAACGGATCGCCGGTTGTATATTCGCGCACGCCCGCCGCGTTGGGTGTGATCTGATGCGTACGTCGTCGTAGAGCTTCACCTCCCGGTAGCAGACCAGGAGGGTTGGGGAAGCCACGCACATCCACCATCATGGGATAGACCAGCAAAGAATCTTTCTCAGCTATCTCTAACTCATTCGGGAATAATCCGAACAAATCACCCGTCGCAATGATTGTTGGACCTAGCGGGAAAACCCCACGTTTAATCAGGCGCACTCTTGCTAAATATGACCTGCCTTGTCTCCCTTTCAGCATGGTGAGGACCCGCGAGCCATCTGCCCCAGGAAGGGGTGACTGGTCGCGAATTTCCATCCACAAGCGTGGGAATCGATTTTGGTTTTGGATTTCAAACCGCTCTTCGAATATCTGCCCCACTTGAGCACGAATTGTTCGCGCTGAACGTTTAAATTGTAAACCCCGTAGCGATAATATGGACCACAGCCAGGAGCCAAAAAAAAGTAATGCCCAAAAAACCGACAGCCGGTAATAAAGCTTCCCCCCAGTCGCGAGGCCGGCTAAAAGACTGAGCGCCAGTAGCACTAAAACAACTTTTTGCCCTGTAGTCATTCTTATTTACTGGCCTTTAAATCTCCCCCAGGTGCTGGAACCTTGCCAAGAATTTCGTCGAGTACCTGGTCTCCACCTAAATCGCGCAATCGAGCTGCAGGGCCGAGGATAACCCGGTGCGAAAGAGCAGGCTTGACCAAGGCTTTGATGTCATCCGGCAGAACAAAATCGCGTCCCAGGATAGCTGCCCGGGCTTGTCCAGTCCGGAATAATGCCAGACTGCCACGTGGGCTTGCACCTAGGTACACATCTACATGCTGCCTCGTCTGGTGAGTAAGCTCAACGATATATCGTTTCACGCCTGGGGCAACATAGATGGATTTAATTGCTTCCTGTGCCTTCATCAGCTCATCTGCTGATGCAACTTGCTGCAATTCAATGATTGGGTGTTGAAATTGTTGCCGCTCGAGAATATTAATTTCGTCATTTATCTCTGGGTAACCTAAGGTTAACCGCACTAAAAAACGATCCAACTGCGCCTCAGGTAGCGGGAATGTCCCTTCATATTCAATTGGGTTTTGTGTCGCCAGTACCATGAAAGGTCGAGGCAATGCATGGGTCACCCCATCGACAGTGATTTGATGTTCTTCCATGGCTTCCAAGAGCGCAGCTTGTGTTTTTGGGGTCGCCCGGTTAATTTCATCGGATAATACGATTTGTGCCATGATCGGTCCTGGGCGGAACTCAAATTGCATGCTAACTTGATTATATATCGACACACCTGTTACATCACTGGGGAGCATGTCTGGAGTGAATTGAATCCGGCTGAAATCACATCCCAACGATCTGGCAAGACTGCGGGCAAGGACAGTCTTTCCCACTCCTGGAACATCCTCGATAAGCAGGTGCCCCTGGCATAAAAGGCTGATCACTGCTAATTCAACTGAGCTGCGCTTGCCTACAATCACTTTTTCGATATTATTGATGATTTTTTCAGTAAAAGTCTGGATTTCTGTCATGTTCTGCTCCAATTTCCAGGATTTTTGGATATATATATACACAACCTATCCAAATGTTATCATATTTTATTAAGCCACAACAATAAATCTACTCAACCGTCAGATACCAGGTTCATTCAACATACCTGTAATCAAGATTTATGCTAAAATGCCCCGGGAGACA
>CAZXPK010000242.1:0-3684 GCA_964642565.1 uncultured Anaerolineaceae bacterium
TGACCTGAAGATTGCAAGAAATATTCCATCTTATTCACAGTGACTTTCTACTAAGGAATTCGTTGACTTTCTTAAGAAACTAGTGGATAGATATGGAAGATATTCAAAGTGAGGGGCACAGTCTCCTAACACACCGTGCACCAGACCGGCGGGGATTTTGCGATATTTTCAGACTTTTTTCTACACCTAAGCATAACCCTGCTCCCAAGCAGAGACCATGCCGAAGAGCCATTGAATGGAGGCAATATTATGAGGAGATTAGTGCCACTTGTAGCACTGATGCTTTTCCTGATTCTAGCCTATGGGTCTGATTATGTGCTGGAGGTAGCCAATACTAGAGCGTCTGAAACTTTCATCCGAACTCCGGTTCTTTGGCTAAATACTGCCTTCCTGCTGATATTTACCGCGGTTATATTAGCGCTCGCCTGGTTTACCCATGTCAGGCAACCGATGCCCAAAGTAGTTTCTTGGATGTATTTAGTTATTGGTTGCCTGATAGTATTCCTTAACCCCGTTCAATTCACTTTTGGTATTTCACTGACGCTGGTTTGGTTTCATAAACTTACCACGAGCTCTTTCCTGATCCGGGCTGGTGCGTTCACTGCCATAATAGGGATCATAGGTCTCATTAGGAAAAAATAATGCCAGCCATCGAAGGAAATCTGCGATGGGTGTCCGGGGTGCTCAGCTCGCTGCCGTTAACCCAGGGGTGTCGCCCCCCTTAACGCCTCTCCAAACCTCTCCAACTCCTCCACCGTGTTGTAATCCCAGCGGCAGCGGAACCGGTCCTACGCGCGCCATGTCGCCCTTATCCTCCAAACCCAGGCGCGTGGTCACCTCTAAGGCGTAATAATTTCCATCCCACACGAAAATATTGGCTTCATCCAGTAGACGGCAACATGGTGTGGACTTATTTCTTTTAGCGTAAAGCGGGTGGTGAGTACGCGTTCTTCCAACCACTGGGCGACATTGCTCGAGTCCGTTATCCTATAATGAGAAGATGCCAGATAGCAAGAGTCTGTATAATTAATAGTTAGGCGCTAAATCCGAAAGTGATACCTTCATAGCAATGACTTCCTCCATTTCTAAACCTTCTAGATCACGCAACTTGAGTGTTGCTCTGGCTATCGTTGGCCTGATTATCGGCGGGGAATATTTCTTCCGACACTATGTTCTATTTTGGTTGCCCATCTTTGGAACTTTATTAGTCAACGACATGCTTTCTCTGTTTTTGGGCTATTTACTCTTGTCCATAAGCTTAGGCCTGTTTATGCACGTCAACTGGCAACAGGAATTAGCAGACATTGTGCAGTCTTTGCGTGAAGGCCTGACAAGCTGGAATTTTACATTCTGCGTATTGGCATTAGTGTTAAGCGTTTGGGCCCTATCCATGGTGGATCGACTACTGTGGGGAAATATCGAGTTGCCAATGTTTGTTAGTTCTTATCGAAACTCGACTGTATGGCTGGCCAAACTAGCTCCTACTTTGAAGGTGGTGTCACTCATTTTGGTGAATGGCCTTTTCGTGCCAATCGCAGAGGAATACCTGTGGCGCGGTCTAGTTCAAGTTCGCCTGATTCATATTCTTCCCGCGCCTTTTGCTATTGGTTTGACGGCGATTCTTTTTTCGCTAAAACATACGTTAGTGGATGCATCCCTGGGACGATTTCTGGCCTTGATCGCCTTTGGGGCTATTTGTGGAGTTGTTGCTCAGCGTAACAGTTGGAGACGTTCAGCTGCCCTGCACTTGGTCGTTAACACGATTGTCACCATCATAGGACTGATCTTCGGCCCGATTTAAAACCGCCACAAGTGCCTAACACAGCGTTCTCAGAAACCGCCATCGTACAAAGGTGACTGAGTTTCATTCGGGTAGGCCGATCCACATAAATTCAAACCCAAATCACAAAAAACAATAAAAATCCCGATACCAATTAAACGCAAAGCAGGCGTCTTACAAGTGAGGACGCCTTTTATATTTTCTCGTCCCCGGCGCTCAAGCCGGGACGAGTTGGTATCCCAGCTTTGCCGCCTTCTTCCTCATGTACTTGAACTGCTGATCTCTGTACTTTTTCTCGTACTCTTCCACACTGATCGTCTCGTACTCCACCTTGTATTTCAACATCCGGTACACCACTCGTGCAATGGCATGGGCCGTCGCGACGGTTGCCTGTGCTGGTCCCAATCTTGCCTTCAATCGCCGGTACGTTACTCCGAAGACACAATCTGCCTGCTTCACGGATTGCGCTGCCATGCGGAAAGCCTGCCCCGCACGGTTCTTCGTCTTCAACGTTTTGTTCTTCAGCACTTTCCCGCCCGAGATCTCATGCTTCGGCGCCAGGCCCAGCCAGGAGCAAAAATGCTTCTCGCTCGGGAACTTGCTCATGTCTGTTCCCACTTCCATGATTACCATCTGGGCCAGCGAGACCCCAAACCCATCCACGACGCTCAAATCCACTCCACTGATCCGCTTCAAGTGTTTTCGTATGCCCTCAGGATTTTGTGGCTTGTTCTTGCTGTGCGAGTTCCTTTTCCGCTCACTCAAGGACTTGACTTTCCCCGCTTCCCAATCCGGCCGGGTCAGGCTGTACACCCGCTCGATCTCATCGTCACATGCCCGGATCTGCCCGGTATAAAAGACATATATTTCCATGGACTGCTTCAAGACAAAAAGATGTTCTTCCCGCCAGGTTCCGGTCAATGCTTTCCCGATCTCCTCCGCACTCTTTTTGCAGCCTGGCTCGCGCATGCAAGCCAGTTCCTGTGGGTCTCGTTCCCCTCCCAAAATCGCTCGGATGATCGTCTGTCCCGTCACGCCTGTTATATCGCTCACCGCCTGCGAAAGCTGCACATTCATCTGCAACAATGCCTTCTGCATGTGCAGGATGTGCGGCGAGCGGTGTTCCACCAATTGACTGCGATGTCGCAACAACGTCCGCAGCGCAATCAGTTCCGCCTGCGGACGGAACGAACTTTCCAACAAGCCATAGCTATGCAATGTCTGGATCCATTGCGCATCGGTAATATCACTTTTTCTCCCCGCTACTCTCCGCAGAGATCGCGAACTGATCAACAGGCATTCGAAACCCTGGCGCTCCAGTTCTTCAAACAGCGGTATCCAGTACACCCCTGTGCTCTCCATGGCTACCGTCTTGACCTGGTATTCTTTCAGCCACCCGCCGATCGCTTGCAGGTCCACCGTGTAGTTCCCAAATGCTCTCACGATCTGCGTATTCTCGTCCCCCGACACACAGACTACGATCTCCACCGCCCCTATATCCACCCCGCCCGCATTCGGATTCACCTGGCTCATCCCCGTGAAAGGATGCGCTTCTTCCATTCCTGCCGTGCGCTTGCCTTTTCTGCCCATTCCACCTTTCTCCTTTCGAGATGTTTTTGGCAAGCCCGGTCACTTTCGGGTATTTAGCTTTCTCATCGGGGTCGCCCCCTACGCCGCCAGTTTTCAAATCAATTTGACCGGAAACCACGGTGCACCGCGGGACTGCGACCATGCGCGTCTCCACTGCTTTGTACGGCTTGCGTGCTTGCCGATTCTGAGTATACTTTTATCAAGATCAGGCGCGGCGGTTTCTCTCACCTAAAATGATGGCTCACCATCTTCTTGGGTGCACTGGACAGGTGGGATTCGTCGCCGTTTTCGAGTATTTTTCTGGCTTCGAATTT
>CAZXPK010000243.1:0-3596 GCA_964642565.1 uncultured Anaerolineaceae bacterium
CTGCTCAATATGGCAGAACACGGGTTTCGCGTGGCAGGCTATGACAAGGACCCACAAAAAGTGGCCTTATTGCGCTCGGAAGCAGCTGGGCTGCCCGTGCAACCGGCTGAGGATGTGGGCAGCTTTGTGGCTGCGTTACAGGTACCGCGGGCAGTGATGCTGCTCGTCCCCGCCGGGCCGATTGTGGATAACGTCATCCGTGACCTGCTGCCTAACCTGGAGCCAGGTGATCTGATCATCGACGCCGGCAACTCACACTTCACCGATACAGATTTGCGCGAGAGCACCCTGGAAGCCAAAGGGCTGCATTTCTTTGGCATGGGCGTATCGGGTGGAGAAGCAGGTGCCAGGCATGGCCCAAGCATGATGCCGGGTGGTCCTGAGCAAGCTTACCGTCACGTCCAGGATATCTTGGAGGCCAGCGCGGCTCAGGCGGATGGTGAAGCCTGTGTGACCTATCTCGGACCGCGCTCTGCCGGTCATTACGTCAAGATGGTGCATAACGGCATCGAATACGGCATCATGCAGCTGATCGCAGAGACCTATGATCTGTTGCGCCGCGGTTTGGGTCTGACGGATGACGAGCTGGGGGAGGTCTTTTCAAGCTGGAACCAGGCGGAGCTGAACGGTTACCTGGTGGAGATCACGGCGGAAATATTCCGCAAGACGGATGAAATCACCGGTAAACGGCTGGTGGATGTGGTGCTGGATGCTGCCCACCAATTGGGCACGGGCATGTGGACCTCACAGGATGCACTCTCACTTCACGTTCCGACGCCAACCATTGATAGCGCGGTGGTCACGCGCAACCTGTCGGGGCTGGAAGATCAACGGGCAGCCCTGAGCCAGAAATTTGGGAAGCCTATCCAACGCTTATCCGGCAGGCGTGATCCAACTATCGAACAAGCCAGGCGTGGATTGTACGCTGCGGTCATCCTGACCTATGCGCAAGGATTTGCACAATTGAGCGCAGCTTCCAAAGCCTATGCATATAACCTGGATTTATCTGCAGTTGCCCGCATCTGGCGGGGAGGCTGCATCATTCGCTCCAGTCTGCTGGAACCCATCCGTGACGCTTACCACCGACAGCCCGATTTGTTGCACCTGCTGCTGGACCAGGCGCTGGGGGAGGCTGTATCCGCACGCCTGGCCGACCTGCGCGGCGTGGTACAGACTGCAGCCGGATTAAGCCTGCCTGTGCCGGCATTCATGGCGACTTTGGCGTATATCGACAGCCTGAGCTCCACCCACCTGCCGGCGAATCTGATCCAGGCACAGCGTGATTTCTTTGGTGCCCATACCTACGAGCGCGTCGATCAACGTGGGGTGTTCCACACCCAATGGTCGAAGGATCAGGAATAAGATGATGAACGAACCCAAGCTGCCTCCAGTTGAAATGGTTATCTTCGGCGCCGCCGGAGACCTGACGTGGCGTAAGCTGGTGCCAGCCCTATACAATCTATTTTTAGACAACCTTATGCCGGAGAAATTCGCTATCTTCGGTGTGGATGTTAAAGCCATTGGATTGGATGACCTGCGCAAGCGTCTCCTGGATGGGGTCAACCAATTTTCCCGGCGTAGGAAGGTCAATACTGACCCGTGGAAAGCGTTTATCGGTCATCTGGTTAGCTATGTGGCAGGTGATTTCAACCATGCGGATACCTTTGAAGACCTGACCAGGAACTTAAATGCCCAGGACAAATCCTGGGGAGAGCATGCCGAACGGGTGTATTACCTTGCCACCCCGCCGACCATTGTTGAAACCATCGTCCATAACCTGGGACTGGCTCATCTGGTCAGTGATCGCAGGCGCTCGCGTCTCGTGTTCGAAAAACCATTCGGGCATGACCCAGACTCTGCCCGCCAGCTTAACCACACGCTGCTCAAGACGCTCGAAGAATCACAGATCTATCGCATCGACCATTACCTCGGCAAGGAGACGGTGCAGAACATCCTGGCGTTCCGCTTCGCCAACGCCCTGTTCGAGCCAATCTGGGATCGCCGCTATATCGACCATGTCCAGATCACGGTGGCTGAACAGGTGGGGGTGGAGCACCGGGGTGGTTATTACGATCACTCGGGGGCATTACGTGACATGATCCAAAACCACCTGCTGCAAATCCTGTCACTGATCGCCATGGAGCCACCCGCGGCATTCAACGCGGATGAGATCCGCGCCCGCAAGGTGGATGTGCTGCGGGCCATCCGCCCCATCCCTACCGATCACCTGCACCAATTCGCTTCCCGCGGGCAGTATGGACCCGGCTGGATGGAAGGAGAACGCGTGGTGGGCTATCGCAGTGAGCCGGATGTTGACCCCTCATCGAGCATCGAAACGTTTGCTGCCCTCAAGCTCTTCATCGATAATTGGCGCTGGCAGGATATCCCATTCTATTTACGAACTGGTAAACGCCTGTCTCAAAAAGTCTCTCAGGCCATCATCCAATTCCGCCCCGTCCCGCACCAATCCTTCCCAGCCTCAGCCAACCAGGACTGGCTGCCCAACCGCCTGGAGATCGAGATCCAGCCTGATGAAGGGATAGACTTGTACTTTCAGGCCAAGCAGCCAGGGGTTGACCTGCACCTGAGCTCGCAGGTCATGCGCTTTCGCTATTCGGAAGCCTTCCATACCACCCCTCCCGAGGCTTATGAAACCTTGTTGCTGGATGCCATGCGTGGCGACGCAACCCTGTTTATGCGCGCCGACCAGGTGGAAAGTGCCTGGGGGGTGATTGCGCCGGTGCTGGATGTGTGGGACAGCGTCGCACCATCTGATTTTCCCAACTACCCGAGCGGCGCCTGGGGACCTGAAAGCGCTGAAGCGCTCATCGCCCAGGATGGGCGCCGCTGGCTTCAGCCTGTGTTCCTCGACCAGCCAAAACCAGGAGGATGAAATGATCCGTATCTTCAACGATCTGGAAGCCCTCAGCCAGGCGGCAGCTGAGCTGTTCACAGTCGAGTCACGCAAGGCGAGCTTGATTTGTGGCCGGTTCAGTGTCGCCCTTTCAGGTGGAGAGACCCCACGCCGCCTGTATGAAATTTTAGCAGCCTCACCCTATCGGGAGCGTATCCATTGGGACGAGGTGCATATATTCTGGAGCGACGAGCGTTATGTGCCTGAGGATGACCCGCGTAACAATGCCAGGATGGCGCGCCAGATGCTGCTCGATCACGTGCCCATTCCGCCGGACCATATCCATCCCATTCGCTGCGACCAATCCCCACAACAAGCCGCGCTCCAATACGAAAAAGAGCTGAAGGATTTCTTCAGCACTCAAAATCCCAATTTCCATCTCGTCCTATTGGGTTTGGGTGGGAATGGACACATTGCCTCACTCTTTCCGCACACACCTGTGCTTGACGAAAAAGTGAAATGGGTCTCTGACGTATACGTCAAAGAGCTGGGAATGCACAGGATCACATTTACCGCTCCATTCATCAACCAGGCCAGCCAGGTGGTTTTTCTGGTCTCCGGTGCCGATAAAGCCCAGGTTTTGGAAAATGTGCTCGAAGGTCCCTACCAGCCCCGCGAGCTGCCCGCGCAACTCATTCGTCCTGCTGGAATACATCCCATCTGGCTGGTGGATAAGGCTGCC
>CAZXPK010000244.1:0-3546 GCA_964642565.1 uncultured Anaerolineaceae bacterium
TACAAATCCTGTGCCTGTTGTTGGGGTTATTCCCTGGTGGCAGGCGATCGAACGTGGTCCTCACTGGCAATTGCACCCCCATCCGAGATCACTTCATACCGGTCTTCAGGTTGTTCCAATTGGGTTCCCGGATGAGCTCGAGGTAAAAGTTGCGATCCTCCCATTTGGAGGTATCGCCGCGAAATAAGTCTTAGGTCTGTGCCATCATTCCGCGATATTCACAATCTGCTACTACCATTGATCTTCTTCTTTATTGCGTTTAAATTGCTTGCCATCATTTGCCTTATTGTTCAAAACCATTAGCCCTGGGATAAGCAATCCGAGCATTGCCAATCCGAGCCATGGGCTGAAGGCTGGCAGGCTAAGCGCTGGGTAAGGCTCATAATATAACGTCTGTCGACTCAATCCAGGTAAAGGGAGCAAGCTAATGGATAGAACGATTGTGGCAACAATTAACGTCAGCCAATCCTGCCAAACCCATGCTCGGCGGTGATAAGCCGTCCGTGGTGACTGGCGACCCAGGTACCATAACCCCCCAAGGATTAATATCGCCCCTGTAATGATGATTACCAATCCACTTACCCCTGCACCTCCCAGCTGCGCGATCCATCCCAAAGCCAGGAACACCAACCCCACAAACATGCTTATACGTGGATAAACTTGCCGTTCACCGCTCATCGGTCGTGTGCTGGCAAACCCACGTGCGGTCATGGCTTCAGCCAGCTGCATGGCATGTTCCAGTCCACCCACCAGCAAGGGCATCAACAAGGGTAGCCAATCCCGTAGTGTCCGCATCTGGTGACCCCGCACAGCCTGCGCTTCGCGGATCTGCCTGAACTGGCGTAAGGTGGTGGGCAGGTAGGTGACCGAGATGGACGTCACCACCGCCATCGGGAAAAACGCCCGCGGTATCAGGCTGATCAAATCGCGCACGGGTAAAGCTAAGTTGAGTACCGTGAAGCTTGCCAACATGCCAGTTAATACCAACCCATTCGTGGCACCATACACCAGGGCTTCCAGGGTTACTCTCCCACTGATCAAAGGTAGTTTGCCCGGGATGGTGAATAAAACCGTTGCCCCATAATGAGAAGTGAGCGCATTGAATATGGTGGCAAGCAGGATGATCCAGCCGGCCAATTTCCACAAGGAAATTGGTCTGGGTAGTTCTGAGCCTGCCTGCTGCAAGGTTAACCCCACGAAAAGTACACACACCAGGATGAGCAACAGGTAGAGTGGGCTGCGCGTGATAGATAGAATCACGAGTATTGCTATCAGCCAGCCTACCCATGCCCAGGGTTGTTTCATCCGGTAAGCCTCCCCCCGTGTTGTTCGGCTACTGCTCCCGGCTCAGGTGTGTAATTGAACTCGAAGCGCTGGCGGAAACGTCGTAATGCTCGGAGTGCCGGTCCCCCTAAAGTGAGGATCAGCAGGACATTACCAATGGCTGCAATTGCATCCCACACCAGTGAAGTCACTAAATAATAAGCCAGGTAACGTTGCAGCGTTACCAGTAAGCCCAAACCAGCCGCGTAGGTCTGGTTCTGCGGTCCGATGATGAAGGGCCACTGCCAGAGGTTCATGATGGCTCCATATAAAAACCCCCACAGCAAGCCAAAAACTGCCAGCAGGAGGAGCTCAATGTTGATGGTAGGTGTACCCCGCTTGGTTTGCCCGGCAGTGAATGCTCTAACAATCGGGTGCAGGAGAGAGGTGCTCATCCCCACCCACCCTGCTGTGAACATCTGCGCTGGCAGCCAGGGTCCCACGCCTCCCGTCACCAACGCAGAGACGAGCAGGGTGAGCGCGCCCATCAAAAACCCCACCCTGCCACCGAACACGTATCCTACCAGGATGATGAGGAAGAATATGGGAGTAAAGCCACCCGGTCCAGGGATGGCAGTCTCGATAAACCTGAGGGCAGAGTTGATCGCTACCAAAATCCCTAGCAGTGCAATCAGCTTGGTATTCACCATCGGACCTTGGGCTTCAAATAACAACACCAACAGGCATAGTCCCAAAAGCACGGTCATCATCATCGGCATCTGTTCAACCCTCAGCGTGCCAAAACCTGCCTGCTGTGAAACCGCAGGGAGAAAGAACGGGTACAGTAAAACCAGCATCCCCGATAAGGTGGCTGACATATAGATGGCCAGGCTGAATAGGCGGGATTTCATCGAATACTCAAGTCTCCGTTACTGATATCCACCATTATTCCTGCCATTATTTACTGCGTGAGCGTATCAAGTAAATGATGAGCACACCCAATACGAGTAGTATTGACGCATATACGATATAACTCCCCGCCCCGGTTTTGGTTGGCGTGACTGTTGCGGTTGGCTGAGGTGGCAGCGTGGCTGGCACCAGTGTTGGTACCGGTGTTGGCTGGGGAGTATCCGTTGGAGGGATGGACGTCACCGTGGCAGTTGGCAGCACGAAAGCAACACCTTCACATATATTCTGGAATGTAAGTATTGCAGGAGGATCCCCGGTTCCCCAGCTCCAGGCATACACACCACCATCCACCACCTGGCTCTGGTCTGCACCGACCGCGGAATACCCCCAGCCATTCTCACCCAGCTGCCAGTACGACCAGTAATTTGGCATGCTTCCGAAGCAATCATTGGAGGCATCGCCTACATTCCCGATTTTACATACAGCGGTTCCCTGGGTAGGGTTGGTAGCGGTTTCTATGACCAGGTCTGAGCGTTGTAGCAGATCCAATCCGCTAATGGTGTTTTCAGTAAAGCTCACACAGGTGGTGAACAACGAATTATCACCTGAAAATATCGCCAATCCAGCTCGATGGCTGGTGGGAGAAATCCCAAGATTGGAAAGCGGTATTCCGGAAAGACCAATGATGGCTTCAGCGGTGCTGTAGGTGTTGGCATACGTGCCGCCAATTGACCCATCCGGTTTCTGCAAGCTCAGTAAAGCATCCACCGGGTTGGTTTGATCCTTCGTCCAGCTTTGCCCCCTAAGGTCTTCACCAGCAGATACCAACGCCTGTACGATCCAGCCGGTGGAATCAGCGTTGAGTGGGTCAGTATCCCAGGAAGGCTTCCAGCCTCCGCTGGGAGCCTGAGTGTTGCGGAAATAACCAAGCGCATTTTGGATGGCATCATTTTGTACATTGACCATTCGGCTGGCAAGTAATGCAGTCACTCCCAGCGCAGTCGTATCCGGGTCACCCGCACCCCAGCTGCCATCACCTGCTTGTGATTGGATCAAATCCTGGATAGCCGCATCGGGTGTGGTATGACCAGCCAGGCTTAACCCCAGGACCACCCAGACCTGGCTCAGGTCGCTGGCTTCCCCACTGCTGAAATCCTGTTTGGCAGTGGTGCTGTAAGCACCGGTATCGGGGTGAAAGCTAGCTTCTAATTCTCCAGCCAGATCCATCCCACCAAAAGCTGAAGGATCTTCACTAGACAACGATATTGCCACAAGGAGTATGCCTGCCCGGCCGGGGAATAAAGTTCCCGTTGTGTCGTGCGTGAATGTGATCGCTTGGGCAGCCAGGTAATCCAGCATGGAATTGCCTTCCGT
>CAZXPK010000245.1:0-3522 GCA_964642565.1 uncultured Anaerolineaceae bacterium
TCCTGGTCAAGGGGCGCATTGTAGCTCTGGACAGCGTAACACAGCTCAAAGCCCAGACGCAGGAGGCGCCGGTGGTTGAAATCAGCCTGCGGGACGCGGCAGGGCAGGTCCAGGTGCAGCGCGTGGAAACACCGGGCGGGGTGGATGCAGCGGTAAGGCAGGTCATGCAACAAGCCGAGGGATATGAAATCTTGAAAATTAACACGCTTCAGCCTTCGCTCGAAGATGTATTCGTCAGTCTGACCGGCCTGAGTGCCGAGGCCATGCTGGCTGAAAAAGGCGGCAAAGGAGGCGGAAATGCTAGTGGATGACCTGCGCGGCATATTCTATATCGCCCTGAAGGATTTGAAAGCCTACTACTTCAAACCTCCCAACATCAGTTGGGGCATCCTGTTCCCGTTTGCCTTCATCCTGGCCTTTGCCATCCGCAACCCGGGTGATCTGCGCTCGCTGGTTCCCGGCTTACTGACACTGACCATTCTCTTTGGCACCAGCTCGATGGAGGCCATCGTCATCGTCTTCGAGCGACGTATTGGCTCGCTGGAGCGGCTGATGCTAGCGCCGGTACGGCTACCTGCTTTACTTGCAGGCAAGCTGCTGGGCGGCATGACCTTCGGTCTCATGGTGACCCTGGTAGTGCTGGTTGTCTCCGTGGCCGTCTTTGGCGCTGCCGGGACCAACTGGCTGATTCTGTTTCTGGCGCTGATCCTCTCAGCTATGGCTTTTTCAGCTATGGGAGCTTTTGTCTCGGTGGCAGTGCGGGAAATCTTCGAGGCGCAGACATTGGCGAATTTCATCCGCTTCCCTATGATGTTCCTGGGCGGCGTGTTCGTGCCGTTGACATCCATGCCTGCCTGGCTGCAAGTTCTAGCCCGACTGCTACCACTGACTTATTCCGTTGAAGCGCTGCGTGTTGCATTATCGGGCGGATCATGGGCTACCGCTGCTCTCGACCTGGGTATGCTAGCGGTTTTCAGCGTGGTGTTATTTGTGCTGGCTGTGTATACGCTGGCGCGGCACACTGAGTGATAGGAAGTAACATGCTGATCGAAAAATATGATCTAGAAGTCTTTACCCCACCCTGCGATCCTGGGTCTGAGCGCTATGCAGCGCGCGCCAGGTTATTCGTAGATATTTCGGAAATCCTGCCTTATCTCAATGCCACGCTGCGTGGTGCGGTTTATCTCCCATCGGCTGATGCTCTGACCTGGAAAAAGGGCGGTCATAGCATTGCGTTTCATGCCTATGAAATTGCTGTCAGCAACGTTGAAGATCGTGATGGCGCGGAAAAAGAACTCAAGGGGGTGATTAACCTGGTCAACCATACCTGGGAAGAACGCGCAGAAATCACCCCGGACACTACTACCCGCCAGCGGCCCACATCAATGGCGGTCTTTAAACTGTTGCCACAAACTAACTGTAAACAATGTGGTGAGCCCACCTGTTATACCTTTGCCTTGAAACTTGTCACTTCGCAGAAGAGCCTTCAAGATTGCCCGCCACTGGCTGAAAGGCAATATGCAGAAAAACGAGCCGCCTTAGAAGAAATTATGATTGATGCACCTGCAATCGGTTAGTAAAGGAGGCTGACGATGTATGATGAAAAGATTCGACCGCAACCCAAACAAAACCAGGAGCCAGAGAAACCGTTATGCAGCTGCATGACTGATCCATTTAATAATCTCCCTCCGAAATTAAAACCCCGTCCTAAAGATGTTATGAGTGGGTTTCGTAAGGTCACTTGCCCGGCATGTGGATTTAGCTTTTAGACCAACCGCGAGACGGATCTATGCATCAAGTGTGAGAAAAAAGGTGTGAAGTTACTCGAAGCGAATGCTGGCGCGGGAGGCTAGGCATGTTAAGTATAAAAGTTCTGGGTCCTGATTGCCGTAATTGTCAGCTGGTAGAACAAGTGGCAATGTCTGGATTGGAAGTGTTATTGAAAGAAGACCCCGATCTTGAGGTGACCCTGGAAAAGGTCGAGGATCGGCTGGAAATCGAGCAATATAAAATCTTGTTCACACCAGGATTGGTGGTGGACGAGAAATTGGTATGTGCCGGGCGCATACCCAGCGAACAGGAAGCCATCAGGCAGCTGATGACGGCTACATCGCAGCACGGATGAAGTCGTTAATAGGCAAAAATGATCAATATCAAAATCCTCAGTTATAAAACTCCCCAGAGATTCGCTGTCAGACAGATATTAATGGCAGCTGGGAATGAATTGCACTGGCCTTACTTTTTTAACCAGCTGCTCGCACCTATCCAAACAGCCTCTTTGCGTAAACGCTCTGCCCTGGCAGGCGGAGCCGCTACTCCTTAGTCCGGGGGTGGGTCGTGAGAAGCGCTGGCTTTCCGACTGAAAATATAGTTTTCACAGCCTCCAGTTATCTGCCGGGCTGGCTTTGTGGTGTGCTTGGGCAACATCGATCTCAGCAATCTGGGCGTAGTGGCGCACCATCTCCAGAGAATTGTGGCCGAGCAGGGACTGCAATGTGAAGATATCGCCACCTGAACGCAGGTAAGTAATCGCAAAGGTGTGGCGGAATTTGTGGGGATAGACATCCTTGACTCCGGCACGATCGGCAATGTCTTTGATCAATTGGCGCAATGAGCCCGGGTTGTAATGTCGGTCATGCTGGTCGAGGAACACCGGCGCATCGGGATTATCTGCATCTTCCCGGTCGACCAGGTAACGCCATAACGCTTTGCGGGTGGTCTTGCCCATGTACACCGTGCGCCCTTTACCTCCCTTGGCACCGCCGATCACGCCGTGCTTCACCTCCACCCTTCCGGTCTTCAAGTCGATATTCCCAATCAACAATTTGCACAGCTCCATGGCGCGCAAGCCGGTATCGATCAGCGTTAGGATGATGGCCTGATCTCTGTGGCCGTACGGTAGGCGCATGATGAAGCTTCTACGATTACTGGGATGCGCCTCGCGCGAGTAGACGCAGACTTTAAGCATGCGCTGCACTCCTTCTTGGCTGAGGGGTTCGATGGGAGTTTCCTTGGCACGCGGCGCAGGGACAGCTTTCATGATTTGAGCAACCCCTAATTCCTGGGCAGCCCAGGAATAGAAAGATGATAAGGTTACCCACACATTGCGCAGGGTCTTTGGTGAGAGAGGGTGAGTTTTTCCGTTGTAGCGATGCGGGGTATATTCGATGCGCAGCCAGCTTATGTACGAAATAATATCCTGGGCGGAAATACTGCCAATCTTTTGATCTCCGAGGTGCTCAAGCCACTTGTTGAGCAGGCGCTCATACGAGTCGATCGTGCGTGGTGACAAGCCTTCGGCTGTTTTATAGTTGATGAAGCCGGGAATGGCTTTGCTCAGTAATAACTAGCCCGATGGTGTATTTCATGACAAAATCCTCCGTTTTTAAGAATTTGTCAATCTCTCACCGTCAGGCCAATCAAAAAACCATAGCCCGACGAGCTATGGTTTCAGATGAGTAGCGGGGCTTGGATTCGAACCAAGGACCTCCGGGTTATGAGCCCGACGAGCTGCCACTGCTC
>CAZXPK010000246.1:0-3513 GCA_964642565.1 uncultured Anaerolineaceae bacterium
CACGGGCACAATTCCCCCAGGTCTTCTGGATACCGGAATTTTTGTCCCACCTGTAGTCTCCCATACATCCAGGCACAAATACCCTCACTCGCCAAATCTGGATATGTCCCATCTGTGTGAATTTGCCCGCCATTGCCTTCGTAAATCTCTAACTCGATAACGTAATCTTTCATGATGGCCTCCTGGAAATAATCGTTGGAGATAGGGTTATACATCATTGAACGCCGCATGATATTGGATGATTCCTGCAGCACCCTGGAAATAACCGGGCAGCAGTTCCACAACCATGAAGGCCTCCTGGGGCACATGCACCATCTCCATTCCATCCCGCACTCGGGTCAAGGTGGAACCGGTGACCATCACCAGGATTTCGGTGGGCGATGCGACTCCGCTTGGTGATGGGGTTTCAGTGGGTAATGGGGTTTCACTTGGCTCTTGCGTTTTGGTTGGCGGTGGAGCATTGGTCGCCGCAGGCGATTCAGTTGGCGATGGGGACGCATTCGCTTCCACGCCATTACACGCAGCCGATATCAGTAGGATTATGAGAATTATGCATAACCGACTAGGTAGACTTTTTTCCAAATAGCTCATCCTTTTTGAATGGTGGCTTCTGTACGTGAGACCCGCCCAGGGTTCATCATTATCTACCACGAAACGTAGCGAATCGTTCAATAGCTGTTCACCATGGATGGTTACCCAGGGATCGCAGATATTAATGCGCCAATTCTGGCAAAGTGCGCCCGGTTCATGAGCGGCGGAGACGCTGTCCACTAGCCGGTGTTGGGCGGTTTGAGTTTCTAATTATGTCAATATTGAATTGTGGCGCAACCGGCTATTTGAATTGTATCTCTTCTACAGCAAAAGGTTTCCACGGTATCTTTGGGCGGCGTTTATGCTGCGTATTTAGCGATGGTTGATTATCGTAGATCAGATATGCTTCAATGTCGGTCACTATCCTTGCTGCATCATCTGGCGGAAAGTGTTCAATTGCATAGCGGTGACTATCATACAAAATATCCAATCGCGAACATAGGCGGAACATAACTTTGATGTCGCTGGAATTCACATACTTTGCTAGGAGTCTCATTACAGCTGCATGTGCCTCAAATCGTTCCTGAACCTGAAGGCGTACTGTTTGCCCGATATAGACGCAGGAAACAACACCATCCTTGGTATGCGTCTCCCACCAGTAGAGTGGCGAACTGTAAGGAATGCGCCTGTACTGCCTACGAATTTCTTCTGCGGATGAGCTTAATGAGTTAGCCTCGATTTCTCTAAGAAGGGAGACGAATGGTAATCCATCCGCGATCATGGCGGGTTCCATGGATGGGGTGAACTCTAGGCGCACCCTGTACTCCGATACAGACGAAAAATTAACGAGATACTGTATCATATTAAAACCACCCAACGTCCAGCATCAACTGCGGCACGAAGCGCTGTCAGTTGCATGCAGTTGTTATATTCTGTTCTTTTCAATCTCATAGGTCTAAGGTCTTGCGTCCATCGCCATAACATTGTAAACAGACGGAAGTGTGGTCAATCTCTTTGAATGATCCAAATCGTTAAGTTGTCTTCCTGTGATTCCTTCCCACTTTTGAATATCAAAAACCATACGATGAATAACGTCTCCAATATCAACAGTTTTGAAAACATGCAACCATTCAGCGTTGTCTATTGGTAAAACAATTTCAGGTAAGACCGAAAAAAGTATCTTGCTAGCTCCAACGAGTCCGTAAGATGTTTCCCCCATTGTGAAAGGTAAAAGCTTTTTTGTGATTAGCCAGATTTCCGCTATCAATCCTTCACGCTCTCGCTCACTTAGCTCCAATATATATCTATCCCGGGGCAATCGGCTTTTGCGCACTGAATTGTTTATTTCTTTCAAGTTGGCTCCAACTACATTCCAGCAGCTACGTAATTTCTCATTATAGTTCCCATGGAAGGGTCCGCTTCTGGTCATTCCAAAATTTGACAATATACGAGATGCACATTTGATGAATACTTCGCCGTCTTTGTCTAAGAAATTGGAATTATTGATTATTTCCTTTGTAGCATCGCTATAACTATCACCAAATGCCTTAATTCTTTCGCTTATCTCGATATGACTTATCGCATGACCTTTTACATCCAATAGTATTTCACTGAGACTCATTTTTGCCTCTGTTGGAATAGTGTGATCTCAAGAATATAACGGATTGGCTCAGCGGCAGCAGCGGGACGAGCGAGACACTTTCGCAAGCCAAAACGAAGGCTGGTAAATCGCGCCGCATAACCTCCACCTGAATCGAGGTCAGGGTGCATCTGATGTTGCGTGGTTTCCTTGTTTACCAGACTCTAATTCACTGGCAGATGGTTCTTTCTCTTTTTCGTTTTGTACTCTATTTACCACTTTTCGGTAGGCGGGGTCTTCGAATATTCCAAACCGTCCTGGTAGAGGTTTTTTTTGCCATTCCTCTTGCCACTGCCATATCGTCATTAGCGGAACCACCTTGCCGGTAAAATTGTCGCGTTGTAAATATTGACCATTAACAATTTCCAGCGAAATATCTCCATAATCACTTGGGAGACCATATCTCAGCCATTCAATACCTTTTTCACTAAGAACAGCACATTGGAATAAACCTCCTACAGAGAGAACCTTTCTTTCCATAAGGTCATACATTAGGGTGTTCACAATGACTTGTGCCTGTAATTTGGGCTGTTTGAATTCAAATCCAAATAAATCCAATAATGTATCTTGAATGGCCTTTTGAATCTCATCTTGTACACCAATAATTTTACACATGCCCTTTTCTTCTTTGATGAGTTCTTCTGGCTTCGATATTGAAGGAATAAGTTTTATTGACCGCAATTCCGGTACAAAGGGAAACCACGTTGGTTTGGAACTCTCTATACCATCTTGTGTGTACCATTTCGAACGCATTTCCCTTTTCGGATCAACCGAGGCAAGTACAAAGCTCAGGTTTTTTCTTTCCTCCGGTTGCTTAATCATCTTATATTCGTGCCTAATCCATCTTTCCACATCTGACAGTAAATTAGCACTAGCTGGATGTTTTTGATAATCATTTCTGTTCCGTTTTACAGCCTCTAAAATTTGATACGCACCTGCTAATGGACCTGAAAACCCAATCACTATTTGTTTGTCAAGCGGATATATTTTTTGAAGACTATCATCTACAGTATCTTGACCACTATAAGAGACTCTACAGTCAGATATTACTGTAATAGATTTTAGGAAGCGACAAGCTATTACAACTGTCATTATAACGTCCGTGTATGTTGTTATGGCCTTTCTAAATACAAACATTTAGCGCCCAACGGCCACTATCAGCCGTGTTGTGGAACTCAGTGGAGGAATATCGGCTTGAAGCGCCTGTTGTGTACATACATAATTACCTATCCAAGAATAATCCTGAGTTTGCCTGAATTATATGTACTTGGTTCAATACTTGAAACATTGTATTCTACCTCTATATAACCTTTCATTTGCTCAAATATTTTGAATTCTTTATT
>CAZXPK010000247.1:0-3509 GCA_964642565.1 uncultured Anaerolineaceae bacterium
TGGGGCGGAAGCAAACCGCTTCTTCCCATGCCTTGGAAACCACGACCTGGATACAAGTAATGGGCAGGCATATTATGATTACTTCACCCTACCGGGTAATGAGCGTTATTATGACTTCACATGGGGAGCGCTGCATTTCTTCGCCCTGAACAGCAACGACAATGAACCGGATGGAGTGGGGGCTTCATCCATACAGGCGATGTGGCTGAAGCGTGGACTCTCGGAATCCGCATCGGCCTGGAATATCATCTACATGCACTACCCACCCTATTCATCGGGGCTGCATGGCTCAACGGATTGGGCAAGGTGGCCTTACGGGGAGTGGGGTGCGGATGTAGTACTGGCAGGGCATGATCACACCTATGAGAGGTTGGAAGAGAATGGGCTGACATATTTCGTCAACGGGTTGGGAGGGGCGGGGAGATATGACTTCAAGAATATCCTGGAGGGCAGCCTGGTGAGGTATAACGGGGATTATGGGGTGATGAGGGCGGAGGCGACGGATGCGCATATCTTATTCGAGTTCATCAACCGGATGGGCGAGGCGGTGGATGCGTATGAGATAGAAAAATGAAAGAGCACCACGAAGGACACGATGGACACAAAGATTTTTGAACTTAATTTCACCACTGAATACACTGAGATCACGGAGAAAATGGGGGAATAATTTCAGAAAAAAATAATTAATCTCTGAGGAGACGGATTCGATTTAGGAAAATAACGAATCGGAACGAAGCATCTTTGGTTGTGGGTTGTTAAGGTTCAAGCCCTCCCCTAAAAGAAATTTCTTTTGGGTAGAGGGAAGCGTTATACTATTATAGCACAAATGTTCTAATCCACAAGGGGTTTATGGAAATTGGGGAAAATTTTAAGGTTTCTCATTTAGTGATTCGTGATCTCTAGAAAATGATCCGATAAGGATTAGATATTTGGTACTGGCTAAAAAGAGAGGAGTATTCACAGAAAATATGTAAATTGCTAATACAGAATATGCTATACTAATTGAGCCCCAAATTTACAAGTTTTATAATAAGCTATATGTTAATTACCTAAAATATACATAACCCTGATAAAAATTCTTAAGGCTAAAATGGACCCCTTTTTACGATGGGCTGGTGGTAAGCAATGGCTAGCGAAAAGAATATCTGGGTTAATACCTAAAAATGCACAAACCTACTATGAAGCTTTCCTGGGAGGTGGTTCTCTCTTTTTTGTTTCTCAACCCCGACAGGCAATTCTAGGAGATATTAATAAACCCCTCATTGATTGCTATCAAGTTCTTCGCGATTCACCAAATGATTTAATTGCTATTTTATCTCGATGGAAGAATGACGAAGAAACATATTATAAAATCAGGGCTAAAGAGTATAAAAAAATCGTCTGGCGGTCTGCCCAATTTATCTACCTTAACAAAACTTGCTGGAATGGCTTGTTTCGTGTAAATCAGCATGGAAAGTATAATGTACCTTTCGGGTATAACAATAGAAAAGTATATGATGAAGCTCACCTTATTGAGATATCGATAACACTGCAAGTAGCACAGATTGCATGTTGCGATTTCCAAACGCTCTTGGAACCCGCCTCTCCCGGCGATTTTATCTATCTAGATCCTCCATATACAGTGCTACACTCCAGAAATGGTTTTCGCAATTACAATGAAAAGTTATTTAATTGGCAAGATCAAATTAGACTTGCATCTACTGCACAGGAGCTTGTTAAACGTGGATGTTTTGTAGTAGTAAGTAACGCTAATGTTAGTGAAGTAATTAATCTTTATCCGGACTTCATTTGTCAAACGATTTCACGGTTCAGTATACTTGCTGCAGATCCTAAATATCGACGAAAAACCGATGAAGCCTTACTTATTTCATCAAATCTTCTTCTCCGATAAAGTAAATGCTTATTCGTGAAAGGATAAGTGGTAATGAATGTAGATTATATTGAGGTTGTCGGTTTTCAGCTACAGGATTCTCCGCGTATTTATGTTGCGGCTATTTCAGGGGGATGGTTGCTAAAACATACTACACCATCATGGAGAAGTAAAGATCCAGATCAAGGTTTTCAAAGGGTTGTTAGAGAAACTAGGGCTCGGGAGATAGCATTGGCTGTTTTAGATCAAAAACGTACATTTCCAAACGCCATTGTACTCGCGACAGATCGCCCTAAGTTTGATATAAAAGATAATAAACTTCTCATACCATCAGACATTAGATTTCTTGTCGTTGATGGTCAACACAGATTATGGGCTCAAAAATATTCTCAATATGATGCAAATTATTCCTGTCTAATTCATATGTATTTATCTGAAGTTGAAATGGCTAGCCTTTTCCTAGAAATAAATGATAACCAAAAGAGAGTTCCATCATCGTTACGATGGGATCTTGTAAGATTAGTTCGGCCTGATGACGATCCAGATGCAATAGCTGCTGCTGAAATGGTATTTCTTTTCGCCACCGAACGTGATAGTCCATTCTTTCAGAGGATAGATCTGACTGGGGAACAAGCAGAGATTCAGTTAAAACAAGGATCTTTGGCACCTGAGTTAAAGTCATTAATTTATAGGCGTTCTCCATTATTTGGACTATCTTTTGATCAACAATATTATGTGATTACTCAATATTTTGTAGCAATCCGCGAAATTGATCGTGATCGTTGGGGAACAAAGGATTCTCCTTTTTTTCGAGCTAGAGTACTTAGGGCTTTATTGCGATTATTGCCTGATATCATACGAAAGATTGCTCGAGATCCAACAACACTAAGTTATAAAGATTTTTATAAGTTCTTAAAAAAGATCGATGAAAACTCCTTAAGTCCAGAAACCATAATAGCTGCCCAGGGCAGTGCTGGTATGAAAGCAATATATGAACAGCTTCACGCTCAGGTATTTAGGTAGGATTGAAACATGAGACTATTTGGTATCGATGAAGCTCGTCACTATTGTTCTTCTTTCAGCAAATCAGCTGGAGATGCCGAAAGAGCAATTGATGATTTCCAAAAAAACATCCTAGGCACTAAAAGTCGAACTATTACAGAAGGAACACAAATTTTCCAAGAATTTCGAGATTGCTCACTTCGAGAGGTTGAACGCTCATTATTCCTTGCCGCATCCCATTACAGGCGATCTCTTGATCTGATGATCCCGAGTTCTTCACCTTGGGCTTATGTGACTTTATATTATGGTAGTTGGTACGCATCGAGAGCACTATTGGGGATGTTTGGTTGTTCTATTTTTAATGGGAAATTTGTTATCGATGTTAAGATTGGTTCACCGGGACAACAGGAACTTTTTTTTCGGGGAATTGGTAACAAATCGAACCAATACTTCACTACTTATAATGGTCCGCACAAAGTTTTCTGGGACCTGTTTTATAAAGGAGTTAATTCTATAATTCCCATGGTAGCTCCAAGATTTGGTGCTGTGTTGCATCCAATAAGCGGTAATCCATTATGGCAAATAGATAATAGAAACAAAATTAATTATATTACTTATGAAGCATTGCGCTTCTGTG
>CAZXPK010000248.1:0-3470 GCA_964642565.1 uncultured Anaerolineaceae bacterium
CCTGTACACGCACCTGGCTACCATGGAGCTCTGCATGCAGTGCTTCAGAGAAGCTGACCAGGAATGCTTTGCTGGAATGGTATAAGACGTTACGGATGGGGATGAGACCGGCAAGTGAGGCAACGTTAATGATCGCTCCAAGATTTCGAGAGATCATCCCAGGTAATGCTGCCCGGCACAGCAACACAGGGGCAACCATATGCACATTCAGCATGGCAAGTTCTTTATCTGTGTCCACCCGATGGAACCTGCCAACAGTGCCAAAACCTGCGTTATTAACCAATAGTTCGAGGTTGGATAAGCTATTAATCGTCGAAACTAAGCGATCAATATCTGTCAAATTCGATAGATCAGCAGGTTGAACACTAACCTGGACGCCATACCTGGATTCGATTAATTCAGCAAGTTGTTGCAAGCGTTCTGCACGTCTGGCTGTGAGTACCAGGTTATAACCCCTAGCTGCCAGCTGGTTGGCAAATTCAGCACCCAACCCGCTGGATGCGCCAGTAATTAGAGCGGTTTTACTTGCTGATTCTGCCAAGATAGGTATCCTTTTGAGGTGGCTCCTGACCGAATATCCAACCCTCGATTTTTGTGATCAGGGGAGGTGCCGGTTCCCCGGTTGGGCGGTTCCCCAGAATGACGTTTATCATACCATACAGACCTACCAAAGCATCAAACCGGTCTTCGCCATCAAGACCATTGCCAAAGCCATCCTGGATCATGTTCAATATCGAACTATCCAACCCCAATTGGTGATCTCTCGCCCAAGTTATGAGCTGGTCAGCAAAAGCCTTACGATCAATTTGACGTCGTTTGCTTCTTCTAACGGGGAGAGAAAATGATAATCCAAGATGTCCATAAAATTCAGCAGGATAGGTTTCGAGTACTACAATATTCCCGGCTTTGCATATATCAGTCAGTGAACCGGAAAAAGGCCAGATTTTTATATTTAGCTCAGGGTCATCTAGCGCTGGAGCGAGGAGGGAATCCCAACCGGAGATAGCGGCTTTTCCTACCTGTTTACCACCCAAGGTCCAGAATAGGGGGCAAGCAGCCCTAAGATTTTCATGGACCCCTTCGCATAGTCGATATAGGTTGTCAAATGGGATGTTCAGTCCTTTTTCCAGATGCTGCCTTCTCGAATTCCCTGGTCTATTGGGGTAAAAAGGACGGTGAAGGCTAATTTGAGATGGGAGCTCAGCCGGGGTGTAGAATTGGTCCCATTCATTGTGCTCAAATAATGCCAAGGTTGCTAAAAAATCAATGATACCAGCTTTATAGGCATAACTATAAGGAATACCAATAGGAAAATCAAACCCGACCATAATGCAGCTGGGTTCGATCTGGTGGGACTTTAAAACTAAAAATAAGCTGGATGGCTCGTGTACTTTTGAAAGCTCACAAACCAACCAGCGGCGGTCGGCTTGCATTACAGCAATGGCCATCCAGCGTTTATCGGGATTTTTACTCCAATCGGCATGAGCAATCAAAGTAACGTGTTCGAAGATCACTGAATGATCAGAATATATCGTTTAGCACCATCCATTCGCCGGGAAGAGCATCCACTTCTTGATGATTTTGGATAATTCCACCCTGTTCCAAACGTTGTATAGCCTGGGTAAGATCAGGGGGTTTCCACCCGAACAGCTTGACTAAATCACGTAATTGGGCTGCACCTACCGAGCGAAAGTATAACTCGAGGATTTTCTGACGAGCATCCAATTCACCAAGATAACGAGCTTTTTCAAGTAGCATTGGTTCATGCCGAGCAACAATGTCATAAGCAAACGAATAATGCCAGGAACCAGCATCGACGACATCCACCGGCATAATCTTAAAATCTGCTTGCAAGTCTGATAAAGCGCGGTTGAAGCGACTTTCACTCTCATGACTGGTCAAATGGGAGGCTTTTCTTAAAGTAATCGTATCTAATGGGCTGTTTTCAAGTAAAGCCACATAAACCGCTTTGGCTTCCTGTGTCATCCGACCCTGCTCATATATGGTGAGATAATCTTCTTCAGGGGAACCGTAATTTTCAGTCAGTGCATAGAAGTATGGAGCAATTTCCATGCTTATAATTGTCGCTTTTTTCCGCAGGATTTTGCCATAAAACCATACATGCTTACCCAGCAATGAATCTTTCCAATCCCAGCTGACGTGACCGGGATCATCGTGATCGTTAGGGACTGGACGATCACCCGAGACAGCTCCCCATAGGCTCGGTAGAGTGATGCCATAGATTGGCCAAAAATAAATATAGCCTCGTTGATTAACAAACTCAATGGCTTCATCTTTTGTTTTCACCCTGTCTTTGGGATAATATCCAAAAGTGTGTGAACGATATTCCTTTATACGATCTGAGGTGACCATGGTCTTCTATATTCTAAGTTCCGAGTACGGTACCACCATCAGCAGAGATCACCGCTCCGGAAATGAAAGAAGCTTCATCGCTGGCGAGAAACAAAAATACATTCGCGATCTCATCTGGCTTACCTAATCGTTTGAGTGGAGTGCGATTGATCATTAATTGAAGGATGTCCGGAGGCATCTGACGAACCATATCGGTCTCGATAAAACCCGGGGCAACTGCATTGACGGTTATATTATATCGACCCAATTCACGTGCCCACACCCGGGTCATACCAATTACACCAGATTTTGAAGCCGCATAATTCGTCTGACCAAAGTTACCGTAAATACCGACAATCGAAGTTGTACTGATCACCCTACCTTTATTTTGGGTAATCATATATGGGACAATAGCACGGGTGCAGATGAATGTACCTCTTAAATTAACCCCAATCACATCATCGAAAGTCTTTAAGGACATGGTTGCTTGTACTTCACCGTCTTTATACTTGACAAGCTGGGCATCGTGCAAAATCCCGGCATTATTGATCAGGATATCAATTTTCCCCCAATCTTGGTAGCATTTTTGGGAGGCTGTCGCGACTGAATCTGGATCTGTCACGTCCACCGGTAGATAAAAAACTGGTCGATCTCCAAGCTCGGTGATGAGCGATTGAGCTGCCTCGGTATCCAAATCCCAAATAGCAACGTGTGCGCCCTCGGAGGCAAACCGTCTTACAATGGCACGTCCGATGCCATTTGAGCCACCTGTAACAATTGCATAACGATTTTCCAGGCGCATATCAGCCTCGCTTCTTGCTAGCCTCCAGAAATTACCGATACCAATTTAATCACATCATTATCCTTAACAATTTCATCATCTGTGATTAGTTCACCATTGCGAGTGGCAAGAACACTATCAGGTTCAATGTTTAATTTCTGGAGTGCTTTTCGGATGGTCATACCGTGTTTTATCTCATATTCTTGGTTTCGAAGAATTACCTTTGCGGTCATATTCTAATTTAACCACAAAGAATAGCTAAAATCCATTAGATTCTACATATTTCTACAATAAATCAACATGAATTCGTTGATTATTATTCTAATATTAATATAGT
>CAZXPK010000249.1:0-3447 GCA_964642565.1 uncultured Anaerolineaceae bacterium
GAGATTCCCCATGCCCGCAAGATCCTGTTTCCAGGCACTGCTCATATGCTCCCTTTGGAACAGTCAGAAAAGTTCAGTGAAGTGGTATTGGACTTCATGAAAAAGGAGCTCGTATGACCGCTTTCTATCCTCTTACACCAGAACGCTGGTCGGATTTTGAAAAATTATTTGGTCCGCGAGGTGCCTGTGGAGGCTGCTGGTGCATGTATTGGCGCTTATCCCGCACTCAGTTTGATGACCAGCAGGGTGAGCTTAACCGCCGTAATATCAAAGCCCTGGTCGACTCTGGCAACAGTCCCGGCATCCTGGCTTATTCAGGTGATGAGCCGGTTGGCTGGTGTTCCATCGCTCCTCGTGAAGAATTCCCCACCTTGGGCCGCTCGCGTATCCTTAAACCTATTGATGATCAGACTGTCTGGTCGGTGGTGTGCTTCTTTGTCTCCCGCGACCAACGCCGTAAAGGTTTGACCATTCAGCTGCTGAAGGCTGCTGTTGAATATGCCAGGGCTAATGGAGCCAGGATCATCGAGGGCTATCCGGTTGAGCCTAAAGACGGCAAATCCCCGGACGCCTTTGTTTACACGGGATTATTTTCGGCATTCAAGCAAGCTGGCTTCACCGAAGTCTTGCGGCGCTCTGTGACTCGCCCAATCATGAGATTTAATCTTTAAAGTAATAAGGGAGGAAATATGACCATCGTCTGTCCAATTAGCCTCGCTGGCACCCTAAATTCAGCTGCTGATGCATTTTTCTATCAAAAACCCATCCCGGCTGCTCATCGTCAAGAAACTGCCTCGCTGCTCATCAGCCGCCAGATCCATTCTGGATCAAATTCCGGCTTCTTCATCCCCTTCGCCGCTGAATCGGAAGCTCGATCCATGCTATTTTCCGGTGAGCAGATATTAACCGAATTTGCTCGCAGACATATTCAGCTCATCGAATCTGCCCGGATCCTTGAGTTGCTTGGGGTGAATAATGATACTGTCACTCAGTCCATCCGGGTCGCCGACCAGCGCATGAGTACATCCTGTTATAATAGTAAGTTTTGCTCAAAAGGAGAATGCAAATCCCTCACTATTGCTTATATGCGTTATTTGACCTCGTGCAATGTGAAAGACTCTATAACGCGTCTGAACTCCCTGTTATCTAAATTGGCAAGTCACCGCGATGGCAAAGGCAGATGGGGTGGCTTCCCATATTTCTATACTTTACTAATGCTTTCTGAGGTTGACGATCCTTTAGCCACCCAAGAGCTTCAATATGCTGCCCCACAGTGTGAAAAGCAGCTTGGGCAAATTAAGTCGGTTGATCCAATCTCAATCAGGCGTCAGGCAATTATCACCAAAGCACTTTCGAGGAATTGATATGCTACCCACACGTTGCTTCTGGGCCAACACCGATGATCCGCTCTATCAGGCTTATCATGACCAGGAATGGGGTGTTCCTGTCCATGATGACCGCTTGCTGTTCGAATTTCTCATCTTGGAGGGTGCTCAGGCTGGTCTCAGCTGGTATACCATCTTGCGCAAACGTCCAAATTATCACCTGGCTTTTGATGGTTTTGATCCTCATAAAATTGCTCAATATGATGAGCATAAGGTGTCAGAGCTGCTGGCAAATCCTGGGATTATCCGCAACCGTCTTAAGATCAATGCTGCTATTCGAAATGCACAGGCATTTATAAAGATTCAACAGGAGTTCGGCAGTTTTGACGCTTACATGTGGCAGTTCGTCGGGGGTAAACCCATTATCAATGCATGGACCAGTGGTCATGAGATTCCCGCTGAAACCGATATCTCCCGCCAGATGAGCAAGGATCTCCTCATGCGCGGTTTCCGTTTCGTTGGGCCCACCATTTGCTACGCTCACATGCAGGCTGTGGGCATGGTGAATGACCATACTACGGATTGCTTTCGCTACCAGGAGATCCTCAACTTAATAAAGTAATTATCATTATATTAATCAATGCGGATCTCCTTTGAAAATTTATGGACCACTCAGAAGTCATCCATAATTGTCAAGGTTTCCCCCGAAACCTTGATGTCGGGCACTCGACGCTCATCCATGCAGAACCTTTGCGAGTCTATCAAGCACTGACTACCTCTGAAGGTTTAGATGTGTCGTTCACCAGTAGGGCGAGTGTGACTGCTCACCCAGGCGAAAGCTTTGCCTTCCAGTGGCACCCCGACCTTCCAGATTATGCTACTCCAGTCGTGATAAATCGCGCGGTTATCGAAGGTGGTACAATTGTTAGCCGCTGACGAGCATGAGTATGCCGATTATGCATCCGGACGATGTACGTCCGTATGCATTCTGGAAGCATTGCGATATTGAATTGCGCTATGGGTTGGGGTGAGGTACACACATTGCTGAAGTTTTATCAAGAACACGGTTTGCGCTATTTATGAGGAATATGGATCTGAACCAGCTTGTTATCCGCTCATTCTCACCAGATCAGGATATCCCCCGGCTATTAACCTTGCTCACCGCGGTAGAAGCAGTTGACCATGAAGGGATCGAGCTCAATGAGCAAGCTTTACGCGCACAGTTAAATCTTCCCGGGTCTAATCCCCTCAGGGATCGCTGGGTGATTGATGCTCCTGGTGAGTCACCAGCGCTGATTGCTTCAGCCCTCGTCAAGCTCTCCCCCGAAACATACCTCGCAGACGCCAATATCATCGTCCATCCCGATTGGCGACGCCATGGAGTAGGAAGTAGCCTGTTATCCAAAGTCACTGAGCGCGCCCGTCAGCTCAATGCGAATGCCATTCAAATCTATGCTAATGCCAGCCATCCTGCTACACAAGTTTTCTTACAAAAGCATAGCTTCATCTCTCAGGGAGCCTACACCGAATTGCGTATCACCGCAGACGCCCATCTTCCCCCGGTGATTTGGCCATATGGATACACCATGCGTCCATACTCCGCGGTTCACGATCCTTCCATCCTTACTCAAGCGATGAACCTTAGTTACATTCCCCTATGGGGTCATCGCGAGGTCAGTGAAAGCGAGGTGGACTCCTGGTTACCCAATTTCAACCAACAAGGTCTCTTCCTTGTATTTTCAGAAAAGGGCAGGGTAATTGGTATCAGCCGGGTGGAACCATCAACCGAACAAACTGTAAAAAACGGGGTACCTACTGGCTATATCGACGCCCCCGGGATCGTCCCTCAACACCGTCGCCTTGACCTATACCGTGCCTTGGTGCTCACTGGCATCTGCTGGCTACGTGACCAGGGTCAAACTCTGGTTGAAATGGAATCCTGGGGTGATAAGTTGGAGGTTTTAAAAATGTATCGCGAGCTGGGGTTTAAGGATATGCGCCAGCTGGTTTGTTATCAGCTTACTTTATGCACGGGAGATAAAATCGATTAACCGTTCTCTCCTTAACAAACGAGAGCCGGGTACGCCACTGCCGGCTCTCTTTAAAAGGAGGAGAAGAAGAG
>CAZXPK010000250.1:0-3418 GCA_964642565.1 uncultured Anaerolineaceae bacterium
GTGGGAAGGCAAACCTGCGTGTCCTGTCCATTCAGTTGTTAAGGTGCAATATAACGATCTCATTTTATCACCTGATCCAATAATCTGATTTGATCAAGGGTAATTGATGAGAGTATTGTCTCTGTATCACTGGGGACTTTCGGTAATATTTTATATTCTTCTTCATCCGGGATAGGCAGAACTAATGGCGGTAGTGTTATTGCCTGCTCAATAAAGCCTGGGACTATTCCAGCCGCTTCGATGTCATCAAGTGACAGCTTCAATTGCAGGATAAAGGTGACACTTTTTAACCAGACCATGAAGGCATTAAGATCCTGAATTAGAACCGGCAGGATTTTCTTAATCGCACAATTGTGATTGCTCATATTTGGAGTGAGTTATATCCTAGCGATTTTGAGACACTCAATAAAGGTATACCCTCAATTGATTTTTCAAACTGGTACTGTCTTTTAGAAATAGAAACATTACTGTTCATAAGGCACTCCTATATAGTGTTAATTGGTCTGAAACAATTTTATGCTTCAGAAATCTAAAAGATCTTGGTCAGAACTAAGGGCGCTATCCTGTTTCCATTCCGATTGTTCCCGCTTACATTCCTCTATATATTCGATCTCACTAGGCCCCGGTCCGTGCATTGCTTTATATCCCGCAACTCTCCGCCCGATTTCTTCACAATCACCCCAGGCAAAATACATATGTTTGCGATTAAAATGGTCGGTATAAATATATGCCAGATCTTTTGCCAGTTTTCTAACAAGCCTGGTATCTGGTGCTTCATATCTTCCTTCGAATTTACCTTCAAAATTAGATCGATCTTCAAAACTAAAGCCTTTGTACTTGGGATATTTGTATGCACCGAACATCTTTGCCACCTCAGTGGCTGATAATTGTCCCCCACAAGCAAACTTCCTATATTCCTCAATTACCCATAAAATCAGCTCCCCATGTGTTCTAGTTTCGTTCTTTCGTTTAATAATGCGCCCGTCAAAATATGGACCTAGCTGTTTTGGTTGGCACAGTCGTGTATCTATTTCTGCCAGTTCAAGCAGTTTTTTGTTAGCCCAATCAATGGCTAATTGCTCAGTCAAGTGATATCCATTTTCATATCCCCAATATTCCTCAATAGAAATATGGTTTGTCAGGTGCTCATTCGCTTTATGCCCGAATTCGTGATAGGTGACACTTAACAAATTCTTCCATAATTTGAATTCACCTGGATATCCATGGTAAAAAATAGCTTGTAAATTCAATTCAATAGAGTTGTATGAACAAGCTCCTCGAAATCGAAATTCCTTAGTATGAGGTACAAGTATCACAGGGATATGATATTCCTCGGGTACCGTAGCATAGATCAACTTACAAAACTCAGGCGATACTAAATGGTCGTTATGAAATGTGATCACAACACACTACCTTTCGTTTTTTAACAACCGATATATTTTTTTATTAATCTTACTCTTCCTGTGGACATAACATTACTACTACATCCAATATGCGTATTCCGAAGTCTAAGTATCACTTACGACTTTGCGCACGCTGGTGCATCAGGTATTCTTATTTCCAGTGGTGGGAGAGATAAGCGATCTTCTGCCAAAGCAAGGGAAACACCAGCGTCAGAGATCTGTTTTTCATATTTCTGGATGGTGCGTCTGTTGGCACCCTGTAATCTCAGCCATTCCGTGTTCATGGATTGTCTGGCGCGTAAGTGACCAAACAGTGTATTTCCATGCGTGTACCCATACTTAAGAATGAGTACCTGTTGTGCTATGGAACTATCAACAAAGACGCAGTCAGCTAAATGCAATTTATCCAGATCTTCCTGGAGGATTTTCCTAAGTAATGGTTGTTTAATATCTCTCAAGGTGGGGTGTTGAAGACCGGTTCTCCGTTCAATGTAATAGGTATGGAGGAATGTAGTCTCCTGCCGAAGAATGCCCGCTGCTAAGGAAGATCTGCTCTCTTTTTCCTTATCGTAAAACTTGGTAGAAGCAACCTTTGATTTGAATTGCACTCCTTCGTTAAGATACGATATGGTATCTCTCTTAGGATATACACGTTTGGAGAGGACCCTTAAAAAATCAGGCACACAACTGCCCACCTGATGGTTATATACCGGGTCAATCCGCCACAGACGACCGGCGCCAAAATCGATAGCAGGCAACCAGTTTACTCCTCCAATAAAATCATTGACCCGGTCGATAGCTTCTTCAATTTCAGCTTCCGAAGTGATTTCCTCAATGTTATTACCGTAGAGAACCTTAGGCAGAGATGCCTGAATACTCAACCGTGGCTTGGGATATCGTGGATTTGATGGGTAATAGATAAATTCTAGTGCGGCGCGATTTTCCAGATGTTTATAATTCGTATATTTATTCTCTGGAGCTTCTCCTGGTTGTGTATCTGAGATACTTCTCCATTCACTCAACTGGTTTGTAGTTAGTGATAAAGGGTAATCAATTATCGCAGTGTCAAGCATAGAGCCTCGATGATCAAAGTGTTATATAGATTTGATCCAATGGTCAGGGCTCTGGTGCATTGGAACCAGCATCTGCGACGCTGGCAACTAGTTTTTTTCCTTCGAACCAGGATATTCATGGCGTTGATATTTATCAAGAGTAAAATCCTATCCTAGTGTATAACCTACCAATAGACCAGGCTAACAGTTGACCGTTAGCCTGGTCAAGTTATTTTGGTTAGCGATAATGTCGAGAGAGTTCTTCTACAGTTACTTCTTCACCAAAGTAAGGATAACAATCCTGACATTCCCAAGAAGGTTCTATGTTGATCCCATCATTGGATCTAAAAGTCTTCGTAAGCTTGTTCTCTGCAGTCAAATAGGGGCTAAAAAAATAACCATTCGGTGTATCTCCACTAAGGAATTCCTCCAGTTCTTTTCTTGCTTTGACGAATTCTTGATCAAAAGGCTCAAGTTCTTCAGCACTTCGTCCACATATATTGCAGCAAGCATCTTCTGGCGGACCATTTATGATGAATACCGTTTCAGGACCATCTAACTGTTTCGTTATCTTATTCCTCGTTATAAAACGATCTTGAATAGTTCTGTGGTGATGTCTCGAATATCTCTTGCTCATTGCTTATTACCTCCGTTTATGTATTTCAAAACCGATGAAGCGTAGATCAATGTATCTATTGTCTGGCTACGGCCGTTTCTTACACAACCCGTTCGGATGACCTCAATTAGTAGATGAGATCTTTCCAGTTTCGCCAACAGTATTCTGTGAGATGAAATCCACAAGATCACTGGGACGAACCCGAACCGAACGCCCTAACCTCACTGTCGGGATATCCCCTGATTGCATAATAAGGTAGGCAAAACTGCGGCTGACATTGAGTAACCTGGCGACTTCGCTCCCCTTAAGTAATTTTTCGATCACTGGTGTTTCTGGGAATTGGGTAT
>CAZXPK010000251.1:0-3413 GCA_964642565.1 uncultured Anaerolineaceae bacterium
CTCGCCAACCAATACTAAAACATCTACTCCAGCTCAAACTTCTACCTTTACACCAACACCAACCAACACTTCTACACCCACAGCCACTCGAACTGCCACCATAACACCATCTCCAACGAATACATCTACATCCAACCCAAGTCAAACCACGACTGTAACACCACTATCGACAAATACGTCGACATCTACTCCAAGCTACACATCATCCCGCACGCCTACACTGACTCCCAGCAGCACTTCAACCCATACTCCACTGCCAACAAATACGTCGACACCTACTCCAAGTTACACATCATCCCGCACGCCTACACGGACTCCTAGTAGCACTCCGACCCGTACACCGGTGCCGACAAATACTTCGACACCTACGCCAAGTAAAACCGCGACTATTACACCGCTACCCACAAATACTGCAAAACCCACTGAGACGGCTACCAGTACGTCTACGTCAACAGCCACTGGCACCATTGCCGCTATAATTACTCCCACGCAACCAGCGCCACCGTTATATCAACTATACTTACCAATCGTGTTAATCAACGTACACTAAGGGATAATCTCTGCTGAGAGGGTGGAGCGATTTTCCAGGGTGAAAGCATAAAGGTCAGCGCTTATCTAATCAAATTATCAGCTGGCTTTTTATTCATATGTTAATAAATTCTTATGCAGATGCGTATGAGCTTGACGCTTATTTTATCAGTGTGTTGAAAAATTCATGGCATCCCCCTTATATGGGAGATGCACGAAGACTTTCAACACACTCATTACTCTACTTATTAATAATCCCCCGTTGGAATTCCCTATCTGTAACATCGGCGGTGGGCGATTTTGGAAATTGACATTTATACAATGAGACGAATTTCGGTTTTTGTCTCGACATCTGGCAACCATCGACATGGCAGGCTCCTTTGTGATGTCGGTTTAGTCGCCTAACATCATGCATGGCTCTTGCCTATTTATCCAATCCCCACCACAAATGTTACAGAGACATTAATGGAAGCGTTTGGAAAGCGTAGGGTATTCGCTGTGTTATACTCGCCTCGTCATGACGCCCGTCGCCATTATACTGGTCACCATCTCTGCTTTCGTGCATGCCTTTTGGAACCTGCTGAGCAAGCGACAAAATCCTTCCACTGCTTTCTTCTTCGTCGCATCCGCGTTCGCAGCGATATGTTTCTCACCCCTGCTGCTGGTTTACCACGATGCTTTTGCGTTTATCCCGGCGCGTGTGTGGGTGTGGCTGGGGCTTACCAGCGTATTTGAGGCAATTTATTACATTGGGCTGGCAGGTGCATACCGGCATGGTGATATGTCGGTGGCATATCCACTCGCACGGGCACTACCGGTGATACTGGTGGCTTTATTGACCGCTACTTTGGGTCTCGGTAAACCTATCAGTCTGATCGGCGTTGCAGGTATCCTGCTGGTTGTGATCGGCTGCCTGACCCTGCCGCTGCACAGCATGCGCCATATCCAGCTAGCCAACTACCTGACTGCCTGTGGCTTGCTGGCGGGTCTGGCAGCCCTGGGTACCACCGGTTACACTCTGGTGGATAACCAGGCTTTAATTGACTTACGATCTGCACCTGGCATCGGTCTGAGCCAGATCGAAATCGCCTTTTTTTACCTGGCGATGGGAAGCATCACCATCAGCATCGTGATGGGCGCAACTATTCTACTTTCCAGCTCTGAACGAGCAGAATTAGCCACAGTCTGGCGAGCGGGGAAAAGGATGGCGTTTGTTACGGGATTATTGATCGTTGGCACTTATGGTTTGGTGCTGGCGGCCATGGAATATGCCGCCAACGTAAGCTATATCGCTGCGTTCCGCCAGTTAAGCATTCCGCTGGGAGCTGTCCTGGGCATCCTGGTGCAGAGGGAGCGCGCTTACCCTACTAAGGTTGCCGGTATTGGCATCCTCTTTGCGGGTCTGGTTTTAATCATGCTGACATAAAGGGAAAGAAAAAAAAACGGACTCACCTATTTATCATTTGCAGCAGTGCGCATCAGGCTATCATAGGCGATGTGATAAAATTGTGCCCACACGAAAAAAAGGAGTAGGTTAATGATAGACCAACCTCAAGGAGAAAAGCCCGCACTGACTGTAGTCATCCAGTCATGGTGGACTCCTGTACTGGCATTGATCTTTCTGGTGGTTGGATTGCTGGCTGGATATTTTGGTCGCCCGCTGGTGAACAAAGGCCTGGAGACGACCGGAGATGTTGCTGTAGTGACGACGCCAGCGGTTACACTCCCAGCTGATCAGGCTAATGTTGCGGCGACTCCAGCAGACCCGACCATGGCAGCCATCAGCAACCAGCAGCAGCTGATGGAGTACATCGTCAGTCACACCACCCATTTTCAAGGTGACCCCAACGCCAAGGTCACGATCATCGAATTTAGCGATTATCAGTGACCCTACTGCGGGCAATTTGCCGCTGACGCGGGTCGTCAGATAATTACCACATACGTAGATACCGGTAAGGTACGATTTGGATATTTCAACTTCGCTTTCCTGGGTGATGAATCACAATGGGCAGCCGAAGCCGCTGAGTGTGCCGGGGATCAGAATGCCTTCTGGGAATTTCACGACTACCTCTTCTCACACCAAAATGGAGAGAACCAGGGCGCATTCAGCAAGGACAACCTGAAAGGGTTCGCTGCCGATATGGGTCTGGACACGAAGGCATTCAACACCTGCCTGGACTCAGGAAAATACACCCAATTCGTCAAAGATCAAACCAGTACTGGCCAGCAATTGGGGGTGCCATCCACACCCACCTTTGCCATCAACGGTCAGGCAGTGGTTGGGGCTCAGTCTTTTGACACCTTCAAACAAACCATCGATGGGCTTTTAAACCCATAGTTTGATGTATAACGGAACAGGGACGAGCGGACGTCTGGCGTTTACCCGTCCCTGTTTTTATTGGTATACTTTATACGCCCTCTGAGAAACCCTGAGGCGCGGTATCGAAGCCATGCCACCTATAAATGACCCAACCATTAGCTCAAACGACGTTGTCCGCCCAACCCTGGTGGAGGTGGACTTAAATCGTCTTACCAACAACTTTCGTGCCATACGCCAGCATGTTGCACCTGCCAAGGTGATGCCCATTCTCAAGGCGAATGCATATGGTCATGGTTTATTGCGGGTGGCACAGCTGATGGAAGCACTCGGTGCGGATTATATTGGCGTGGCAGTACTTGAGGAAGGCATCCTGCTGCGTGAAAATGGCATCCAGATGCCCATCCTGGTATTGGGAGGCATCCTGGGTAATCAGGTGCCGGGATTCTTGAAGCATGACTTAACTATCACGGCTTCATCGGTCGATAAATTGTGCCAGGTGGATGAAATTGCCTCTCAGATGGGGGTAAAGGCGAAAGTACACCTGAAGATCGATACAGGTATGGAA
>CAZXPK010000252.1:0-3368 GCA_964642565.1 uncultured Anaerolineaceae bacterium
CACCGCGAAATGTTTGGCGCAGGCGGCAGCTTTCAGATACTTCGGGTTGTCGCCCTGCAGTCCGAGCACATAAGCTGTGCTCATTTCCCCGGTCAAAAACGGGTCCTCACCCCATGTTTCCTGCCCACGTCCCCAACGCGGGTCCCGGAATATGTTGACGTTGGGCGACCAAAAGGTCAATCCCTGGTACAGGCTAGTCTTTCCCTCGGTACGTATGGTTTCGTGGAATTTGGCGCGGCCTTCGTCGCCAATCGCAGCTGCGATGTCTTTTACCAGCGTCGGGTTCCACGTAGCCGACATACCGATGACTTGCGGGAAAACTGTGGCGCGTCCATTGCGACCCACACCGTGCAGGCCCTCGCTCCAGAAATTATATGGAGCTATCCCCAGGCGTGGAATGCCATCAACGGAGTGAATAAATTGCCCGAGTTTTTCGTTCAGAGTCATGCGTGAAAGCAAATCCTGAACACGTTCAGGTATAGGTAAAGTAGGATCGAGGTAAGCCGGATGTGACATAATTATTCCTTCATTTTTCGAGAGGTAGTAGGCAGTGAAACAAGAAACGTAATATCACATACTCAAAGTTAGTTGTGCAACCTGACATTGTATACTCGGTATTGCAAATATTGAATAAACCTACAAAAAGATGAGCACTTCTATTTTTCAAAAAGCCCATCAAATGATAAAGCGTCCTACAGACTGATAGAAATCGAGGCTTCACCTTTCTCCGGCACCAAAAAAGTGGATTTCTGGTGTCCTGTTGAAAGTTCATATTCTCCCAGGAAACCCTTAAAAATAAACTTGCCATTGGCGTCTGTTATCATCCTGGTCGGCGAGAGCCACCATTCACCTTTTATCAGCTTCAACAGTTCGTCGTAAGCGAGTTTGCAAGAATGATCCCGGCGCAATAAACCGGCTGGCGCATTCAGCCACCCTCCATCAGATAGATCCCACCAGGTGATCGCCTGCACAGCTGGGTGGGCCAACAAGGTTTTGTAATGCGAGACCACTTCCTGTGCTTGGCGCTGTTCCCCATCCGAGGTGCTCGGCCATTCACTCACCTGATAATCATTCAAATCGATAATTTCAGGCGGCATAAGATGTCCAGAAACAATTGAATTCTCGGTAAAATGGATGGGAATATTGAAGCGCTCAAATCGTTCAAGCACACTCTGGGTACGCTCAGTGCCCCAGTAACCCTGATGCATATGCGTTTGAATACCAATCACATCAATCTGGACACCTGCGGTCAGGCAACCTTCAATAAGTATTTCATAAGCGGGTGAAACATCAAAATCATTCAATAACAATATGGCCTGTGGATTTATGGTGCGTGTCGCCTCAAACATTGTGCGGATCAATTCGATACGTCCCAACTCTCTACATAGTCGGGTGATGCCATTATCGTAACGATCGAAAATGGGCATGATGACCGCTTCGTTAACAACATCCCATTGACCGATCAGTCCGGCAAAATCAGAGACCTCCCGTTGTATGCGATCCAGCTGAGCCCGAAGGATTTCCTGATTGCTCATGGTCAGCAACCAATCCGGTGTTAGCGTATGCCAGCATAAAGGATGGCCTTTTATGACGCAATTATGATTCACATACCATCGGGCAACATTGAGGATGCGCTGGGTTTGTGGCTGTCCACGCTGAGGCTCGAACCGCGCCCAATAAAAAGGCAATGTAGCTTGGTTAAACAACTGCAAAAAATGTTCATTACGCAGCTCGGCAAGTTCTTTTTCTCTACCCAACAACTCACCATTAACCAGTGCGAGTGTACTTTCGCCCCAATTGCCGCCAAACAAGAATTTATGATTCTTCTGTTTCACCAAGATTTCTTGATGGGAAACAGGTATTCCCTGGTGAGAAAGAGTGCCAATTACATTTGCGGTCCGATTTCTACGAATGGCGAGATCAAGATCGTCCATCAAATCTCCGATAACCAGACACGGATGATAGAACCTTTAACAGCAAGCATTGTCTTGTATCTTCCAGGATCAACCTTTAAATGCACCTGCTGTGAGGCCAGATACGATCTGTCGTTCAGCGAACACGTAAAAAATAATCACCGGTAAGGCAGATAAGGTCACAAAAGCCGCCGTTAGCGCCAAATCTGAACTGTATTGTCCCTGGAACTGCATGGTGCCAAGTGGTAAAGTCCAGAGGGTGTCCTTGTTTAGAATAATAAGAGGGGTAAGTAAATCATTCCAACTGACGATCATGGTCAATGCTGCTATCGCTGCTAGAGCCGGACGTGCCAGGGGGAGCAATATACGCCAGAAAAAGCCAAATGCGGTACATCCGTCAATGTAAGCCGCGTTCTGCATTTCCATCGGGATCGATGTGAAGAACCCACGCAGAATCAAGATATTACCGGAAATTAAAAAGGCAATCTGCACCAGGATCACTGCCAGGAAAGTATCAATCAGATGCATCTGACGAACCACGAGGTAGACCGGCATGATAGCAACGGTGATCGGGAACATGAGACCCAGGGTGAGAAAGTTGAAAGCAAAGTCTTTGCCTCGGAATTGCATGCGGGCAAATACAAATGCCGCCAGGCTGCAAACGATCAACACGCCCACAGTTGTCCCTAACATCACAATTAGGCTATTGCGCAGCATGGCCCAGAACGAAGGCGTTTTCAAAATCACCTCAAAGTTCTCCCAATGGGCGGGAATAGGAAGGGTGTATGGATGTGTAAACATCTCACCGCGCGTCTTCAAAGCGCCAAAGGCCATGATCACGATGGGTACCAGAACGATCAATGCAATAATTGAAAGCACGAGGTACTGGAAGAACCTGGGTAGCTTCTTTTTGATAGCATCTCTTTTATGAACAAGAACGGTTACCATGCAGGTATTTTCCCTAGATGCTGCCCAAATAATCAGGCTGACGGGCAAGCCGCAAGTATGCCACGGAAAAGAACAGGCAGATCACCAACATGACGAGTGCTACTGCCGAGCCATATCCCAACTGGAAGCGGATAAAAGAGTAGCGATACATGTAGGTAGACATAACTTCACTGGCGTTGACGGGCCCACCCCTGGTCATGATCCAGATCAGGTTGAACTGGGTCAGCGAACCCAAAACGGAAAGTAGGACGGTGGTACGGATGGTGCTGCCAAGCAAGGGGATCGTAACATTTCGAACCGCCTGCCAGCGGTTAGCGCCATCGATTATAGCCGCCTCTTCAATTTCCTTGGGGATGTTTTGCAGGCCGGCCATATATAACAGCATGTGTAATCCGAAATATTTCCAGGATAGAACGATAAAAACGCAGGCCAGAACTTGGTTCATGTCACCCAAGAAGTTTTGGGCATGGACTCCCGGAAGTAAAACCAGGAGCGCATTGATCAAGC
>CAZXPK010000253.1:0-3367 GCA_964642565.1 uncultured Anaerolineaceae bacterium
ATATGTTACAACAAATCCCAGGATGCTATTTCTTTATCGGTTCAGCGAATAAGGATAAGAATTTGGATGCTTCGCACCACCACTCCAAATTTGATTTTGATGAAGCAATTCTCCCAAAAGCAGCCGGATTGATGGTGGCATCTGCAATGGAATTTTTGGAAAAATGATAGGTAGAATAGCTAAGGAGTGGATATGATTTTGGAAAAAGCAGAATCCCAACCGACGAGTGCAAAGTCGATGCAACCGATCATCAATAATTTCAGCATTACCGTTGCTACAATCAATGGCTCGGGCAGTCAGACCTCCAACCTGACACTGATGCGGGCATTATTTAAAATGGGTATACCTGTCTCAGGCAAGAATATTTTCCCTTCAAATATTCAGGGTTTACCTACCTGGTATACGATCAGAGTAAATGAGGATGGTCACCTAGCTCGCTGTGAAGATCAGGAGATCGTGGTTGCAATGAATCCAGCGACTTTTACCAAAGATATGGAAGGGGTACTTTCCGGTGGGGTCCTATTTTATGATGATAGCATCAAAACTCCGATTACACGTCAGGATATTCATTTGTACCCAATGCCAATAAAACCTATGGTCAGGGATTCAGAAGCGCCATCCAATATACGTGATTACATTGCTAATATGGTTTATGTTGGGATTGTTGCCAATATATTAGGGATAGATATGGATCAGATCTATCAGGCATTGGATTTTCATTTTAAGGGCAAACAAAAACCGATAGAATTAAATTGGGGGATGGTTAGAAAAGCTTTTGATTGGGCAGGGAGTAATTTACATAAGACGGATGCATATTTTGTAAAACCATCCAATAAAACAGATGGATTTATCATGGCAGATGGAAATACAGCCGCAGCGTTAGGAGCTTTGTATGGTGGCTTACAATTCGCTGCCTGGTATCCAATCACACCTGCCACATCGTTAGCAGAAACTTTGAACGAATATGTGCCTGTCTTTCGCAAGGATCCCAAAACCGGAAAAAATACCTGCGTGGTCATTCAAGCAGAGGATGAATTGGCTGCCATAGGAATGGTAGTTGGAGCAGGTTGGTCTGGCTTAAGGGCAATGACGTCGACCTCCGGGCCTGGGCTTAGCTTGATGGTAGAGTATGTAGGCCTAGCATACTTCTCTGAAGTACCTACTGTAATTTGGGATATACAAAGAATAGGTCCGTCGACCGGACTGCCGACACGAACCTCGCAAGGTGATCTCAGGCTCGCATATTTTATGGGTCATGGGGATGTCAAACATGTAATTCTATTCCCGGGTTCGGTTACAGAGTGTTTTGAATTTGGCTGGAAAGCATTTGACATTGCTGAAAGGCTTCAGACCCCGGTAATTGTCCTATCGGATTTGGATTTTGGGATGAACCAATGGATGACAAAACCATTTGAGTATCCCGATCGACCGATGGACCGCGGAAAAATACTGTGGGAGGACGACCTTAAGCAGATGAGTGCTAAATGGGGGCGATATGTTGATGTAGATGGTGACGGAATAGCATATCGTACCCTTCCGGGGAATAAGCTACCTAATGCTGCATACTTTGCGCGTGGAACCGGGCATGATGAATACGCCAACTACAGTGAAGAGCCTGATGATTGGGAAAATAACATGCTAAGGCTACGCCGAAAGATCGATTCTAACGTCTCACTTCTTCCAAAACCAGTAATCAAGCAAATTGATGGGGCAAGGATAGGTATTATCTCTTATGGGTCCACATCCGTCCCCATTCAAGAGGCGCTAGAGACGCTTTCTCTAAAAGGTTATCAGATCGACCATCTACGCATGCGATCATTACCTACAGCACCTGAAGTGAGAGACTTCGTTCATGCACATGAACGCAATTACGTGATTGAGCTCAATCGGGATGGCCAATTACATCAAATATTACGGTTAGAAATACCGGAAAGCAGCTTGAAATTAATTTCTCTTTCCCATCTGGATGGTCTACCCTTAACTGCACAATGGGTGGTAAACCAGATAATCGCCAAAGAGGAGCAATAATAATATGACAGATCAAACAGCACAAACATCAAGAGGCCAGGTTAATCTCGTTGGTCTTACAAAAAACGATTATCGCGGTAATCCTAGTTCTTTATGCCAGGGTTGCGGACATAACTCTATCTCAAGCCAGATCATTGCTACATGCTATGAATTGAACATCGTCCCGGAAAACCTGGTTAAGTTTAGTGGGATTGGGTGTTCAAGCAAAAGCCCGTTTTACTTCCTGAACCGTTCGTTTGGCTTTAACGGACTGCATGGACGGATGCCTTCATTAGCAACAGGGGCTATGTTTGGTGACATATTCCTAAAAGGAATCGGTCTGAGTGGTGATGGTGACACGGCCAGCATCGGTATGGGTCAATTTAAGCACATCATGCGAAGAAACGTACCCATGGTGTATATCGTTGAGAATAATGGTGTCTATGGCCTGACCAAAGGGCAGTTCTCTGCCACCGCGGATGAAGGATTGGAGCTAAAAAAACAAGGGACTAATCCTTACCTGCCGGTGGATATTGCCTGGGAAGCATTGGTAGGGCACGCCACCTTTGTGGCACGTTCGTTTGCGGGTGACCCAAAACAGGTGAAAGAATTGATCAAAGCCGCCTTAAGCCACAGAGGGATTGCAGTATTGGACATCATCAGCCCGTGTGTAACCTTTAATAACCAAGACAATACCAGTCATTCCTATTCATGGGGTAAGGATCATGAAATAGCATTGCACGATCTATCTTACGTGCCACCTGCGGAAGAGATCATGGTTGATTACGAGGATGGTCAAATCAAGGAAGTGACGATGCATGATGGTTCGATGGTCATATTAAAAAAGCTGGAACGCGACTATGATCCTAAAAATCGAGCTGAAGCGATGCGGGTGTTGGAAGAATCCAATAAGGATTGCTGCCTGATCACAGGATTGATCTATATCGATGAAACGATCCCGACGCTTTTTGAGCATTATAATCTTCCTGACGAGCCATTAAACCGCCTGACCGAGGAGCGCTTACGGCCACCAAAGGAAACAATGGACAAGCTAAATGCCCTGATGTTTTGATGGCGAACAGGTGGGGTATTGGAATGGGACAGATATATATTCGACCATTAAAAATACGAAGAGGATCGAATGACTTTCGATGACAAGCAGACAGGTGAAAAGATTGGTTGGTGGGTTGTGAGAAATTGGAAGTCATAGTGATATCGTTGAAGAGCGAACGATACAGAAGAACACTGATATCGATGACGAACGGCGCTCGATCAGAAGAGCACGGCTCGATCTGGAAAACCACTAACCGATATGGGAGAGCGCCACAATCGGTACAGAAAAGCACGGCTCGATCAGAAA
>CAZXPK010000254.1:0-3354 GCA_964642565.1 uncultured Anaerolineaceae bacterium
GGGTATTGAAGTCCGGCGGCAAGCTGGCCCTCAGCGATATCGTCACCGATGGTCCATTACCTCAGGTGGTCAAGGACAGCCTGAGCGCCTGGGCGGGCTGCGTGGCCGGGGCGCTGGATGTGAAGGACTACATTGCCACGCTCGAGGCATCCGGGTTTACCAATATCGAGCTAACCCCGGTCTACTTCGACCAGCAGACGGTGGATGAGTATGTGAAGGTAGTTCAACCTGAAGCAAGCTCCACATCGGGTAAACGTTTGGTAATGAGTGATGGGGTGAAGGTCAAAGTGGTCGAGCTGGATGAAGGCGTCGACCTGGGGGACAAGCCCATCCGGGAAGCCGTCTTCAGCGCCAAGATCACGGCGCATAAGCCATAATCTCAGGATAAATCACAAACTTCCGAAGGAATGTAACTCATCCTTCGGAAGTTTTTATTTAAGTCGAAATGCAAATAATTAACAGGCGTGGGAATCTTTGCTATGCAGGAATCAGAGTAATGGACGGATGGGCAGCAATACAAGTAAATTTATACTTAAATTCATATCCAAGGTTTAATAATGCTATTTCTTGATACTAATGATTTTAAGTACCATTGTCATTATCCTAAATTTTCACTATAACTCACCAAGTAATTAAAACTGATTATTTCGTAAGAATTCCAATTTTTTATTAAGGATTAATAAATCCTGGGGTTCTAAAATCAGTACTTGAATATTTAATTGGTCTGCCAATTCTTGCTTTGCTTTTATTTTAGACTTGTACTTGGGATCATCTAATAAACCTGCATATTCGATAATAATATTATTAACTTTCCAATCCCCTCTCATTCTTCCAGCTGGATTTATATAAAAATCATAAGGATATAATGGCTCTTTATCGTGTTTAATACCATGGGCACTAAGCCAATCGTCTATAACTTTCTCGGCTAGAGAAAGACAAACATGTCCATCAGTGGCAATACACTGATAACCCCGTGCCTGAGCTCTTACCCCACCCTCCAATACTCCAGATAAAATTAAGGATTTTAACCAGGAACCGAATTTAATTTCATAGTACTTGTAGGATGGCATTTTTAACAAATGCTTGACAATTTCTATTTGTTTAGCACCATCATATACTTCCAAGCTCGGTGCCTGCATAAATTGGATAGTAGGTATGGTTTCTAATTTCTGACACAATAATTTAACTAATTCAAGCATCTCTGCCTCGGGCAGCTCCATTTCGTCAGCAAGATCACCATGCCAGCACACTTTACTGTAACAAGATGAACAAAAATTGATATTAAAATTTACTCTTTTAGCAATCTTCCCGCTTACAGAAGCATCAAGGAATTGGGTTCCACATCCATGACAAGTTAATAATTTTGGTTCTCGTAGTTTAATGCCCATCTGGTATAGACGCATTGATCCGTAATTTACAAGCGAAAATTTCCAGTAACCGCTATGTAATTCTTCAAATTTCTTTTGGAATAAAGTAAGGGCTTCAGATGATATGTACTCTGACAATGCATCACAAACTAAACAAATATCATGAGAGTGTACATACCATCCAAATTTGTCTGCTATTACCTTTACAATATCATCACACTTTTCATCCCAAATATCACTAATAAGCTTCCTCTCCTCTACACATCTACTATCAATTAAATAATTGTGGTAACTGTATTTATCTGATAAGCCAGGATCATAGGGAAGAATGCTCATGTTTTTAGTATGTCGATTTTGAAGTTCGACCTTCTGGAATTTCAGTTTTTCTTTTTCCGTATAACTCTTTGGAGGAATCTTTAAGCAATAGACTCGTTCCAACCATTCAATATATAGGTTTATCCTATTAATCTCAGCCCAGATATATCTCTTCAGTAACGGCAGGTTGGAAACCAAGGGTTTCAATAATATTTTTCCGGTGTTTTTGGAAAATAATAAGTTGTTGACTGAGTCATGATCTATTCGTTTTACTATCAATTCAGCTATTTGATATTTGGTGCCATGAGAAGGAATTCCTCTATCAAAAGCAAATTGTCGCAATTCATTAAGTGTAAATTGCATGAGTAAATCCTTTGGACTAGGATTTATATCTAACAAATTTGAATTTACAAGATCATCTACCCCTTCGTTGAGTAATGAGGTCTCATAATAATTTATTCGATCATATTCAACAAACCCAGATTGAACCTGCACATACTGGATTACACTTATAAATGATTTTCGAGCTGCAAGAGGAAGGTTATTAAGCCCTACTAATTCGGGAAAATATAGTTTTCTCTCTCCATATTTTATGGGAAGAGTTGGATCTTCCATAGTTCCTATAGGAATTTTGTAATCTTCACCGAAAATCTGTTTGCCAATCGAATCGAGGTTAATTTGAAACGTATAATCAGTTCCTATTATTAAAGCTAAAGGATCAACATTATTATAGTGAGAGTTTTCCTCTTTAGCATACTTACTAGTTAGCCAACTCCGAGCTATAGCTAATGAAAATAGTTGACGTAGATTGTCACTTATTCCTTGAATCTGGGGATGTTCAAACGATAATATTCGTCCTGCCACCTGAATTGGTGTTAGTCCAACATCCTTCTTTTTTTTCTTTGGAGATACTTCTTGGGTTATTGAGATCTTATTATTGATTTCAGTAATTTCTCTCAGGGCTTCTGTTTCTTCACCTCTCAAATACAGTCGCCAAGCTCTGTCTAACAGCCAATATAAATTAGATATTTCTTTAGTGAATTCAAACATATCTTTTCTTATTTTTTCGGCACACTCGTATTTCGCGCCATTCCCGGTAAAATGTGCACTGCTTGGGAATTAGGTAATCACCAAGCGTCTTCTTTTGGTATCTCATTCAAATGATCCAATAATGCCCTCCCGTTAACATTTGTATAAAGTGCGACAATAATAATGGTAAAAACAGTAGCAATAAATGTTAGCAGATGTAGTCCGAGGTATCTATTGGAAAAGATACCGATTATCGGAGCACCCAAAGACGCTACTCCATAAACGAGAAAATCAAGATGGTGACCCTTAGGACCAAAGACCTTATACGATTCCGGGTTTTCTTTGGGTAATTTCCAACGCAAGTGCTGCTTTAGCCCTAGTTTTGTCTCAATCTCACGAAGTCTATGCAATTTACAAAGATAAATTTGACGATTGTGAGATGAATATAAAAACCATATCGACATCAGGACAGCAACTAAGAGTGATCCTATAGCGGAAGAGTATGGGTTGACGTTCTTATTTAACAGAAAGCCCCAGAACACAAATGCCCCCGCGATTAAGATTGCTCCGACTTGCCAGGTATAGTTGTCATAGTGCATATATGCATCATTGGCAGCCATATATTCCACATGCAAATATTTAT
>CAZXPK010000255.1:0-3319 GCA_964642565.1 uncultured Anaerolineaceae bacterium
CTAGTTATCCAGGCTTACATCGATTAGCAGGTTTTGATAATTATCGACTTTAATGATGTCATTCCTGTTAATCAAAATGGTTGTATCCGACGAAACGATAAGTGCTGGACCTGCCAATACAGTACCTGGGGTTAATTGCTCGTAATCGAATACCGCAAGGGTTGAGGATCCTTCAGACATTTCGACTTGTCTATACTCAATCGGAGAAGGACTATTGTTATTTTCCTTGGTGCTTATTACAGGCAGGCTAATTGTCGTGACTTTTCCAATTGCTCTGACACGGAGATTGACTATTTCGATAGCTCTGTCAGCATACGAATAACCGTACGAAAATTTATGGGCATTATAAAAATCAGATATGAAATCCTCTGAATATGGTAAGTTCAGCTCATACGATTGCCCCACATAACGAATATCCAAACTACACAAAATCTCAATCTGATCTGATTGAATTCCCTCATTTTTTATCTCAGTGGTACCTTGGTCGACCAATGGTGAAAATAGGTTCATAATCGTTTCTTGAGCGATAGTACCGGGCAGCATAATAGTCTTAACATAATCTCTTATCACATTGGATGCCAACATACCAAATGCAGATAACGTCGATGCAAATTTGGAGATAATTACTTTAGGGATTCCCACGTGCCTTGCTAACTCAACAGCATGTAAACCACCAGCCCCACCAAACGAAAATAAGCTGAAATCCCGTGGATCATGACCACGTTCAACCGAAATGACCCTCAATGCCCGTTCCATTTGTGCGTTAACCACCTCAATTACACCAAAAGCTGCTTGGATTGCGGTTAAATTTAACGATATTCCAAGTGTCGATAGAGCCGAAAAGGCACGGTCTGGATCTATCTGCATCTGACCACCAAGGAAATGATCAGGGATGAGACGCCCTAATACAAGATTTGCATCGGTGACAGTCGGCAATTCACCTATACCATAACAAGCTGGTCCTGGAAGTGCTCCTGCGCTTTGTGGACCCACTCGCAATGAGCCTCCGGCATCAACATAAGCTATCGAACCTCCACCTGCACCAATCGTGTGAATATCCAATATTGGTAAGTGGATGGGGCAACCTCCTACCGCTGCTTCTGTAGTAAGACCAGGTTGTCCATTGATGAGTGAGACATCGGTCGAGGTCCCACCCATATCAAATGTAATTATTTTAATTTTCTGATCAGGTTGGTTGCTAGAACTTCCACATATAATCGTCTGGGCAATGTTCTGCGCGCCAACAATCCCTCCCGCTGGTCCTGATAGAATACATCTTGCGCCATTCTGCCTGGCTTCATTCAGACTGATCATTCCACCATTGGATTGCATGATTTGCATACTCGAATTTGGAAGGCCATCTATCAATGTCGACAAATATAGGTCGAGTATAGGCGATACGTATGCATTAACCGCAGTCGTGCTGGTACGCTCATACTCCCTATATTCTGGCAGGATCTCGCTGGAAGCAGAGACAAAATAACCAGATTTTCGTAATCGGTCGACAATCATTTGTTCATGGTGGGGGTACAAAAATGAAAAAATAAGGCATACGGCGATTGATTCGACATTATTTTGGGTGAGATACTTTATAATTTCTTCAAGTTGTGATGGTTCTAGCGGTGTGAGGACATTACCTTGATAATCAACGCGTTCTTCCACCTCAACTCGTAGATATGAGGGGATTAATACTGGGGCTGGTTTTACTGACCAGTCATATAAACTTGGACGATTTTGGCGCGCGATCTCAATGATATCCTTAAAACCACGCGTGGTTACCAGTGCTGTACGTGCACCTTTTCGCTCCAATAATGCATTGGTCGCCACTGTCGATCCATGGATGATCTGTGCAGGTTGGTCTGAAACTACTTTTTCTAATCCTTGCAGGACAGTTGAGGCAGGATTAGTTGCATTCGACAATAACTTGAAAGTGGTTATTGCGCCATCTTCTGGATTATGAATTACAAAGTCGGTAAAAGTACCGCCTATGTCAATACCAATGCGTAACATGGTATCTCAGTATAGAATATCCAATTGAAATTTACAAGGGATGGAGTCGGAAATTATAGGAATGAGGTTTGATAAGCAACCCTCTTCCCATTAATCAAGATGAAAGGTGCTGCACGTTTAAGATTTACACCAAAAGCATGCAATTCTTCTGGATGAGATAGTTTATTATTCTTTCGCGCTATTATGATAGCTTTTGCGCTTTTCGGGCCAATTCCTGGCACACGCAGGAGCTCGTGATTGTCCACCCGATTCAGTTCAATGGGATGGTTCAATAGATTAAGTTGCGCCCAGGCAAATTTGGGATCTACATCCAAGGGTAAATGACCGTCTTGGTTAAATGGCAGTTCTTCCAAACCAAATCCATAATCGCGCAACAAAAAAGAAGCTTCGTATAGCCGATGTTCGCGGACCGGAGATCCGGGAGGCAAGTTTTCAAGTGGTGTGTCAGTAATCGGGTTAAAACTCGAATAATAAGTCCGCTTTAACTGTAATTGAGTATACAGATATTCCGTAGTTATCAAAAGCTCCAAATCTGTCTCACCAACTGCACTGACCACAAATTGGGTGACAGAGGATGGCCAATGTTGATTCCATCCCTCATATGCTGGTTGTGTGTGACGGATTTGATTGATCCATTTTAGAGGTTGAAGAAGCTCCTCAACGAATTGTTTTCGAGGAGCAAGTTTTTCTAGTCGTTCGGTAGTGGGTGCTTCGAGATTAATTGAAACACGATCAGCCAGCTGCATCGCACGTTCTACCTGAGCGAATTCTGCTCCTGGCATTATTTTTAAATGTAAATACCCCCGGAAATTTAGTTTATTACGAAGGATATCCGCGGTATCAATCAGCTTATCCTGGGTAAAAGAGCCATTCTTGAATATTCCTGAGCTCAGGAATATTCCCTCCGCAATCCGGGCGTGATATAAAGACATAAATACTTTGGCAAATTCCTCGGGATTAAAGGATTCACGCTGGAAGTCACGTCCTGATCGGAAAGGACAGTAATAGCAATTTCGCTCACACACAGTGGAAAGCTGTGATTTGAGCAAGGAGATCCGCTTACCATTGGGTAGCACTGCATCACTCACGGTAACTTTCTCCTGCTTGCGACTGGAAAGTTGGATGCAAGAAGAATCTTCAGCAGGTTCTAAGTGCATCTGTGATGTGACCAGTTTTAATCTTTCATAGGCTTCCACAGTGGTATTATAGAACATAAGAGCTATTTGTCAAGTGTAATTACTCACCAGGTATGCGTCTTGGCCGAATATCTGGTATCAAAGGCGTAAAAGAGCCAATAATGGCCAGATAT
>CAZXPK010000256.1:0-3239 GCA_964642565.1 uncultured Anaerolineaceae bacterium
ATTCATCAATCATACCCTGATAACCACCCGCAATGTCAAGGATCGCAAAGGCGATAAACAAGCAGTGACCAGATGAGTCTATAAATACCGTAGTGGCTTGGAAATTACGACTCAACACAGCCTTGCCCTCAGGAGTAAGAGGGTCAACTTTACCGGCAACGCCAATGATTTCAGGGGCAATGGTGTAGCCAGCGGTGTGGTCAGCACCCATGGGGGATGTGGCATAGGTGATACCAATCCCTTTGACGGCACGTGGCTCATAAGCCGGCATGGATTGACCTTTTACGGTAGGCACATGGGTTACACCATAAACTTTTCCGGTGACATCAGTGCCACTGGCCAGAATGCGCCCGAGAGGAGAGCCCTTGCCAATTTCATGAATCAGCTTGATGGCACCTTTGCCATCTCCAAATGGGATCACACCCGCCTGCATGGCTACAGCGAGCGTGGTGCCGGTCTCAATGGTATCCACGCCATAATCATTGCAGAGTCTGATCATCTCAGCGATATCGTCCAGGTTGTCGATCCCGCAATCAGCGCCGAGCGACCAATCTGACTCATACTCTACACAAGAGGTATGTTCGCTGCCATCCGCCTTATACCAAGTGTTCGAACACTGGATAATACAGCCAGGGCTGCAAGCATGATTGTACAGCTCCTTTCCCAGACGCTGTTTGTTGCCTTCGAAAATTGCCTCACCAGCAATCTTGGCGGCACCTTCGAAACGACCGCTGGTGAAATTGCGCGTAGGCAACCCACCCGCTTCGTTCAATATATTAATCAATACTGCGGTTCCATAAGTGTTAAGGGCTCCCTTGGGTTTGGTGAGGTCGTGGGTCTGGATAGCATCGATCATCTTCTTCTTCCCCTCATCAAAGAGAGGCATATTTACAATCTTGATACCCGGCGCACCTTTACGATTAAGGACAATGAACTTTACTCCCTTACTGCCCAAGACGGCACCCATACCACCGCGACCTGCATAGCGAGAAGCGCGTGCTTCCAAATCGTTGAATACCACACCGGAATTGGCATAACCACGCTCACCAGCTATGCCGCAACCACTAATGGACACAGCTTTCCCGAAGCGTTTATAAATCTTTGGGAATACCTGCATGAGGGGTTTATTGGTATATCCGGTGGCATCAAAAAATTCTACTTTTGGCTTGCCAGCCTTCTTATCCCAGGTAATATAAAGTCCCCAATATAATCCTTTTTCTTTCGGTTGGTTTTCCAGAACTAAAGCCTTGATATTCAACTCTGCCAAATCAGAACCCCAGGATGTTCCAGCGTTTGATTCTTTGATCCCACCGGTGAGGGGTGATTTAGCTCCAACGGAGATGCGCGCAGAGGTTGGGGCAGGTGTGCCTGTGACAATACCAGGTGAAAAAACTATTTTATTATTTGATCCCAATGGATGGCACGTGGGCGGGACTTCTGCCGCGACGATAGTTGATGTGAGTGCACGCCCGGCCAAGTATTTGTACACTTCAGGTAATTCATCCACCCTGTATGACTGGTCATTCATATTAACTCGGAGAATCCACATTTTGTACTCCTTTGGTTTAATTATCGACATGCCAGTTTATTTATTTAGCGTGGGCCTGACAATAGCCTATTTCTTTATTTGCTTACTAAATAATCACCTCCTCCCCTTCAAATTAAGTATTTAAAAACGGGAAACTATGTGATAGTTATTCTATGTCTAATCGTACGGAATGTCAACGATGATAGCGATTTGCTGGCTCATTGACTTTTGATTAACTGTCGGATAATCCCGATCAATCCGAATTAGTATTTAGCGATTACAAGAGCGGCAATGGGTCGTTCAGTGATCTACCCGGGAGATATTCCCATTGCTGGGCAAGTTGTTGGCGAATGTGGGAAAAGATCGCCGAGATGGGTAGGTGGTTGGGGCAGGATTGTTCGCACATGCCACAGCCAGCACAGGAAACTAACCAGCGCATGACTCCTGAACGATCATAATGACCGTCCGAACTTCGGTTGGGTCGATCGACAGAACAAATCGGGCAAACATCCATACAATTCTGGCAGTCACCACAGCTTTCCAACTGGCGGATGACTGCGTCTACATCCACAGGCAACAGGCTACCTAAACCTTCATTCACTCGATCCATAGTTCGCTGGTGGCGCTCGCACATCTTCGATAATATGCGCTCATGCTGAGTAATGAGAGCTTTATCCGCTATTCCATCGGTGAGTTTTTCAAGATGGATTGTCACTGCAACCTTGGGGTCACTCACCGATACCAGCATTTGTTGGCGGACCGGCAATCCAAGGATGTGAATATTAATATTCGCTTGATTCGCGGCAGGAGAGGTGCAGACCTGGCAGGCTGAACGGTATCTGTATGGGATAATCCCACCCTGCCGGGCGAATTTTAATGCCTCATGGGCTAATTCATCCGAGGTTTCGGCTTTACTTATTTCATCTGCTGGAAGGTTTTTTTCGAGGCGCTCAAGACGCCATTGGTATTCATCCGCAGGTAAGGTCCCCAAGCAATCCACACTAAAAGTGAGTAGCTGATCCAATTTGAAGGAGGCGTGCTTGGTCATTTCAGTCAATGCACGCATTTCACACGGTCTCAATAATGCGCTAATCCTTGCATTGGGATTATTTTCGAGCAAATCGGGGATGAGCCTGGCAGCATTGATTTCCATGAGAGGTTTAAAGGGATTGACATTGTCTATTGAGGATATATGGGTGGCATAATGAGGGGTCGCATGGGCTTCATTCCCTCCGTTCATGGTAACTAGCATACCATCCAGGTTGTATTCCTGCCAAATTTGCTGGATAAAGTTGTGCACCTTCCCCAGAGGGTCACCATGTGTATTAAGGGACCATTGATTATTCATCGAAGCACCTCCCAACTCACCTACGGATAAAGCGATTCAACCTGATAATTGTCGATCCAATAGCTCAGCGATATCCATCACCTGTACCTGCTCACTTAGACCTTTGGAACGGATGGCATCATCGAACATGAGCAAGCAGTAGGGGCAAGCAGTGGCAACAACATCCGCCCTGACTTGCAAGGCCTCCGCGAGACGGCGGTGGTTGATGCGTGTATTTGGGTCAGTCTCCAACCACGATTGACCTCCACCGCCACCACAACAAAAGCTGTTTTCTCCATGCCGAGGGAACTCAAGAGGATTGAGTTTGGCATCCTTAAGCAGCTGACGGGGAGCCTGATAGATCTGGTTATAACGGCCGAGATA
>CAZXPK010000257.1:0-3127 GCA_964642565.1 uncultured Anaerolineaceae bacterium
AGCTCTGGCTGCTGCAGCTGTGCCAACACCGAGACCTGTAGCAACAAGGATGATAATCACCCAAATGAAAATTTTCTTCATGTATACCTCTAAGTTAATTCAAAACAAATTCCCTTATTTCTAAATCAGATTATATCAATCTAATATGTAGAATTTGTGAAGAATAGAAAAGACGATTGGATTATTAAGAATTTGTTGACATCATAAAGCGTGAGGATCGGAAGATTGATATCTATAAATCGCGATCCTGGGTTTCGCATCCAGGATTAATGATGCGCAGGTTGTTCCATCACTTCTCCTAATGGTGATCCACAGAATACACATGTACTCCAGCTCGGATCAACCTTTTGGCCACATGCTGGGCACTCCGCTGTTCGTAAACTCATACCACAACCAGGGCAGAATGCAAAACCCTGTTGTACGGGAAAGCCACAATGAGGGCAGTGTCGTTGGTCCGACATCGGTATTGCATTTCTTCCTGACTCTGCCTGGGCACCTGGTTGGTGCTCCTCATGGTTCATCGTCGCGTGCATCATCATACAACCGCACATTTTTTCTCCATTACAACTAGATTATAAGTGCACCGCACTGTGGGCAGTGCGTCCATTCGGCTTGCAACCCTGCACCACAATGGCTGCAATAGCGAGCCGATGATACTCCTGCCTGATTTGATTGAATTATCGGACTGGATGTTGCATACACTGGTCCTTGAACTACATCTGAAACACGATTTTGTCTCTGGAAGAAACCAGCAGTACCGCCTACCAGGGCAACCAATAATATTATTGGGATAGCAATTAGCAACAGTAAAAATAATAAACCTATGACCATCATCAATCCGCCTCCGAACATCATAATTATTTCTCCTTTCTTCAGCTTTCTGGAGTAATTGTATGACAAGTTTATTCGTCAGGTAACGGTTGTTTCACTCGTTGTTCTATAAGCAATTTGGCCTATATAACAAATGACCCATGTCTATTGAACCATAGGTCATTTGAATAAAGGTGGATATTTGAAATCTTTTACATCAGGGTCAAGCGAACTCCTCAGCCTGTTGATCAATGGTGGTGCATTTGTTCACTACCATGTTCTTGAGATTTTACATATTTCTGCGGTTCTTTATCGAAAGCTTTTTTATCTTCCAACGAGCAGAAGTAATACGTCTTCCCCTGATAGTTCGATTTATTTGTCGCAATCTTGGGGTCAACTTCCATCCCACATACAGGATCTATTTCCATAGTAATCACTCCTTTCCTTCAAACAATTACCGTTATAACACACACACCTTAATCACCGATGAATGCTCTATTCTACGATCAGCTTCCCCCGAAACATCCCCATCTGGCACTGGAAGCCATATTCACCTGGCTTCTCGGGAGTGAATTCCAGGGTCACTTCCTGGCCTTCTGGTAATAAGGCATTCTGATTGAAATCAGGAAACAATACTTTCTCAGAGCAAGATGCACTTTCCTGTCGAGTGAACCGCAGACGTAATTTTTGACCGGCTTTGACTACGATCACATCGGGTGTATATCCACCTTTGACGGTGACGGCAACTTCTTGAACGCCTCCTGCTGCTGCAGTAGCTCGTGTTTGTCCTTTAGGTGCGAACCAGAAGAACCAGGCGATTAAAATACTTAGTGCAATTCCTCCGACAGTTACGATGATTTGTTCTGTATTCATACTAAGTTCTCCAATCTAGATTTTCCATATAAGGAAGTCATTTGCTGCTAAAACGAGGCTTGAAGGTGCGCAGTCGGTTGGCATTAGTGACCACTGTCACACTGGAAAAAGCCATTGCAGCTCCCGCTAGCAATGGATTTAAAAGCACCCCGAAAAACGGGAACAATAAACCCATCGCCACGGGTACACCCAGCATGTTGTAAATAAATGCTCCAACCAGATTCTGTTTGATATTGTTCATCGTCGCTCGGCTGACCTCAATCGCTGTCGCTACGCTCTTGAGACTGCCCTTGATCAAGGTAATATCAGAGGCTTCGATGGCCACATCAGTACCAGTCCCAATCGCCAGGCCTACATCCGCTTGAACAAGCGCAGGTGCGTCGTTAATTCCGTCACCAACCATAGCCACCTTTTTACCTTCAACCTGCAGCAGGTGCACATTGTGTGCTTTATCTTCGGGTAAAACTTCCGATAACACGCGTATAATTCCGACCTTACGGGCAATCGCATCAGCAGTACGCTTGTTATCGCCCGTAATCATAACCACTTCGATGCCCATCTTCTGTAATGCAGCAATCGCTTCTATAGAATCGTCTTTAACAGTATCCGCTACAGCCACAATCCCAGCCAGCTGTTCATCAATAATTACATACATCGGTGTCTTACCATCATCTGCAAGGGCTGCTGCCTTTTGCTCAAAATCGCCGGTAGAGGTCTTTTCACGGTCCATCATCTTCTGGTTACCGAGGGCCACCCGATGACCATCCACGGTGGCTATGACGCCGTGTCCGGGAAGTGCCTCAAAAGCAGTCGGTTCGCTCAGCGCAATCCCCCGCGTTTTAGCTCCTTCGACAATGGCTTCCGCCAGTGGGTGTTCGGAGGATCTTTCCACTGATGCAGCCAGGTGCAGCAGATCGTTTTCGTTCCAGTTGGATGATACAAGTGTGTCGGTCAGTTCAGGTTTTCCCTTTGTGATCGTGCCGGTTTTATCCAATACGACCGTCTGGATGCCTTGAGCAGTTTGTAATGCCTCGCCAGAACGAATCAAAATACCGTTTTCAGCTCCCTTTCCGATTCCGACCATTAAGCTCATGGGTGTAGCCAGACCCTACGCGCAAGGGCAGGCGATGATCAACACAGTCACACCAGTGACCAGGGCATAAACGAGCTGTGGTACAGGACCGAAGTCGAACCAGATCATGAAGGTGATCACTGCCATGATCATCACCACTGGCACGAAATAACCAGAAACAGTGTCTGCCATGCGCGCGATAGGCGCTTTGCTGTTCTGGGCTTCCTGGACCATCTTAACGATCTGCGCCAAAGCGGTATCTTTGCCAACTTTAGTTGTGCGGAATTTGAACGCTCCGGTTTTATTGATTGTGGCACCAATCACTTCATCCCCAGGTTTCTTGGATACAGGTAGAGATTCGCCGGTAAGCAT
>CAZXPK010000258.1:0-3091 GCA_964642565.1 uncultured Anaerolineaceae bacterium
ATCCTTCTGTTGAAAGCATCTCTAGCAAAGGCCAAAGCGGTCGAGATCAAGTTAGGACTCGCCGACCGTCTTTCCAGCGGCTTGATCCAGCTTGCTGAGCAGGATTATGATGTAATCCTGCTGGACCTCAACCTGCCAGATAGCCGCGGGCTGGAGACACTTGCCCCCATCATCAAAGGGTTCCCCAAGATACCGGTTGTGGTGCTCAGCGGTCTGGCCGACGATGCCACAACCATCGCAGCGGTCAAACAGGGTGCGCAAGATTACCTGGTCAAGGGTGAAATCAGCGGCTCAATGCTGGGGCGCGTGCTGCGCTATGCGATTGAGCGTAAACGGGCTGAAACTGAAACCCGCCACCTGTCTTCCTTTCCAGAGCTGAATCCCACACCGATTATTGAAATTAACATGCAAGGCGATATCATTTATGCGAATTCGGCTTCTCTGGCAATACTGGCTCAGATTGGTGTGTCGGATCTCCATGCTTTATTTCCACCTGATTTCACCGACATTCTGAAAACAGCGGATGCTAATCACATCCAATTCCGCCGGATTTCTGAGATCAGGGACCGGAAATTCGGGGTAACTGTATATTACACGCCCGAATTTAAATCCATGCGGCTGTATGCGCGTGACATCACGGAGAGTATGAAGGTAGAGGAGGCACTGCGCGAAAGCGAACAGCGTTACCGTACGCTCATTGAAAACCTGGGAGAGGGCATTGCCATGCTGGATGATGAAGCCAGCTTCTTTTTTGCCAACCCATCAGCTGAGAGCACCTTCGGCGTTCAAACTGGCGGGTTGCTCAGACATAATTTGCGAGAGTTTCTTACGCCGGAACTATCTGTAGTGCTAACAAACGACATAGAAAAACATATATTGGGAGAAAAGACATCTTACAAGCTGGAGATCACGCGCCCGGATGGGCAAAAGCGTATCTTGCTGATTACGGCCACGCCTCAATGTGCCCCAGATAAGACTTCTACCATTACCTTTTGCATTTTTATAGATATCACGGAACGTGAGCAGGCTGAACAGGCCCTCCAAAAGCTCAATGTTGAATTAGAGCAGCGTGTGGACGAGCGTACCGCTGAATTAAGCACTGCTAATGCAGCCCTGGCACGTGCCTCGCGCTTGAAGGACGAATTCCTGGCCAGCATGAGCCATGAACTTCGTACTCCGCTCACCGCTGTTCTTAACCTTTCAGAAGCTTTACAAGAAGAGACGTATGGCCCCTTGAACGAGAAACAACTCAGGTCATTGCGTACCATTGAAGAAAGCGGACGACATCTGCTGGGTTTGATCAACGATATCCTCGACTTATCCAAAGTAGAAGCCGGGTATCTGAACCTGGAGATAGATGAATGTTCAGGGGTAGATATATGCCAGAGCAGCTTACAATTGGTCAAGGGCATGGCGCAGAAAAAGCATCAGAATATCTCTTTTGTGAGCAATCCAGAGACCTTTCAATTAAGGGCCGATGCACGTCGTCTGAAGCAGATGCTGGTTAACCTGTTGAGCAACGCAATCAAATTCACGCCGGAAGGCGGCTTCGTAGGCCTAACAGTAGAAGCTGATGATATCGCCAATGTGGTGCAGTTTACCGTCTGGGATAACGGAATTGGCATTGCCACTGAAGATTTGCCCAAACTATTCCGGCCATTTACTCAACTGGATAGCGGTTTGTCGCGCCAACAGACCGGCACTGGCCTGGGTCTGGCGTTGGTTCAGCGCATGACAGAGTTGCATGGCGGAAGTGTGCGTGTAGAGAGCACACCAGGGCAGGGCAGCCGTTTTACCATAATCCTGCCGTGGATCACCACACCGCTGGATTACATGCCGTCCTACAAGCCAACCACTGGCGATCCGCGCCACCCAATGCAACCATTGATTTCGCAGTCAACGGATTCTGATACTCCTCCCTTGATTCTGTTAGCCGACGACAATGAAACCAGTGTTAACACTTATTCGGATTACCTGCAATCCAAAGGCTTCCAGGTAGCAGTGGCTCACCACGGCGAAGAAGCCATACAAATGGCAGAGAAGGTTTATCCAGACTTGATATTGATGGACATTCAGATGCCTGGCGTGGATGGCCTGGAAGCCACGCGGCGTATCCGCAGGCATCCGGATCAGCATATCGCTACGATTCCGGTGATTGCCCTCACCGCCCTGGCCATGCCTGGCGATCGTGAGCTCTGCCTGGGGGCAGGTGCCAATGAGTACTTAAGCAAACCGGTAAGCCTGGCGGTACTGATACGCGCCATCGAAACCCAAATGGCACGTGCAATAACGTTGCAGACCGGCCAGACAGTAGGTAAAGGAAGCTAATATGCAACCCATGAACACCGTATTAATTATCGATGATGAACCAGCCGCGCGTGAATCGTTAGAAGCGCTTCTGACGGCTGAGGGTTACCAGCTAGAATTTGCTATGGATGGTTTACAAGGATTAGCCCGCGCCGTAGAACTCTATCCCGATATTATCTTGCTGGATGTGATGATGCCAGGTATCGATGGTTTTGAGGTCTGCCGTCGTTTACGGGAAGATCCTATACTGGCAGAAGTACCAGTGGTAATGATCACGGCCTTGGACGACCAAACCTCACGTCTGCGTGGCATCGAAGCTGGCGCGGATGATTTCATTTCCAAGCCATTTGACAAATCCGAACTGCGGGCGCGCGTGCGCGCCATTTGCCGCCTCAATCGCTACCGTTTGCTTCTGGCAGAGAGGATCCGCTTTCAATGGATCATTGAGCAATCCCAGGAAGGCTACATCGTGCTAAATCAGGCAGGAAAGATTCGCTATGCAAATCCATCAGCTCAATTATATTTAAATCTGCCAGGGGAGACCAGCGACCAGAACTTTATCGATATGATCCGTCAGCAATACCGGTGCGAACCGGAGGCCTCCTGGAAGGATTGGGAAACCCAGGCTCTGCCTTTGACACCGAATTATCTGGTGCGCCCAGAAACAACCTCCGCCAGAGCCTTCTGGCTGCAAGCCGATGAGCTGGGGTTGCCTGACAGTGCTCGCCTGCGGCGTGTGGTGCGCCTGCGCAATGTGACCGAAGCGATCACAAACCAGTGTGAT
>CAZXPK010000259.1:0-3050 GCA_964642565.1 uncultured Anaerolineaceae bacterium
GGACCCCAATTCGGTTCTCCATCAGTAGCGGAATCGTTCGTCAGCCTTACCTGATTAGAGCCATCCGAATTCATGGTATAAATTTGCCAGTTTCCATCCCTCGAGCTATTAAATAAAATCAACTTGCCATCCCGTGACCAGGATGGTGTACCCTCACCACCGTCCGTATTCGTTAAGCGTAGCATTCCCGTACCGTCTATATTAATCGTATAGATTTCAAAATTTCCATCTCCATAGTAAGTGAATGCAATTTTGTTTCCATCGGGTGACCATGATGGAGTTTCTGCTATATAAGGTCCAGGTGTGACTGCAGTCACATCCGATCCGTCTGCGTTCATCATATAAATTCTATCATTGCCTTCGCGCCTGGATTGGAAAACAATTTTCTTGCTATCGGGTGACCATGATGGATTCGTGTCATCCGCACCACTATCGGTAATTTTCGTCACGTCTTTGCCGTTTGTATCCATTGTATAGATATCAAAATTACCGTTTCGGTCAGATTGGAATGCGATGAGCTTCCCATTAGGTGACCAGGCCGGTAACATATCATTAGCTGGATCATTGATGATGTTTACGGGATTTTTGCCATCTGCATTCATAATATAAATATCCGGGTTTCCAGTATGGTCTGATTGAAATGCAATTTTTGACCCATCGGGTGACCAGACTGGATTTGCATCGATTGCCTCGTCATTTGTTATTCTTTTTAGATTACTTCCATCACTCAGGATTGTATAAATATCCCAATTATCATTCATGTTTGACGTAAATACTATTGAATGCAAACCCGAAGAGTTCGAGGTTGTACTACAAGAGGTAATTAATATAATAGTAAGACCTGCCCATAAAATTAACTGAATTAATTTGAAATATGGTTTCATTAAAATTATTCCTTTTACGGCGATATATACTCTATATTACAACAACTGTTTTAGGGTTTTATAACCGATTATTTTTACACCAATATCGTCGATATATTGCCGTAATTCTTCATCCTTGAAAGTTTTGTAATCAGCAACTCGACTTCGCCAATCCGGTGTTATTGCGATTAACTCAGGAGTTTCTATGGATGGATGGATAATGAAATGAGTAATTCCAACTGGCAGTTCACTCATCGCTTGCTTGGCTTGATCTAGACGGTCTATCGGTTTGTCTAAATCCAAACCTGCTGCATGATCGACCAATGGCATCCCTTGTTCCTCCAGGTAATTAACCAAGCTTGCTGCGATTGAAGCGATTTCTGCGTCCATCCCTAATTTTCTAAATCCTGCTTCATCTTGTCTTGGAAATAAAAACGGCAACCTGTGCTTAATTGCGAGTTGTATATAACTATTAACGAATTTAGGATGCGCCACTGTGTTCATGTGCGTATCCAGATGGGTGACTTCGATACCCGCAGAAATTGCACGATCAAGCTGAGTTTGAAGTTCAGTCTGAATCGCTTCTGGATTGCCATTTGATTGGGTTTCTTCTGAGGTCCGATAGAAATAACCTTCATCATCAATCATACCCGATTCAACTTGGTGAGTGGATACTGGTGACCACCTGTAATTATCCCATTCGCTGGTTAATGTAAGATGAACACCCATATCCGCATTAGGGTGTTGCCGACAAAATGTAGCGACTTGTGGAAACCACGAGCAGGGAACCATGGCCGCTCCAGATGAGATCAAGCCGTAATCCACCAGTTCAGAATAGGCTTGGATTGATGCATGACACATTCCAATATCGTCTGTATGGATGATTACAAGGCGATCGTCATTCGAAAAACCTAGCTTTTTGAGAATAGGATTTGGGTTCATGATTTATTCCTGGGACTAGGATAATTAGATGTGATTATAATTGATGTACCTTGTTTGATGGGAGATTGGAATGTATAACATCGAGACTAACTTAGAGAAAGTATTGGTAACCACTGAGCAAATTCAAAACAGAGTTAAGGAATTAGCAGATCAAATATCGAGTGATTATTCAGGTGTCGAACAGATTTATTTAATTGGTATTTTAAAGGGCGCATTTATTTTTTTAGCAGATTTAAGCAGGCAACTTAAAATTCCTCATGTGGTTGATTTTATGGCAGTATCCAGTTATGGCAAAACCGCAATGACTGGAGCGGTAAGGTTGATTATGGACTTGCGTGAGCCAATTGACGGTCAACATGCGATCATAGTAGAAGATATAGCAGATAGTGGAAAGACTCTAAAGTATTTATATCAGGTATTACAATGGCATAATCCTGCGTCTTTAAAAACCTGTGTTTTACTCCGAAAAAACAGGGATAATTTAGATGTTCCAATAAATTACCTGGGATTCGAAATACCAAATGCCTGGGTGGTTGGATATGGGTTGGATTATGCAGATCATTACCGGACTTTACCGTATATCGCAGAGCTTAAGCCGCAAGTATATTCAAAAGAATAAATCATAAATATTTCGTCCGAGTAGTAAATAAATAAAGCCTGGAGACATGCACTCTGCTCCAGGTTTATTTATCTTACTTCTCGTGCGGTCCCGACGGGATTCGAACCCGCGATCTCGGCCTTGACAGGGCCGCATGTTTGGCCGCTACACCACGGGACCTTGCGTGCGGTAGTTTACTATACAATTATATCAACGTCAAGTGGAGTTGATTGTCTGACAAGTGAACCTGGTTCCTATCATGGGTTTATGATGATATCCACAGAATAATTTTCAATAGAGCTGATTTCAGCGAGTGCCATCGGATATGGTAGATAATGCCCAGGTGAATAATCATAGTTAGGATCTTCGGGATACGCCAATGCAGCGTGCGTGGTATTGAAGGGAAATCCATTTATTTGAGTAGTAGACCGTATCTCGACTGTTTCACTAGAATTTACTCCCCACCGGAAAACGAATGGAGTTTTAATACTTGTATATAAATCTCCCCAACCCGGAGTATATCTCAGCCATGGATCCACAGCCAGAGGAATAAATGTTTTCTTTAATGATTGGTTAAAATCGTGTATCTCAACGTGGATACTGTTTGGTAAAATTGACACTGATTTGCGCATAGTCATTTCCACATC
>CAZXPK010000260.1:0-3031 GCA_964642565.1 uncultured Anaerolineaceae bacterium
TCGGCCCGGAGGCCGGTCCCCCTTCTCAAGGGGGACAGCTTGAAAACCTGAACCGGAAGAAAATTGGCTGCTCACCACCTGACGCGAATCAGCCTTATTGAAATCCACTTTTTGGATTACCTTAAACACTGCGGCCACCTCCAGCATTTGTTGTGGGTACCAGAAAGCAGTCACGTACTTGGCTGCATCAAACATCTGGTCATTACTCGCTCCTTGGGATGCCATCAGCTCCAATAGACCCAGCATTGCCATACCATGATTGCAGTCAGGGAAATGGGTCGGGTTGTTGCAGCAAGGTCTATAAACAACAGAGGCTACCTCAAGTAGTCGGGCTTGCTGTTCATCTGTCAATTTCATGATTTTTGTGCTTGCATACAGCTCAGTAGAACTTTTTGCTCCGATTGTCCAACCGCCTGTGGAAGCAAATCCTCCGACTTTATCGATCCCTCCAGACACCATCGGGCCTTCAGTCAGGATGGCGTTTTGATTGGTTAACCTAAGCGCCCAGAAGAAATTGAGTAAAAAATAGGCATTTTCTGGATTGATCACAATATTTGCGTTGGTTCCCTTGGTCAGGATAGTCATTTGGTCATTGGTCAAAGGTTTGTTTTGCTGTTGATATAGATCGGTGAATTTAGCCAGATCAATCGCTCCTGCAGCCACCATCTGTGGACCTACATCTCCAAACTCAGCTGGAATCTTGTAGCCACCGGGTGGATTAATCTGGTCCATATCAACCATAGGGTTACTTTTTGGAGGTTCTACTGCAGCGGATACTCGGCTTTTCATGGACATGCGACCCATAAAGAACCCACTACCGAGTCCGAAGACAAATATCAACAGGATGAATGCTGACTTGATAACGACTGGATTTACTCTGTGATGATGAATTTGAGAAAGCTCTTGGCATTCAGCTCCTTGTGGTTCGATTTGTTCATTTCCGGGTTCAATTTCTGTAGCCATATACATTCTCCTCGTGATTGGTTCGGGTTAAGAAAAATTTCATCCGGTAGTATCCCCTTCGTACAGGAATAAAAATAATAGGTAATACGATTAATGTTGGCAGGGAACATATCTACGATGCGGGTCGATGTAACTATCTGTGTTCCAAAAGAAATATGGGGAGTTAATCAAATTGGTCCAGAAGCCAAAAAGCCCCATCGGCCTAGCCTGGGTGTCAGCCTACGATCGAGCCCGAAAACTAAGCCGGCGTTGGAAAAGAAAAGTCCTGCAAACACCAGAGCATAAATGATTGCTGAACCGATGTCAGCGGAGCCAGGTACGTAAGGTCCACCAAAACCTTCCGCTGTTGACCAAATTACAATCGCAAGTAGGATTCCACATAGGTTAGTCAGGTTGCTAAAAACGCCAAGGATCAGCCCGATTGCAAGAGCTGTCTCAGAAAGCGCTACGATGTGTGCGAAAAAGTGCGGGTCAACTTTGACGATATTGATCCAGAAATTTATCCACGACTGCACAGCCGGCGGTTGCCCCTCTAGGGTCCCAGTCAAATAATCGGAGAAATTGTTGATAAAGTCGGGCTGCCACTTAAACCAGGCATCCACTGCCCAGATCAGGCCAAAGATGATGCGCAGCACGCCAATCCCTTTCAATCGCCAAGGACTCATTTGGAATGTCTTAGGACTATCAGTCATATTTACGATCCCAATTTAATTGGCTAAATCCATTATTATTGATTCTCTATGAAGGATAATCTTCATTTCTCAATTAGGTCCAAATTATGTTGCATGATAAGACAGGTTATGGCACAGGCACTCTAACACCCGGCAAATTCTGTGATAGCAGAGCACGTTGGATCGCTGATTCCAAGTAAGGATCGGCTCGCTGTTGAGGCGTGTCAACTACAGAAAACCAGGTTTGACCGTTGTATCCATGAGCAACAATGCTGATTGGATTGCGGTTATTATCGTATACCAACAAGACAACCATTTGGCAGTCGCATTGATCCGTACCATGATGTGGGCATGGGCAACTGTCATTAGCATGCCGTGCAATTTGTAGGTCAAATGTGCGAACAACTTTCAGATTAATATTGACCAATTGTCCGCGGACCCATTCGATGGCCTCATCGCATGATAGTTCTAAATAGAGAAATGGAGAATTATCATTCATATTCATAAACCATTAGTTTTCTCCAGTATATGTGTCCCTGGTCTGATAACAAAGCGCCATCTATCTTATAAACTCATAAGCACTTTAGCTTATAAAAATTTTTTCATAATCGTCCGATTTGTATAGCAGCGAAAATAATCGCACTTATGGACCCCAGTTCGATAAGACGGTCAATGTCTTATCTCCCCAGGCTGTGTCGTTGCTAGGAATGTGCACCTCGAAATCATGCATTCCATCCATACCTGCGTGCATCATGAACTGCATGTTTAGGGTCGTTGTTTGACCAGGTTTAAGTACCATCGAACCGATGGTAGGTGTGGGGGGTCAGCACCCCTCGACGACTTCAACGAAGGGAGTCTTGGAAAAGCGGAGGGTCTGATCGCCTACATTGGTGAGGGTAAATTTAACATCTACCGTCTGCCCAAGTTTCACATTACCTAGATCGACCTTGCCCTTGTCCACTTTAAGGCTGGGAGAGCCGGTAACCTCGATGGCTGCCTTGGGCTGGGTAGGCTTATTCAAGGCAAATAACGCGCCAATGAGCAGAATTGCACCACCAGCAAGGAGCAAAATCATAGGCCAGGGTTGCTTCCTCTTATGATGCCTGAGCACCTTCTTTTGTTTATGTTGACTCATTTATAAACCTCCGCATTGTGTGTTTGCCAGCTTGCGATGATTTACCAGGTTTGGAAGCTGAATAAATCTCGCCAGGATGCTTAAAATTCGTAATACTGTATTTTTCTTCATTGATCACCCCACCAATAGCCATAATAGAGCAGTCGAATACACCGCATAGAATGCAATAATCGGAATATTTTGGAAAGGATTTTTTCGGGAGCTAGTTATTTTCCAGGTAATGCGCGCTGCCCAAAATGCTCCGACCAGAATCAAGCCTGCT
>CAZXPK010000261.1:0-3018 GCA_964642565.1 uncultured Anaerolineaceae bacterium
CATATCGCTCAACAACCATTCGCGATACAGGATGACAATATTCATTACCGTTGTCTGATCTTTTATGCGAATGTCAGGCAAAATGCGAGATCAGCAAGATGCTGTCAGGAGGTTCTATCGTATTGTTGTCAGTTACTCGAGAGTCAAAGCTGCCTTGACCCTGGCGGGGGTGAAAGGGATCTGGCGAAGCCGGATACCCGCAGCATCGAAGATGGCATTGGCTACCGCAGCGGCAGTGGTGACCGTCGAAGGCTCGCCAGCTCCCAGGGCTGGCTGGTCTGGGCGGTTGATGAGCACAATTTCCACTTCAGGCACTTCAGAGAACTTCAAGATGGGGTAAGTCTCCCAATCCACACTCCGGATGCGAAATTCATCGAACTGTACTTCTTCCTTGAGAGCGCGGCTCAAGGATTGGATGACATTGCCCTCGATCTGGTTTCTTAATCCGTCGGGGTTGATGATCAATCCGCAATCGTGGGCGACGACGATGCGCTTCACGCTGACCGTGCCAGTGGCAGGATCCACTTGCGCGTGGGCTATGCAGGCTACCAGGGCTTCCTCGTTTTCGTAACGGGCGAAGGCCACCCCGCGTCCCTCCAATGGTGCATCTTGCCTGATCAGGGGTGAAGGGTGGGCAATCCATCCGGCTTTTTCGGCCGCAGCTTGCATAACATCTCTGGCACGTGAATCATCCAGATAACGCAGACGAAATTCCAAAGAGTCCACCCCAGAGGCGACCGCTAATTCATCCATGAAAGTTTCATTGGCGAATGTATTTTCAGCCCCACCCAGACTGCGCATAGATGAAGCTCGCAAGGGGGTATTCGAAAGGTAGTGGACCGTCACCCGCTGGCGTGGGAAGGTGTAATTGGTGGGTGCATTGCGCTCGGCCCCGAAAGAGAAGCGACCGGCTGGAAATGATTGACCAGCGATGAGCTGAGCCGTCACCAACTGGCCAGCAAAGCGAGCCCGGGCAACATGCGAGGGTGACCAGACATGATAATCCCAGGCTGTGATGCTGCCTTGCTGGTCAAGCCCAGCACTTACTTCCATCACCATGGCAGGCGCTTTCGGTTACCAGACGAACTCATCCTGGCGCGACCACTGCAATCGCACCGGCTTACCAACCTCTTGAGATAGGATGACAGCATCAGCCGCAGCATCGTCAGAACCATTCTGCCCGTAACTGCCTGCGCCCTCCACGTGGATGAGGTGTATTTTTTCGACTGGCATGCCAATTAGCTGTGACAGAGCATTCCGCAATGGGTAAGGGCCAGGTGTGCTGCACCAGACCGTGATTTGATCTTTCGTCACATCAGCCACTGCACATGAAGGACCTATTGAGGCGTGGGCGTGGTAAGGTTGGTGATACTCGGCGTGATATTGATGGGGTGACCCAGCGATCACAGCATCTACATTCCCATCATCAATCAAGACATTATCCTGGGTAGGCTGCGAGCGCAGGTATGTGTATAAATCTGCCATTGGCGGCATAGAGGCCGTTTCAGACCATTCCACTTTCAACTGTTGAGTGGCGAGAATAGCCTGTTCCTCTCGTTCAGTGACAATGCCGATAAAATTACCGCGCTGAACCACCTTGACTAACCCGGGGAGGTCCTTGATCGAACTTTCATCCATCGAAACCAACTTCGCGCTGCTGCTGGGCGGACGCACCAGCCGAGCGTGAAGCATGCCGGGCACCTGAAAATCCTGAATAAAACTTTGCTGGCCGGTAAATTTCTGAGGGATGTCAACCCGCGGCACCGATGTGCCAACCAGGCGATAATCTGATGGAGATTTCAATGGGGCGTTATCCGTGACATTACGGTTGAAGAGCCTGCCACCCATTAGCTCTCCATATGAAACGGCCCGTTCAGGGTCTTGCAGAACCGAGATCACCCCCTGGCTTACAACCAGCTCGGCCATATTCGCATCCAGTTTTTCAGCGGCCAGCTCAAGAAAAGCGTGACGGGCTTCTGCGGCTGCCTGGCGTAACGCTCCGCCGCTTGAATTAATCGTCATGCTACCGGCTGTGTAGCCTTCATCCGGCGTGTGGGCGGTATCACCCATGACCATATGCACGCGCTCGAAAGGCACATCCAGCTCTTCCGCCACAATCTGAGCCAGTGCGGTGCGCACACCAGTACCCAACTCCACCTTACCGCTAAAGGCAATGATTGATCCATCCGGTTCGATCCTCAACCAATCGTCCAACCAGGTGGTTAACTCACCCCAAAATGATTCTGCCCGACCTGATGAAGCTGGTTTCGAATCTTTCTTGTTATCTTGTGTGGTCTGTTCTGCCATTATTCACCTGGTCCCCACATTAATTCGGCTGCCCGCTGCACGGCATGAAGGATACGCACATGTGAACCACAGCGGCAAAGGTTCCCGTCCAGGGCTTCCCGAATGACCCGCTCGCTCGGATGATGGTACTTTGTCAGGAGGGCAGAGGCTACGATGATCATCCCATTCGTGCAAAAGCCGCATTGGGCTGCCTGTTGCTCGATAAACGCTTCCTGCACAGGGTGCAACTGACCTTCTTCCATCAGTCCTTCCAGTGTAATGATGGGTGTCTGCCCGACATCGGCTACTGTCATCTTGCACGATTGCTTCGCTTCTCTGCCATAAATCACCATGCAGGCGCCACATTGTTCCAGTCCACAGCCAAACTGCGGACCATGCAAGCCCAGCTCGTTGCGTAAAAAGTACAGCAAAGGAGTCTCGGGGGCTGCCTGGACGGTATGCGGTTTCCCATTTACAGTGATTACAATTTTTTCTGCCATTAGCGATTCCTCCGGGATTGCTCACCGGGATGTAGATACTCGGGACTTGAACCAGAAGCCTATTTAATTAACTCAAACTGTCCATTATCCAAATTGATCTATTTGCTTGCGTGCAAAAAGCATTTTCTCCATTGATCGCAATTTCCAATCGAGGCCAGTTTCATTAATATATATTTTTCATATTATATTATTTAAGAACTATAAAATCGTTTAAACGGATATTAATATCGCG
>CAZXPK010000262.1:0-3013 GCA_964642565.1 uncultured Anaerolineaceae bacterium
TTGCTCAACGCCAGCCAGACTCCAACGAGAGCCACAATGACACCGAAAGCTGTTCCCAACATTTGCTTCCATCCGAAGCCTGGCTCGTTGCCAATTCCCAGTACATCAGCCGCCAATGAAATCACCACCATGATTATACCGAGGGCAATCAACACTAAACTAATTGTTTTTTTCGACATAATGATCTCCTCCAATATTGATTAAGATTCTACATGATAAATCTAAAAACGTAGGCGTCTATCAGGGATGAGAATTATGTGCAATTTCTATTAGCGGGAGTCCTGCTCGGGGTAGAATCAGGCATTTGCCTGTGGGTGCAGGAAGCCTTCCGTCTCAGGGGCACCAACCCCACTGGAATTGAAAAGGCGCACTAATGCCACAGGTCGACCTGTTTTTACAAACCGCCTTTCGTGGTGATCGTTAATCAAGATATCTGAACTCTGATATTTATCCTATAATTGTGCCAGTTATTGGATTGGGTTTTTATTTTTACGTGCAGGATGAGGATACTTTATAATGCGACCTCATCACAGAAGATCTAAAATACTGGCTAATGGAGTTATAGATGAATCATGGTATCACCAGGCAGCTCAGGAGAGTTATTGACCAGGCACCGGTATGGCTGCTCTTGATCTTGGGGATGTGGCTGGTCGTTCTGCGACCCTTAGGTGCCCACCTAGCGCTCGTTCCGGGTGATCTGGGCGATGCCCGGTTCAACAACTACGTCCTAGAGCATTTTTTTCGTTGGGTGACAGGATTAACCAGGGATTACTGGAATGCGCCTTTTTTTTACCCGTTCCAGCAGACCATTGCGTTTGGTGACAACCTTTTGGGATCAGCACCGTTCTATGCACTATTCAGATTAGCTGGCCTCGATAGGGAATCTGCCTTCCAGGGCTGGTATATCCTGGGTTTCTTATTTAACTATACTGCGGCAAGCTATGTCCTGTGGCGCTTAAAACTCAACCCCCTGGCAGTAGGAATTGGGGCATTCTTCTTCGCGTTTGGTCTCCCCTTGTTAGCTCAGGAGAATCATGCCCAGCTGCTTTACCGGTTTTGCATCCCACTGGCCTGTTTTTCACTCTGGCAGTTCTACCGAGTGCCTCGGTTGCGGACGCTGATCTCACTGGGCGCCTGGCTAGTGTGGCAATTTTACCTGACCATTTATGTGGGAATCTTCCTGTTGCTCCTGCTAGTCGTTCTTGTTATATTGCTGCCGTTCTTTATTCCTTCGCAAACGTTCTTGAAGCGGCTGATTGTCTGGCCAAGACGCCTGATCGAATCCTGGTCTCAGGCTCACCTCACGGGGCGTATATTGGTGGTGATTGCACTGGCTGTTCTTAGCTTTGGCTTTGCAATCCTGATTTTGCCTTATTATCGCGCCTCCCGGATTTATGGTTTTTCCAGGAGCTGGTCAGAGGTTTTCAGCATGCTCCCCAGGATTCAAAGCTATCTCCTGGCAGATAATTCACAGTTGTGGAGGTCATCGGCGAGCATTTTTTCAAAAATACCCCTGCGCTGGGAACACCAGCTGTTTCCAGGCCTGGCGGTCCTCACACTAGTACTGACTGGCATTGTGGGGCGATTTCATACCGAAAACCGCAGGCTGGCATGGCTACATTTTGGCGCCGCACTCATGCTGATGGCACTCACACTGGAGGTTCATGGATACTCTCTTTACGCGCTAGTCTGGCGGCTCCCAGGCATGAGTAGTATCCGGGCTGTAACACGCATCATGCTGGTGGTAATGTGGCCGCTTTCGCTTTTCATTGCCTGGGTGGTCGACGGGTTCATATTGCGATTTACCCAACGACTCCGGTGGATGCAGGCAGCTGCTTACCTGGTTGCCGGGCTTTTGGTGGCGGAATCGGTATTCTATACCCACGCTACCTACGGTAAAGCAGACGGCCAGTCTCGTCTGATCGACCTGGCTCAGCAAATCCCAGCGATAGTTCCGGCAAATCCAGTCCTGTTTGTGGCTGAGAACCCTCAGGAACCATTCTGGGCGAAGGAAATCGACACCATGCTATTAACCCAGGAACTGGACTGGTCAACCATGAATGGATATTCTGGCAACTACCCAGCGGGATATTCGTCTTCGAAGAACTGTAGCCAAGTCCCAGCGCGGATTAAGAACTATATGGAATTTGCCGGGATTTCGAGCGAATCTTTTTACCTGGAGAGTATAAAGCGAGTCGTCCCACTTGGTTTTATGGATTGTGATCCAACCTGGTGGGAAAGAATGCCATGATGCAGGCAGAATCGGTAATGATCACCGTACGGGGGATTGACTTACCTGGGGTAAACCGTTTTGAGGTTGGCGTTTTTCCCTCGCCATAAAAATACCCGTGGTTACCAGAATTGCTAACACATTGGGTAGAAAGATCATCCACTTTTTTAATCCAAGCAGCGCACCCCCGAGGTTATAAGCAAAGTAACCATTCAGCAGCTGTTGCCATGAAAAACTATAGATAGATGAATATCCAAAGAATTTCAGGTGTTCGTTTTGGAAAAAATAGCTATCCGGCACTAACGTCGTTCCAGCGAGAGGAATGAACATTTGTCCGATGGAAATCACAGCCAGAATGACCACCAATGGAATAAGACGCCGGGGAATCAGGACTAATGGGATTGAGAGGAATAATAGCATCGGGATGAGATGACGAGGACCAAATGAAGCGCCGCCCCACCACAGATAATAACCTGCGTTGATCAGGAGATAAGAAATGAATGCAATCAGGACAATGATCCCTTCGAGGCGATAACGTTTATCTCGCCAGAGGAAGAAAAACCCAACCACGGCCATCAGGAGCACGGGAGATTGCCAGAACAGCCCATGCGCCGGATGGAAAGTCAAGTAGAAAAGAACTTCGAGTCGAGGCAAGCCGATCCCCAGGAAACCCTGCGACATTGATTCCTGAAACTGATTGGCCAGGTGTTCGTATCCAATCGTAAAAGGATTGCCAAAGCACAGGGCATTGTAAATCATCAGGATCGCAACCGGGATGAACGC
>CAZXPK010000263.1:0-3005 GCA_964642565.1 uncultured Anaerolineaceae bacterium
TATCCATCCATATCAACGTGACTGACTACTAAGTGATTAAAAACAAATCTATTATCAAAACCCTTCTCCACCCAGAGTAAAATGATCAACCGGGCGGAGAAACTGTTAGTTTTTGAACAAGTTTGACCGTTCGAATCTTAAGACCCCACGCGGACAGCGAGCTACACATTCACCGCACGTCAGGCAGCGGCTATCTTTGATCGGTGCACCGACCCACGCATGGCGCCTGATGTCTATCCCAATCGGACAATGGAATGTGCAAACACCACACTGTACACACCTACTTGGATCAGGTACGACCTGTCCTTGAACAATCACCTGCCTTCTGGTGTCTGCAGCACTTAACCAATCTTTTATGCTCATATTATCCTGTAACCTCCTTCAGGGGTGACAAAGTTTCGGTGGCGATGTGACAAGTCGAACAGTTCACAGCTTGCAACACCCCATTTTGTATAATAATTGGAGCCTCATCATCCCAATGTTGTGGGCTATGGCAGTTTGAGCATTGACCTGCATCATGGTCATGCGGCCGATCTTTTAGATGGCAAGAAATACAGTCCGTGATGCTTGTGTGGTTAAAATAACCGTTCGACCAGGTATCCGTAATATGACAGGTTGAGCACTGATATGGGTAGTGACTGGGAGGAGTGTCACCTGAATGGCACGAACTGCAATCTGTATATCCATTGTGGGTAAAGATGGCTCCCGACCACCCATTGGTATTATGGCAGTTTGAACATTGACTGGGATAGTGACCAGGAGGTGCACCAACAGAATGGCATGAAGTGCAATCTGTATAGTTATTATGATTGAAGACTGCCCCTGACCATCCGTTAGTAGTGTGGCAATTGGAACATTGACCGGGATAGTGACTGGGAGGAGCGGTACTTGAATGGCAGGAACTGCAATCTGTATAGCCATTATGATTGAAGACTGCCCCTGACCATCCATTAGTAGTGTGACAATAGGAACATTGACCGGGATAGTGACTGGGAGGAGTGTCACCTGAATGGCAGGAACCGCAATCTGTATAACCGGTATGATTAAAGACTGCTCCCGACCATCCACTGGTAATGTGGCAGTTAGAACATTGACCTGGATAGTGATTGGCCGGCGCATCGCCCGAATGGCAGGAGATGCAATCGGTAAGAGCACTATGGTTAATATGTGGATTCGCCCATCCACTGGCAGGATCATGGCAATTTGAACATTGCTCTGGATAATGGTTGGAAGGAGCATCACTTGTGTGGCAGGATCTACAATCCGTAAAACTTGCATGGCTGAAGGTTGCCTTCGCCCATCCCAGATTCGGATTATGGCAATTCGAGCATTGCCCAGGATAATGTCCCGATGGAGTGTCATCACTATGACATGAGCTGCAATTCGTTTGACCGTTGTGGTCAAAACCACCACTTGCCCAACCGTTTGTGGAATGACATTGTGAGCACTGCCCACTGTAATGCTTTGCTGGTGCATCAGCTGCATGACACGAGCTGCAATCGGTGTATCCTGCATGGCTGAAGCTGTAGTTTCTCCAACCTACTGCGGGACTATGGCAGTTTGAGCATTGTCCTGAGTAGTGTGGCGACAGAGCATCGTCTGAATGGCAGGAAATGCATTCCGTCAACCCTTCATGGGCTTGTGATGCACCACTCCAGCTATCGGTCGAATGGCAGGTTGAACACTGACCGCTAAAATGATTTGCGGGTGCATCATTCGAATGGCAGGAACCACAATTTGTTTTCCCACTGTGATCAAATTGGACGAAACCCCAAGCGATTGTGTTATGGCAATTTGAGCACTCACCGGTATAGTGGCCCCTGGGAGTATCCTTGGAGTGGCAGGTACTGCAATCTAGTGCTCCTGCTGCTGTGTGATTAAATGTCACAATATACCACGCTTGAGTATCATGACAGGTGGAACATTGGCCAGAAAAATGGTCAGCAGGAATTTTGTCCTCATGACAGGATAAGCAATCAGTTGTTCCACTGCCTTCATGATCAAAATGAATATCATCCCAAGATATGGATGTATGGCAAGCGGTACAATCGCCATCGTAATGGGGGCTCGGGATTTTCTGAAGGTGACATAAGGTACAGGTATTCGGAGTACCAAGATATATTCCGGCATTATGGCATGTGTTACACAATAATATGGCGTGCTGTCCGATCAAGGGATAAAAAGCATGCACTGCTCCCTGGCTGCCTGCTGGAAATGGGATCAACCCTCCGGCGACCATCACGACTGCCATTGGACCATCCTGCTTTCCCTGATTCCCTATCGTGATTCCAGAAATGCGACTCAGCTCACTGTTCATCACCCCCGGTGCGCCTGCCATAAGTATGAGTGTTTGAATCTTGGTAGTAAATGCAAGGTAGATTTTTTGATTTTCGTTTGGCACGACAGTCAACAACCTTAATTTCTCTTCAGTTTGTTGAGCCAGATAGAGTAATCTTATCCTGAGGTTTTCAATCTGATCCTGCGGTACCGACGAGATTTCCGAAGTAGCTTGATCTAGTGCATCGTCTAGATATTCCAAGGCGATGAACTCATGTTTCGTTCCCTGGACATTACTTAAGTCGATGATCCGACGTTCAAATAGATCAAGCGTGTAGCTTGATCGATTAATTGGATCGCTATATATGATCAAAACCTGCTTTTCAGAAAAATTTTGAATGGTGAAGAAAATGTTACCAGGTCGAAAAGGAGCCATCACCGCCATGGCAATCCCAGAAGTGATCAAACACAGGATGATAAACCCTGTGATTAAACTCGATTTAATTAGGAAAGGACGCAGCAACATGCACCTCCTCACCAAAGTACATGGAATGAAGATCAAATCCTTCTATAACGCTGATTTTTTCCTGACAGTTATATGAGCTTCGAGATTTTGAGCCAGAAAATCCATATTATCGACCCGGAGCAATTTCATCTGGTGGGTAATCACGCCAGTGATGACTCTTTCGTTAAATAGCTCCAATTTTGGACACGTTGATTTCAAGCGT
>CAZXPK010000264.1:0-2984 GCA_964642565.1 uncultured Anaerolineaceae bacterium
CTGGGATGTAAGCCCCGCTGAGGACCTTCATCAGGGTGGATTTACCAGCCGCATTATCCCCGACAAGCCCTAATACTTCTCCTTGATTTAGCGTCAGGGCTACACTTCGCAGAGCCTGTACTGCTCCAAAGCTCTTGCGGATATTTACCATCTTTACAATTGGCGTTGCTGTCATGGCTCCGCTCCCTCGCTACTTGCTACTTTTTCTTCGTAGCGTGTCGTAGGTAACCGCGATCACCAGCACAATTCCGAGAATCACATTTTGCAAGTAGGATGATATATTGAGAAGCACCATCCCGTTGATCATGACGCCCATGATTGCGGCCCCTAAGATTACACCCATGACAGATCCCTCGCCTCCGAAGAGACTGGTGCCCCCAATTACCGCAGCAGCAATAGCCCATAACTCGTAAGCTGTACCTACGGTAGGTGTACCCTGTCCTAATCGAGATGCCAGTATTATCCCCACAAGGCAGGCTAAAACGCTACTTGTGATGTAGCTAAATATGCGTACATGATTGACACGAACCCCGGATACCCGTGCTGCCTCTATGTTTCCCCCAATGGCGTATATGTGCCGCCCTAGGGTTGTCGAATTCAACATGACGGTGCTGATCAGGGCTAAAACTATGAGGATGATGAACATGATTGGAATCAGAAATATCTCACCCTGTCCAAGACTGAGGAAAGGAAAGTCCGACTCAAAGACAATTGGATAGCCTCTGGTAATGTAGGCTGCTAAACCTCGTGCCATGAGCCAGGTGCCTAATGTAATGATAAAAGGCGGGATATTCATTTTCGTGACACTGAAACCATGCCAGAGACCTACGAGACCTGCCAGGATAATGACAATGATGATAGAAAGCGGAATGCTTAAAGCCGGGATCGAACCAACCCCTTTAACCATCAACGTCGCGACTATCACACCCGTAAGGGCGGTCATCGATCCCACAGATAGGTCGATACCTCCGGTAATAATGACAAATAACTCCCCTATGGCTAATAGACCGAAGGTGGCCACGAAACGCATGATGACTGCCAGGTTCGCAGGTTTTAGAAAGACTTCCGGACTTTGCCAATAGAAGAACAGACATAGAATCAGAAACGCGATAGTCACATTCATTTCGCGAAACTTTAAAATTCTGGCCAGCTTTTTGGTCCATGAATTTGAGAGTTTTTCTGTACGATTTTTTATTGCGTCAAGTCTATTCATCTATTAGATACCTCAGGAATTTGGTTTCATTGTGCCTTTCTGCCTTGACACATTGAATTTTCTCTGCAGGCGTAAAGTAATGGACCTAACATCCAAATATGTTGTCTGGATCAATGATGCTACCTCCCTTCATGATAGATACCTCCTGGTTTCTATATATTACTTATCCACTCACCCGTGGAGGCTGACATGAATCACGTACGATTAGTTCGGTTGGCAATTCGATTCGCCCAATCTTTTTTTGTGGTTGGGCCAATAATTCAAGCAACAATTGCGTAGCAACCCGTCCCATTTTCTCCAACGGTTGTCTGATCGTGGTCAGGGCAGGACGAATCAAAGATGCTTGGGGAATATCGTCGAACCCTATCACTGAAACATCATCCGGTACTCGCAGACCCTTGTGACGGACTGCATCCATGACACCCATTGCCATTACGTCATTGGAAGCAAAAATAGCAGATGGGGGATTTTGTAGATCAAGAAGAGTGGAGGCTCCAGTAAAACCATCAGGTTGGAAAAAAGTACCTTCATAAATTAATTCCGTTCCTTCCGGGATATGATTTGTCCGAAGAGCCGAACGATAACCATCAAGACGATCCAGAGCACAACCGAGGTCCATCCAGCCGGTGATGAAACCGATTCGTTGATGTCCAAGCTTAATCAGATATTCAGTTGCAGTAAAACCTCCTTGCCAATTCGCGGCACCCACCGCAGGGCAATCCGGACCAATTCCCTGGTGGTCGATAAGGACAAATGGGAAACTACCTTCAGTTAATATACCGATGAAATCAGCCGGGCTACGAGGCAGAACAAGCAGCAGGCCATCCACCATCCCCTTGGCCAGATTTGCTACGTAATTTGCCTCCTTGCTGGCTGTGCGATGAGTTGTATATAAAATGAGATCAAGGTCTTTCAATCCCAATTCAGCATCGATACCGCGTATAATTTCTCCAATATAGCCAGTGCCCAGATCTGGTACGAGTACCCCAATACTGTTCGTTTTACCCCCTGCTAGGCTGCGTGCTTGACGGTTAGCGACATAACCTAGGCGCCGCATCGTTTTTTGGACACGATCCCGCGTTTCTGGTTTTACATGAATATCATTATTAACTACACGCGAGACTGTTCCATATGAAACGTTTGCTTCAGCAGCTACATCAATGATTGTGACTTTGGAAGTATTATTTTTCTCCATCATATATGTGAACGTTTACATGATATTTTGTTTTTTGATGTCTTTTGGCTCTGAAACAGTAAAACACATGTGATTTCTAGAGCCCGGAAGGTATTATTGAACCCTATTAAGCCAATAAATGGGAAAAAACCGAAATTTCTGCTAAGATAAAAATTTCTATTTGTTGTAAACGCTCACATTATGATAGCATTAACAAAAGGCAAAGTCAAGAGTTTTTCCGTAAGATTTCGACATGGGTTTAGACGCGGTAGTAGACCTGAGAGTTGGTAAACTTGATTCACAAGGTTCAATCTTTCAAGCTTGAAGATTTACAGATAAGTTTACGATCTTGAAATTTGTACTTGCAATATTTCACATAAAAAAACTGGGTAACAAACACAGAAATAAGCGGTGACCCCTCAGAACAACCGAAAACAACTAAAAAAATAGACTATAAGCAGGTTTTTGTGAGAAAGTGCATAAAATTTTGTGGACCTGGCGGGACTCGAACCTGCGACTTCTTCAGTGAGATGGATAATATGCTAGTAGTCTGACCATCTGATTAGGATGGACTGAAACATGCAACCTTCAGGGTAA
>CAZXPK010000265.1:0-2960 GCA_964642565.1 uncultured Anaerolineaceae bacterium
TGTTCGACAGGCACTCCATATTGGTTTTGCATGAACGTCCCATTCAGTTGAAATATAACATCGACTTTGGTTTTACATCTGTGGGTAAAACGTGATTGTTTTTATCCGCCTCCTCACTCAGTGAATGACCATTTGAATCATCTTTTAACCGAGAAAATCCCCAAGCTGAAGATTACTGCCTTGCTATCGGATCTAGTACCCGAGATAAGTGAGTAGGTATTGCAGGATATACAATTTAATATTCTTTTAGGTTTAGTAATGCCTCGAAGGTGAAAGAGGGTCTTTATTCCGTAATACGAGGTCCATGACTAGAGTCCAAGCACTTATACCTAGACATGTTCTGCGGCCATCCAAAAGCGAGCGGTGCGAATACAACGAGTCGGCTGGATCCTATGTAGAGGCTTTCCGAGTCAAACAAAAATCATAAGCGGGAGAACCTGTACCGCTGGCCCTTTAATCTGCACTTCGCTAAATTCTGCTACAACATCCTTTGAAGCAGCAAGTTCATCGAAGAGTTTTTTCAACATTTCAGGTTTAAGCAATGACATCCCATAATTCTCAAAAGCACTCATGGATTGACCTTCTATTACGGTGCGAGTGACTTTGCCAACTACTCGGACATTATTTTTGTGTAACTCCGAAAGAGTCAAATCTCTTAGATTAGCGGTGCGTAATGTGACTATGACGGTAACCCCCGGAGGTTCTGTGCATCGCAAGATTACATTTGATATGGGTGTTCGTTTACGGTCTTTGTCTAAAGTCCCTTTTATTTTCTCCAGAGTAGAATGACTGCTGAGTTTTTTGCCTGCCTGTTTGCTGGACGCTTGCTTTGTAACTGCTGGCGTCGCTGCCTGTTCTGGACCTGCGAGGCCGGAGAGAATGTTAACTGCGTCAATATAGTCAATCACTGCGTCAACAGCATTCTTCTCAAGAATGCCAGCAACTTCAACTAATGTACCTGGATTGACTTTTGATAACACCGCAGCATCCTCCGGCTGAGTAAGGTATCCTTTGTTTCTGCGAAGCTCATCATATAGGAGAATCGCAATAGACGCCTCCGTGTGCGATCTAAGTTCATGGCGAGTTTCTTGGTTTCTTCCAGAAGCTAACCCTGTTATATCTGCCTCTGCCCCGACGTCGAACAGGTTGCTAAACAAATTGCTTAAGCCAAATTTGGCAGCCACTTTTGCTGAGCCAGATTTGTTCGCCTCTTTTTCCTGAGTTACTTCTGACTCTAGAGATACACCGCCTTGGATTGCGGCTGCGAACGATACAAGCATCGGAACATCGAGATATATTGGATGAATTAGTTGCATTTGTCCCTACCTTTCATCATTTACATAAACTATCGCCCAATTATGTAATCAGCAATAAATTAACAGCTAAACAGCTTATGAACTCGAGATACTAATCACCATTAGGAATTTGGGCAGAAGGCTGTAATCAGATAAGATATATATAACAAATTATAGTATAAACCAGGAAAAGGCAGATTGTCATAATAACCCCAAATGACTTGATACTGTTCATGGTACCCTCAGATCGGTCGGTGGACACTACACCTTTGTTTTATGGAATCGTTCCATTCAATTGAAAAAACACGTCAATATTGGTTTTACATCTGTGATTTTAATATCACACAGATTGCAGCATTATTCACTTTTTTGTTCAGCCGCTTGTAAGGTGAGCGCAATGATAAGCTCGAACCTTGACTAAGATGGGGAATTATTCAAGAGAAAGTCAAAACCCCGGTAATTTCAATGATCACTACGCATCCAGGCTGCATCCGACTTAAAATTCCGCGTTTTATGAAGAAACACTAACATTACAATTATTATCCTCTTTGTTATAATTGACTTTAGTGGAGGGATAAGAATGAAAAACACAACTATTCAACGGTTAGTTTTCTGGATTAATTTAACGTTGGTAGGATTATTTATAGCAATCCTCGCACTCGGCTTGCCACCCATTCAACAAACCATGGCGGGTGTCTTGCCCCCCAGGCTGTATTACCTGCCGTTTATAACCGAGTCCTCTTCGTATAACTGGCTGCAATTTAACGGTGATGCGTCGCACAGCGGCAGCAACCAGCTCGAAAACAGGATATCCGTGAGCAGCATCGGACAGCTGCAAATGCTCTTCCAAGTCTCCCTGCCTGGCATCGCAGATGGTGCGCCAGTGTACCTATCGAATGTGAACACATCCAGCGGGTTACGCGATCTTATTTTTGTGACCACGCGTGACGCGCGTATCGCAGCATTGGACGCCCACACCGGAACGCTGATATGGTCGAAGCAATACGGAGCTGCCGGATGCCTGATCAATAACAATCAATCCCGCAATGAGCTCTGCTACACCACTTCCTCTCCAGCCATCGATCCGAACCGGATGTTTGTCTACAGCTACGGGTTGGATGGTTATGTGCATAAATACTCGGTAGGAGATGGAACGGAGATTCTGACAGGCGGTTGGCTGGAATTGACCACCTTGAAAGGGTATGACGAAAAAGGATCCTCCGCGCTCAGCGTCGCCACAGCCTCAAATGGGACCAGTTATCTATACGTTGCTCATGCGGGGTATCCTGGCGACCAGGGTAACTATCAAGGGCACATCACAGCCATCAACCTATCGGATGGCACTCAGAAGATCTTCAACACGCTTTGCAGCAGCCAGACGGTGCACTTTGTGGACTCTCGGATCACAACGGGATCAGATTGCTATCCCAATACTACAGCCGCGATTTGGGCACGACCGGGCGTGGTCTACGACCCGTATCATGACCGGATATTGATGTCAACCGGCAACGGTACCTTTCAGCCTGCCAATTTCCTGTGGGGAGATACGGTTTTCAGCCTCAATCCGGATGGCAGCGGCTCAGGCGGCAGCCCATTGGACAGCTACACACCTGACAACTATCAAAGCCTGCAGGACGCCGATCTAGATCTCGGCAGCACCGCCCC
>CAZXPK010000266.1:0-2955 GCA_964642565.1 uncultured Anaerolineaceae bacterium
AGATGCGCTCGAATGAGTCGCTGATCAATTACGAGGGAGATAATTATTCGATGCCAGTGATGGGCAACCCGATATCGTTCGAAGATGCAACCAGGCGGATGTCTGAGGAAGACACCCGCCTGGTGGAAAAACGCTGGTCGGATAGGTGGTCCGGCTGGCTTCGATAAACGCAGGCTAAGGCTGGACCAATCCCGTGATGGTTTGGGCAGTGGTGGAATCGGGGGTGATGATCCAAATCGTTGTGTTACCCGAGAGATATAAAGAGCTGTAGCCGCCTGAATAACTCCAGGTGCGAGTAGCTCCCTGCTGGGTGGCGGATACCCCAAAGCGAGTGTTCGCATACTTCTCAAAATCAGTGGCAAACTCTGTGGCGTCCTTGGTGGTATCCCAAACGGTCTTCATCACGAAAGCAGTTGAGTTTGTTGAATCGTTATGGAGCACTGAGTACTCGTCGCCTCCCCAACCAGCCGCGGCTGCCTGGGCGGTCGCATCGTCCAGGCGGGCGCTTGAATTAACCCCGCGCGCCAGGATCAAGTAGGTAGACCACTCACCCATCTGGTTGCGCGTGACTTCACGCCAGCCAGCTCCCAGGCCTGAAATTAGATCAGGCAGATCCACCGGGATGGGGGTATCGGAGGGGTAAAGCGAAGGATGCAGGATTTGCTCGGTGGAAACGGGGGGATTTTTATATACTTCGTCGACGGCCGACCAGCCCCCTTGTTCGAATAGATCAACGACGAAAGTGGCCCCCTGGTTGTAGGGAAAGAGGAGACCATCCTTGATAAACGCCGGGGCACTATCATAGATCGGGGTTTTCAATGAGTTGTTAAAATCATCAATTTGCTGCTTGTCTTGGGCGGTAGCATAATATGTTTCCCAGATATACGCAGACAAGGTGGCGTCTCCCTCTATCAGCGCTTGAATGGCAGCGCAGCGCTCGGAATCAGTTTCACAGGCATCATCGTTGAAGTTCAACCCGTGCTCTAAATCATAGTTTTGATCTTGAAGGACATGTGTATATTCGTGGGAGTAAGTCATGCGCTCTGATCCTTGAAAACCCTGACCCTGAACGACAAACATCTCGGCCGTTTCAGGATCATAATAGCCAGCTATCTGTTCACTTTGTAAATTGATATCCAAGGTACGCAAGTCAAAACCGGGGTCGAGTAGCCCCATGATGACATACTCCAAGACTTCATCGGAGATTTCTTCATCAGTGTAGTTTACCTCGAAGTCGTTGATAACATTTTGACGCAGCTGATCGGTGGAAAGCAGGACGACTGGCACGGGATGCTTGGGTTGAAGACCACGCTCTTCGATCACCTGGGACTGGATCAGGTCGATCTCGGTAGTCAATTGAGTGTCCAGCACTGAGGTGGGGTAGGGCGTCTTGGTCGATTCTTCCTGGGTGGGGACAGCAGTAACTTCAGCAACGGGGGTCTGAGTACCGGCAGGTTCTGCACCAGGGGTGTCTGTGGGCACTTTGGTGGAGATAGCCTGGTTTGGCTGGCTGGTGGCTGTGGGAACCGGCGTGGCAGTGCTGATAAAGCCGCATGCCAGTGAGCTTATCAATAATATGACGAGCAAGACATAGCCTCGACGCATGGATTTCTCCTCATTGCAGATGAAACGAGATATCAACCTCCCGCAGCAACTATAACTGCGGGAGGCCGGTGGATCAATAGATCACGAGTCTAATGATGGTGAGCAGCTTCAGCGGCTTCAGCTTCTGCCTTGGTCTTATGCAGCGTGCCATCTGGGTGGTTGGGTGGAGAGTAGACGGTGTAAAGCTTGAGCAGCTCTTTGGATGAAGTGTTGATCACGTTATGGTAGGTACCTGCGGGCACGATCACCGCATCACCTGCGTGAACCACATGTTCCTCCTTGCCGTTGAAGACGAATTTCGCTTCGCCTTCTTCGATGCGGAAGAACTGGTCCACAGTGTGGTGGACCTCATTGCCGATTTCCTCACCGGGCTGCAGGCACATGAGAACCAGCTGGGCATACTTGCCAGTGAACAATACCTGGCGGAAATATTTGTTCTTTTCGGTCAGTTTTTCAATATCGCCTACGAAACCAGTCATTAGATTACCTCCGACTAGATGATATTTTGATTCTCCTAAGGGAATCCAAGTATAGCATATGTCCCTTACGATTCTCGATATACCTTGATTTGCAGACCTTCTTGAAGGGCAGAAAAACTCCACTGGTTATTTTTCATTTGTCTGGAAATTGGATAGCCATGAGAGAAAGGCTAGGTCTTTTCCCCGACAGTAAACGTAAAGAAGGGCACAGGGATCGTCTGTGAGCGGATAGAAAGACCAGCGCTTATGAATGCAGCCCGGACTTGCGCCCGGGATAGGGGATGCCCATGCCAAGGGAAGGTCATATCTGCCAGGACAAATAACCCGCCTTGGCGCAACACACGGGCAGCCTCGCACACCCCCTGAACCTGGTCAGTCCAATGATGGAAGGAAACGGTGCTGGTAACCAGGTCAACCGAGGCATTCTCCAAAGGCAGGTGCTCGGCTGGTGCCAGGTAGATCTGCGCGCGGGGGATCTGCTGGCGCGCGTGGGCGACCATGCCTTCCGAAAGGTCAACACCTACCAGGCCAGCTAACGGCCAGCGAGCCTGCATCCGGCATAGCAAGCGGCCGGTGCCACAACCAATATCCAATATTCGGGAGGGAGTGAAACCAGCAGGGAGGCGAGCCAAGACTCCCCGGTGAACACGGTCGAAGAGCAACCACTGCATGAAAGAACGGTCATAAGTCTCTGACCACTGGCTGAAACGCTCACGGTCATTGATGTCATGGGAGGGAGACATGATGTAATCCTAGCTTTCAATATCCTCTTACAATCGTTCAAAAGTATACATCGATTTTGAACTCAGGCTGATTTCACAACCTTAAAGCTCAATTAACAATTTCCTTCAGCCAGTGAGTGTCATTGTCT
>CAZXPK010000267.1:0-2905 GCA_964642565.1 uncultured Anaerolineaceae bacterium
TTCTACCGAGCATTTATCCAGTGCATTTTACCCTATAGGTGGGGTTTTGGCTTCTCTCCGCGCACATAGATGTAAAATATCGCCTCACCCAATCCATAAAGGGGGCTATCCAGGAGATATGAATACCCAGTCTGATGTGCAGCGGTTCGATCAGCTGCGCGTCGATCCTCCCAAACCTTTCGGACGGTGGGCGTCAGGTCGAGGACTTCGACATTGACCAATCCTGCTCCAGTCATCCAGCTTTGAAAGTCTTCCCGGGTGCCCTCACAAAGATAATCCAGCCCGATGGCTTGAAGCTCATCACGGACCTCTTGGGGCAGTGGTCTGGATACGATCACGTCGGTCAGGATCATCTTCCCACCGGGTGCCAGCACGCGGGCCATCTCGGGTTGCCCAATTTCGGTCGGTGTGATGGTGGGGTAAACGATGAATTCGCTCACTAGACCATCAAAGCTCGAATCGGGTAGGGGAATGCGCTGCTTCTCTGCCATCTGAAACTCGACCATTGACTCCAGCCCCATCTCGTGGGCTGCACGGCGGGATATATCAAGGGACTCTCGATCAAGCTCCAAACCTGTCACTTTACCCTGTTCCATCATCTCACCCAGCCAAAAAGCCACCTCACCTGTGGCACTGCATAGCACAAGGATCTGCTTGCCATCCACTGGCGCTAAATCTGAAGACACCTGCTCCAGGATGGGCGACAGGTGGTCAATCTCACTGCGGCTCCATTTCATCCTTGCCTCCTCCGACCGTTTGAACCATGATCCCCATGCGTTGCATGTCGCGCATAAAACGGGTCGGCTCAATAATGTGCGCCTGCAACCACAAACCCGGCTTATCGATTGACCCGTCCAGGTATTGCAACAGACAAGCTGCCACTGGGATGGCGGTGAAAAGATACCCATCTGGATGAGAGATAACAACCTGCGTCACCTTGGGTTGACCATCTTTCTCACCCTTAGCCTCCACTTTTAACATCGTACCATAGGGTGGCCTAGAAAATGCCTTTAATCCCCAATGCATCCACCTACCCATCGGCCTAAGGGCGGCGTGAGGCCAAAGCTTCATGGCGATCATGGCTAATGGCAGGATGACCCAATCCACAAACCAATTGAAGCTGCCCACATAAAAACCGGTCTCCTTCAAAGAAGGATATAAATCCGGAAGTTCACGCATCTCTTCCAGCATCATCGGGGCGCAGTACTGCTTCTTAAATACTTCACCGAAGTCCATACGTATGAAATCTGACATGCTAAACATACTCACTTTCTTCCACTGCCCACCTGTGAAGATCAGCATCTCATACTCATTTATTAGTTCTATTAATTCGTTTACCGTGGAAGGTTCAACTTCGAGGCTTTTCCAGTCCTCCTTGATCACACTGCCCACTCTGGCGATTTCCAGGTGGTCAAAGTACTGGGCAACATAGCGAACCATAAATGCCGGCAATCCAGGGTGAAAACCGCCATCAGTAATAAAACAACAACCGGCGCGTTCTATTAAGTCTGCCATAGACTTGAGCAGTGCGATTTTTGAAGTCGAATATTGAATATCAAGATAGCCAACCTTGGCCTCCAAAGCGGCAGCGGCAATCTGGCGCGTGTATTGAGTGGTGGAAGAAGCCACTACCACAAAATCGATCCCAACGAATGCCTGTCTCAGACTGACAAGATCGGAGGCATCCACGCATGCTGCACTCACCCTGTTTCCTTTAAAAGCCAGGTTTAACTCTCCGGTGAGCGTCTTAGCTTTTTCGAGGTTTCGACCTGCCAACACTAGCTGTGCGTCAGATTCCTGTAAAAGTAAACGCGCCAATGGTCTACCGGTATTGCCATACCCACCCAAGATTAAAATGGTTTTACGTTTCACAGTACCTCCCAGTTTTCATATACGAACCATGATCGGTCAATAGAGATTTGGGATCAAACGCCACGAGCGCGTGCAATAAGCTTCCCATTCCCCACCAAATTCTGTGTGCATTAGTATCTCCTCATCTTTAATCCGGTAAAGCAGGATGACCATGAAAAATAGGCTTGCGACCAAGCCAATCCAAGATCGAAAGATACAGGATACCCCGATTGACAAGGCGATCACTCCCAGGTAGCGTGGGTGGCGGATGTAACGGTAGATGCTATCCGTGATCAAATGATGACCATTCTGGATGGTCACATCTGCACTGTATTGCCTTCCAAGGGCCAACCCCGACCAAAAGACCAGGGTAAAGCCGAAAGCAGATAAAACAACACCCAACCAGCGAATAATACCTAACTCACCGAATACACCAATCCCGCGGTGGTCAAGCAAAGGGATGAAAAAGAGTGCTACATACAAGGAGAATACCAGCCCGATGCGAACGAGCCTCTGCCTAAAAACGAATTTACCCTCCTCCCCCTTACCACCACGGATGCCCTCTGTAGAACCGTACGCCTGGAGGCCTACGGCCAGGCTAAACAAACCAACAACTACAGCATACCCCAGGCGAGGGGCAGAGGAGAAGAATCCGTCCAAATCACCCAACCCCCAACCGAGGAGAGCCACTCCCAGATAGATGAGATGCGTGGCAATAAAGAACAGGATGAGGCGTAATAATCTCATAAACCCCTCCTTGCGAAAAGATAGGTTCAAAAATCTCCTGACTAATTCAAAAGTAGAGCCTCGAGCCTATTTTACACCCACCCTCCAGACAGGCACGGAAACTATCTTGCCTCTGAAGAAACAGGAAGAAACTGCGATTAATACTCTTTAAGCTTTAGCAACCTATATTGGAGTAAAATTTAGTCCTAATCCTGATAATTCAGGAACTGACACTAATTACTAATCGTTAACCTATCACACTATGTCCTTCAATCCCACACGCGACCGGGTTGACCCGGAAAAAATTACCACCACCCCAATACGCCGA
>CAZXPK010000268.1:0-2874 GCA_964642565.1 uncultured Anaerolineaceae bacterium
CTGTCATAAGCATCCACCATTTTGGTATATTGAGTGGTCTCTTATTATATGTTACGAGTTGCTCTGATGGCGCGCGGCAGTATAATCTAACGCCTGGGTTAGATCTGCAATTAACGTATCCACATCCTCTATGCCGACCGAATAACGGATCAGGCTCTCAGGGATACCCATGGCAGCGCGCTGTTCAGGGGTTACCTCAACATGGCTGGTTGTACGGGGTGGTCCAGCTATGGTCTCAACTGACCCAAGATTAGCCGCAATATGGGCGTAATGGAGACGGGGCAAGAATGTGCGCACAGCATCGAAATCAGAGTCTAAAATAAAACTGAGCACACCTCCGAAACCGCGCATCTGCCTCTTGGCGATCTCATGACCCGTATGTGACGGCAACCCCGGGTATAAGACATTCTTGACAAAAGGATGCACTTTAAGGAAGTATGCAATCTTCAATGCATTTTCGTTTTGACGTTGCACCCTTAGAGCCAGGGTTTTCAGACCTCGGATCATCATATAGGCAGACATTGGATGAAGTGTGGCACCGGTGATCTCACGGTAGCGGAAGACTTGCTCGACCAGTTTCTTCGAGCCACAAATCACACCTGCTAAAGCATCAGCATGACCCCCCAGGAATTTCGTCCCACTGTGCAGAACAATATCTGCGCCTAGCTGTAGGGGATTAGTATTGATCGGGGTGGCAAAGGTATTGTCAACCACCACTATAGCCCCCGCTGTATGCCCAGCGTTGGCCAGGCGGGTAATATCAATGACTTTAAGAGTAGGATTGGTGGGGGTTTCCAAGTATAAAAGCCGGCAACCTTTAGCTACCTCTCTTTCCAGTGCTTCGTGGTCGGTGGTGTCACACAGGGTAACATCGATGTGGAATCGCGGGAGGAATTTTTGAAAGATCTCATTGGTGCCACCGTAAGTGTCCTTTACTGAAACCACCCGGTCGCCTGGTGAGAGCAGTGCAAATAAAGTATTGCTGATCGCTGCCATACCGGTTGAAAAGCTGGTAGCAGCTTCTGCACTCTCCAATTGGCGTACTTTTTCCTCAAAGACGTCCACGGTCGGGTTGGTATTGCGACTGTAGATATGCCCTGGTTGATTGTGGATCGCCACCTCATACCATTCATCCAGATCTTTGTAACCGAATGAAACAGAATGAACGACGGGGACTTGCGTGGAGCGCTCCCAAAATTCTTTGCTGTCTTCGCCAGCCCACACAGATAATGTGCTAAAGCCGGGGTCTTGCGGTTTATCTTGATAATTTTCCATACTTCTTCTCCGAAGATAAGATGGGGATTACGAGTTTAACTTTAAGCGTTATTCTGCTGATGTTCCGGTCAAATAAGCAGCTAATAATTTGACCGTGTTTTCCATGGCTTCAAGATTAGCAATTTCATAACCATGCGTGTTTTCAGTTGGGAAGCAAAGGCATACAGCTTTGCCGGTATAACCGTAACTATTTGCATAGCTGGCGTCGCTGCTAAATGCAGATACTACCGCCGCCTGACAGCCAAAACCGAGTCGTTCAGCCAATCGAAAAATCGAGTCACTTGTTGGTTTATGATAGATCGACTGGCGGTCTTTATAGATTAGAACCGGCTGGTTCGAATTATTGATGTCATACTCTTCTGCTACAGGTGCCACCTCTAGGGCGATCAACACATCACCTGGCAGCGTACGCGCTGCATATGCGCCCCCACTGATGCGGATCTCTTCACCTGCGCTGGCAACGAAATAGACATCCTGGGGCAGGCTTGCGCCCTGGGATTTAAGCACCTCCATCACCTGCAACATAATTGCAACCGCACCTTTATCATCCAAACCCCAACCAGCGACAAAATCCCCAATCTGACGCATACCTTTTCGCGTCCGGCTAACGACGGCACGCGTGCCTATCTTCACACCCAGCTTGGAGAGCTGATCCTTAGAGAGCTTCAGGTCCAGGCGTACCATATCCCAAGTTAGAGGTTTGCTGAACCTGGCTTCATAGACCGTTTTTGATTCCTCGGAAATGTGGTTCGCCCCAACACTTAATATGCCTATTAATACCTGATTTTCAACAAGGACATCCATCGGCCCCTCTCCGTAGCGCCAGGGATTGGAAGCGCCCAATCCTGTCAACACCAAGCGCCCATCCGGATCGATTCGCTTAACAATGGCACCGATTTCGTCTTTATGAGCCAGGATCCTGATAGGCTTACCCGTGCCTTTACCACGCATCAACCCAATAATATTATCGGCGTCATCCTTCCAGATTTCGTCACAATATTGATTAAAGAGTGGAATTAATATGCTGTTGATCTCTTCTTCATCACCCGAAGGGGAATGGGTTAAAAGGAGGTTTGAGAGAAGTTGGAGAAAAGCTTTACGCGGCATCGAAACCATCCACATATTTATAATACAAAAATGAATTTTACATAGTAAATATCATACCTCGACTAAAAGGATATGTCAAGCAGAGGCTCAACCACCGTGATAGTTCAAAATTCCTAATATAATAAAAGCCTTCACGAATGCATACTAGGCTCATTCATGGTTTTTGGAAAATCTCACAACGTAATGATTTGCACAAACTCATTCTAGGTTAACTATTGACATTTTATGTTTTTATCTATATAATAATTTCACTATATAAAAACCAATGTTATAATGTGAATATAAATTGAACTACTTGCAAATTAGGAGGTGACCATTTAAGTTTTCTCAACTCAATGTTTCATAATCGATATAAATAACAATGGTATAAGCTAGTCCGGTGGATCCATAAAAATATCCACCCTGATTTCCTGCCCTTTATCAAAAAAATAAGAGGAGAATCGACTATGAATAAGCATAAAGTAATTAAAGTATTAAAGATCCCGTTGATTT
>CAZXPK010000269.1:0-2860 GCA_964642565.1 uncultured Anaerolineaceae bacterium
GGATCAAGGGGGGATGGGTGAGTAGTTACATACGAGGCTGAATCAGCCCGGGAGGCTCTATGCGGATCAATTTTGACGGTGCTGCCCAGACGGTGACCGGGTCTCAGCATTTACTGAATATCAACGGTCACAATCTGCTCTTGGAATGTGGCTTTTTTCAAGGGAGACGGCAGGAATCGTATGCGCGCAACCGCAGCTTCCCATTTGACCCAGGCAGGATCGATGCGCTGATCCTTTCGCACGCCCACATTGACCACAGTGGCAACCTGCCCAACCTGGTGAAGCAGGGTTACCGTGGTCCGATCTACGCCACCCCGGCTACGGCTCACCTGGCCAACATGATGCTGATCGATTCGGGGCACATTCAGGAATCAGACGTTGAGTTCGTCAACCGGCGCAAGGTAAAGAATGGCGAGCCGCTCGTTGAGCCCCTGTACACTCAGTTGGAGGCGGGGTTGGTTGCGCAATATTTTAGCCCGGTGGATTACGATCAGCCTTTCGAGCCTATCCCCGGGGTGAACGTGCGCCTCCTGGATGCCGGGCACATCCTGGGTTCGGGTGCGGTGGTGCTGGATATTGAGGAAAAGGGGCGCAAGCTGCGGCTGTGGTTCAGCGGGGATATCGGCCGGCGCAAGCTGCCCTTGATCCGCGACCCGATCCTGCCGGATTGGACGGATTACCTGGTCATGGAATGCACCTATGGGGATAAACCGCACCAAGACCCTGAGCTGGCATATGCTGAGCTTCGCCAGGTGGTCGGGCGGACGCTCACGCGCGGTGGTAAGGTGATCATCCCGGCTTTTGCAGTGGGTCGCACCCAGGAAATCGTCTATGCGCTGCATCAGATGTTCGAGAGTCATCTGCTCCCCGGTGTGCCGGTATATGTGGATAGCCCGCTGGCAGTCAATGCTTCAGATATCTTCAAGATGCATCCGGAATGCTTCGATGACCAAACGAAAGCTTTCATTCAGGCTGATAAACACCACACCGCCCTGGGCTTTGATCGGCTGGTCTACACCCGCTCGGTGGGTGAATCTAAAGCGCTCAATGGCCGCAAGGACCCGATGATCATCATTTCAGCCTCGGGCATGGCAGAGACCGGACGCATCCTTCACCACCTGCGCAACAACATTGGGAATCCTAAGAACACCATCTTGATTGTCTCGTGGCAGGCGCCCTACACACTGGGCAGAAGGCTGGCGGACCGGGAAAAGAGGGTGAGGATATTCGGAGAGGAATACGAGGTAAAAGCTGAGGTAGCCACGATTGGTGGTTTATCCGCCCACGCCGGGCAGGATTTCCTGGTGGAATATGCCCTGCGGGTGAAGGGCAGGGTGAAGCAGGTATTCCTGGTGCATGGTGAGCCAGCCGCCGCTCTCGCCCTCTCGGAGCAGCTCGTCAAGGCAGGCATGGATAAACCGGCTTATCCCCGGTGGGGTGATAGTGTTGAGATCGGTGCGTGAAGCTGAAGAGCACGAACTCGGGAGAAATACGCATCTAAGTCGGATTCATACAAGTTCATCAGCCTGCAGAGTGGAGTGAAGAATGGCAAAGAAAGACAAGGGTAAGAACGGCAAGGGGAAATCGAAAGCTGATAAAGCTACATTGACAAAAATTCCAGATGAGGTGGAAGCTCAGCCGGAAATGGAAAGTAAACCGGCTGTGTCATCCGGCGTGGCTGATCAGGGTATCCTGATCGATAAAAAAGTTTATTCCCAGGAGCTGTGCCGCCTTCAGCTTGAGCTGGTCAAGCTGCAAGAATGGGTGCGTTTCAAAAGCCTGAAAGTTATTGTCATTTTTGAAGGCCGGGATGCGGCTGGCAAAGGCGGCGTGATCAAACGCATTACCGATAGCCTGAATCCGCGTGTATGCCGGGTGGTGGCGCTGCCCGCACCCACTGAACGGGAAAAGACGCAGTGGTACTTTCAACGTTATGTCGCCCACTTGCCTGCCGCGGGTGAGATGGTTTTATTTGACCGCAGCTGGTATAACCGCGCCGGTGTCGAACGGGTGATGGGATTCTGTACCGAGAGTGAGCATGCTGAATTCCTGCGCTCGGTCCCAGAATTTGAGCGCATGCTGGTACGCTCTGGCATTATCCTGATCAAGTACTGGTTCTCGGTCAGCAATAAGGAACAGGAGCTGCGTTTCCAGGCCCGCATTGCTGACCCCACCAAGCGATGGAAGCTTAGCCCCATGGATCTGCAGTCGCGCGCCCGCTGGGTGGAATATTCAAAGGCAAAAGATGAGATGTTTGCCTACACCGATATTAAGCAGGCTCCCTGGTATGTGGTCAATGCGGATAACAAGTTGTGTGCCCGGCTGAATTGCATCTATCATTTGCTGGGCATGATCCCCTACCAAGATTTGACCCCCGAGCCGATCGCTCTGCCTCCACGCCAGTCCGAGAAGGGATACCTCCGCCCGCCCCTGACCGACCAGACCTTCGTGCCTGAAGTGTATCGGCCCGATGGCTCAGCTGAGGACGATTAAGATTTCCCCACCTGGGAAAGTATTGAGATACGACTGTTTGGTATAATGAACATGGAAGCCGTGCTCCTGCTACCTTTGTTGCAGAAAGCCGGCCAATAATTAGCCATTTCCTGCATCATTCGGGATTTACAGGAAGCAGTCGCTTGGTTTTTGGGTGATAAGGTTGTCAACCCACAAATGGGAGAGGTGCCAGAGTGGTTGAATGGGACGGTCTCGAAAACCGTTGTGGGGTTCGTCCCCACCGTGGGTTCGAATCCCACCCTCTCCGCAGCTTGTAATCTTAACTAGCCCTTCTCCGCATGGAGAGGGGTTTTTCTTTTTATTCTATCTTTTGTTGTTTAAAAAGATTGTATTTCATTTTTTGACG
>CAZXPK010000270.1:0-2829 GCA_964642565.1 uncultured Anaerolineaceae bacterium
ACCCAATGGTCTGATCTCGCAGTCCCTCGCCTGGTAGTATTTGCCCTCAAAGTCCACCCTGCCTTCCTTGAGCAAGGGACGGATAATCTGCAGCGCTTCCTCAAAACGACTCACCCGGTGGTCAAAAGGTAAACCAAAGGCCTTATATTCTGGCTCGTTCCAGCCTGCTCCAACCCCCAGGATCAAGCGGCTTTGGGAAACCTCATCTAGGGTGATGGCCATCTTGGCAAGCAGCGCCGGGTTGCGGAAGGAATTGCATGCCACCAGCGTTCCAAGCTCCACACGTTGGGTGGCTTCCGCCAGGGCTGAAAGGAATGTCCAGCATTCCCAAATTCCAATTGTCGGCTCACCCTCGGGGCGGTATAACAGATGATCATAGAGCCACAAGCTGTCAAAACCGGATCCTTCTGCCTGCTGAGCGAACTCACGCGTCTTCTGGTAGCTGTATGCCCGTTTAAGATCTTTCCGTTCAGCGATGATGAGTACCAATCCAATTTTCATATTGCCTCCAGTATATGGGCAACGGCAGATGATGCTGGTCCTGCCAGACATTGGATCATTGCCCGTCGCGCACCTTCCACCTGATTCGCCCCTGCCTGCCCGCGCAACTGTAATGCAGCTTCCACTGCCTGGTAAACACCCGTTGCACCGCCTGGGTTGCCGCGTGCTTTAAGCCCACCCAATGTGGAAATGGGCATCTCGCCATCACGGTTAAGCTTGCCATCCTGAGCCAGCTTCCAACCTTCACCGCGTTTGGCGAGGCCAGTGGCTTCCAGCGAGAGCGCGGCGACGATGGAATATGAGTCATAGAGCTCGAACAAGTCCACATCCCCTGGGATTATGCCCGCTTGCCGGCATGCCCGTTCAACGGACCGGCGTGCCGCATCAAAAGCCAGGGGGTCAGGCCGGTCATGGATTGCCAGGCGGTCGGTGACCAGGCTGGAGCCGGTGATGCGTACCAGGGGTTGGGTATAGGCTGAAGGCAGCAGGTCAGGTTGGGTCAATATTAATGCCGCCGCACCATCCGCCACCGGTGCTGTATCGAATAGTGTCAATGGGTCGCTGATCGGGTCTGCCTGTTGGTACGCCTCCAATGTCACCCGGTTGTGGTACATGGCATGCGGGTTGGAGACCGCATTGGCATGTGCCAGGATGGGAAAGCCGGCAAATACGTCATGTGTAACGTGGTATTCGTGCATGTAACGGCGCATGAGCAATGCCGCCTGGGCATTTGGGGTGAGCCCTTGAACGGCCTCATAATCACTATCTTCCCCCAACGATTGTATGGCTTCCGCACCAGGACCAAGCTGGTCGGTTACTTTCTCGATGCCGAGCACCAGAGCCACCTTTGCCTCGCCAGACTTGATGGAAAAATAGCCCATGCGCAGTGCTGCCCCACCTGACGCTCCTCCTGCCTCAATCGTGGAGGCTTCAATACCCGCCAGCCCTCCGTAATCGGAGATGAGCGCACCCAGGTGTGCCTGATGCGAAGCGGCTGGTGCCACCATATTCGCCACAAATAGGATATCGGGTCGTAGACCACCTGCGTCTTGGATGGCTGCTTCCAAAGCCATAAGCGCCAGGTCGCGCAGGGAGATGGAATAGTGCTCGCCAACATCAGTTTGTCCGATACCGGCGATTACAACTTCACTCATTGGATTGCCCTCCCCATATTCAATGACTTCATTTCATTGCCAGCTTGCCGCGGTAACGCACATACGTCCCATAGTCAATCTCGGTGCGCCGCGCAATGTACTCCTGTGTCCTTGGAGCGCGGTCGCGCCGTTCGCCGATCGCCTCAGTAACCCGAATGGCAAACGCGTCCGAGCCAGCCCCAGAACCGAAAGAGACCATTAGGATCTTATCCCCTGGTTCAGCGACATCCAGGATGCCGGTCAGCCCGATCAAGGCTGCCCCGGCATAGGTATTGCCAATCACCTGTACGAGCAGCCCCGGAGCGATCTGCTCCTTGGTGAATCCAAGCTGGGCTGCCACACGCTGGGGGAATTTCGTATTGGGTTGGTGAAACACCGCCCACTTATAATCCTTGGCGGTTGTATTCGTGCCTTCCATCAGCGCCTGGGCAGCTTCGATGATGTGCTTGAAGTAGGCTGGCTCGCCGGTAAAACGCTGACCGTGTTCCGGGTATCTCTGGTATTCGCGGCGCCAAAAATCGGGTGTATCCGTCACGTAAGAGTACGACCCCTCGAAGATTGCCAGGGCTTCTTCTGCCGGGCTGAGCAAGTAAGCTGCTCCACCTGCGCCTGCCGTGTATTCCAAAGCGTCTCCCGGGCGCCCCTGGGCAGTATCCATGCCAATGGCCATAGCGTAGTGTGCCATGCCTGAGCCAACAAAACCAATCGCCGCTACCATGGCTTCAGTGCCTGCCTTACAGGCAAATTCCCAATCGGCTGCTTGCACGTAGGGCACCGCGCCAATCGCTTCGGCTACAATGGTCGAGGTTGGCTTGACCGCATACGGGTGCGATTCTGAGCCCACCCATACCGCGCGGATATCCTGCGCGTGGATGCCCGCGCGCAGCATGGCATTTCGGGCAGCTTCGATCGACATCGTAGCCACATCTTCATCCAGCCCGGGCACGGCTTTCTCCTTGATCGGTAATCCTCCCGCTCCATCCATCCAGATGCGCGCAACTTCCTTGGCAGGCAGGCGGTAGCGCGGTACATACGCCCCATATCCGATGATTCCCACCGGGTGGGTGGGTTTAAGCAACATGGGTTTGAGGTTTGATTGAGGTATATCCATTCTATATCGCTTCTTTCTTATTGTCCTGTTCCGCCGGTAGTCAGTGTTGGCTGTAATATCATG
>CAZXPK010000271.1:0-2770 GCA_964642565.1 uncultured Anaerolineaceae bacterium
AAATCTATGCAATATCGTGAATTAGGACGGACTGGACTAAAGGTCTCTGCCCTGGGCTTTGGCTCCTGGGCAATCGGCGGTGCTTGGGGATCAGTAGATGATACCGAATCGTTGGCGGCATTAAACCGGGCGATTGAGCTCGGGGTAAACTTTTTTGATACAGCCGACGTCTATGGTGGCGGTCGAAGTGAACGCTTGCTGGCGAAGCTACGCCAGCAACACCATGAAAAGATCTATATCGCAACCAAAGCCGGGCGGGGATTGAACCCGCACCTGGCTGAAGGCTACAATAGGGCAAACCTCACTGCTTTTGTGGAGTGCAGCCTTAAAAACCTGGCGACTGAAACCATCGATTTGCTTCAGCTTCACTGCCCGCCTACCCAGGTGTATTACATGCCAGAGGTCTTTGGCGTGTTGGATGACCTGGTAAAGGTGGGTAAAATCCGCTATTATGGGGTGAGTGTCGAAAAAGTGGATGAGGCGCTCAAGGCAATCGAATACCCCAATGTGCAAAGTGTCCAAATCATCTTCAACATGTTCCGCCAACGCCCTACCGAGCTCTTCTTTGAGCAAGCCAAGAAACGTAACATAGGGATCCTGGCGCGTGTGCCACTGGCCTCCGGGATGCTTACTGGCAAGCTGACAACCAAGTCAACGTTCGATCCAGATGACCACCGTTCTTATAACCGTCATGGTGAAGCATTTGATCGTGGTGAGACTTTTTCAGGGGTGGATTACCAGGTGGGCTTACAGGCGGTCGAGCAGCTTAAAGCCATTTGCCCGGCTGAGATGAGCATGGCCCAGTTCGCCCTGCGTTGGATTTTGATGTTCGATGCAGTGACCTGTGCCATCCCTGGAGCCAAACGTCCATCGCAAGTGGATGAGAACTTCACCGCAGCAGACCTGGCTCCCATCTCCGATGAGACCATGACCCAGGTGCGGATGATTTATGACCGGCATATCCGGCCAATGGTTCATCAATACTGGTAAGATGTTACATTTATCCGATGCAGGGTAATCAAATCAATTGCATGAATGGGGAGACAAGAATTGGTAACTGAATTTTGAAGAATAATTTGTTTGTGTAACGTTGGCTATAATATAGGCTGAGGAAAAACAGATTATGTTAACCAACCCGCTGATCCAAACCATGTTAAACCGTAAATCGATCCGCAAGTACACTGATGAGATGCCATCCGAGGAAGTGGTGCAGGCAGTGGTGCGTGCTGGTCAGCAAGCCCCCTTTGCCTCTCAGCTGTGCAGCCTGCTTTTAACCCGCAAGAAGGGTGTTCCATTCGGGGCACCGTTGCTCTTCACGATCTGTGTGGACCTCCACCGTATGGAGCTGATCATGGGTATGCGCAGTTGGCAGAAGGTGACCAATGACCTGTCGATGCTGTTTTTTGGTATCCAGGATGCGTCACTGATGGCGGAAAACATGGTCATTGCGGCTGAGAGTTGCAGCATGGGCAGTTGTTTTTTAGGGACAGCCCCTTATATTGCCGATAAAATCGCCAGGAAATATAAATTGCCACCCCGGGTATTCCCCCTGGTCCAGCTTGTGATGGGCTACCCTGCTGAAAACCCTCCCACACGACCGCGGTACCCATTAAAATTTACGCTTTTCGAAGATGAGTACCCCGAAATGGGTGATGCTGAGATTGAAGAGGCAATGAAGCAAATGGATGATGGCTACCTGGCACAAAATTATTATCGCAAAGGTAAATATAAGATCCGCCTGGAGAGCGGGCGCCAGGAAACCTTCACCTACGACACCTACAGCTGGACGGAGCACATTTCGCGCAAGTGGGGGCAATGGTATGAGTCACCCGCAGAGCTTTTGATGCAATTAACCAAGCGGGGTTTCCGGGTGAGGCTGCCCGAGGAAGATGAATCCGAATTGAAAGGATGAAGGTTCGTTCCGCTTGGTCGGTACAATGAATTAAGCAATAAGTAATCCTTTAAAATCACCGGGCGTGGGGATATATCCCACGCCCGAGTTTCCCCCGTGTATGTGGGATTTATTCATCACCACCAAAATGCCAGAAGGCTTCTTCAGGCTTCTCCATGTGACAGACCTCACACTCCACAATGGGTCCGGCATGACCCTGCGAGCGGATGGATGGCGCGTTATCACGCGGCGTGATGGTTGGGTAGAGGGCATCTGCGCTGACAGTCAGTTTTTGAATGGAGTAGTCAATATGGGTGGTAGCAGACCTGGTGAGTGCCTCCGCATGACAGCTTGAACAGGTTGGCAGATTGACCCATGGTATGCGGCTTGGATCACCCATCTCGGCCATTCCAGCATGGCAATCCGTGCAGATGATGCCAACCGAGGCGATTGTGGGCAAAGAGGCTTGGGTATTGGATGATACTGTTTCAACGAAGCTGGTTGGAGATAGTATCGATGTAATGGGGACTGGTGAGGCTCCCCCCGCACAAGCGGAGATCATTAAAACGAGACCCAGGATGATCAACATTTTTATCAGGTTTTTTTGCATGTTTGACCTCTTCAGGCATGCCGGGTGAACACCTGATTAGTCAGGTAATTGATAGATAGTCAAAACCGGAATGTAGCCAGCAGAGAAGAGAGAAATGCATTGAAGGCAATCATTGGAAATATTCTGGTTTCGGTTATGGCAGTCATGCACCTGATCACCTTTGGTGATCTTCCATAAACCGGCAGCCACCCATATTTTTCCCGATCAGGAATTCCATGGACGTTCATCTACAGAAAGATATCCCCTCCGATTAAATATTTGTGAAATAT
>CAZXPK010000272.1:0-2757 GCA_964642565.1 uncultured Anaerolineaceae bacterium
CCTAGTGAGTGAATCACAGGCTTCTTTGCCAGTAACTAAAAACTGAACGTTCATGAGTGTATGGAAGCGGACTCGAACTTGCAAGGTGCTTTTTTAAGAGATTTCATAGGGTAATCTATTGGATCCAGCGCGTACCTATGCTGATTTAGTGTTTAATAATGCACGTCAATGAGGAGTAACGTTTAGACCAGTCTCATTTGGAGGAACTGAAGAAACAGCAATATGGAAGTAGTAGGTGTATGATTAACTTCAGGCATAATTATTGCATTCAGAATATATGCCAACCTATTTTTTATATTGGTGAATTAGTATTTTCAATATTCACATATGGAGTTGACCCGGATGCCCAAAAAATCAGCTTTAAAAGATAAGGGGGGCACCGCTCAAGGTCGAAGAAAGGCGGGAGAAAAAACCAAGGGTATCGAAACAATTATGGGGGTACGTTACCGCGCTCTGGTGGAACAGGTGCCAGCCATCATTTACACAGACTCGGCAGAAAAAATATTTCAGACCCTATATATTAATCCACAGCTTAAAACGATCACGGGGTACGACCCAGAGGAGTGGATTGCTGACAAGGACTTGTGGTCTAAAATTATTCTACCTGAAGATCAAGAGCGAGTATTGGAAGAATACACCCGCACCTATAAAGCCATGCAGCCTTCCATTTCGGAATATCGGATTAAAACTCGCAATGGAAAAGTCATCTGGGTAAGCGATGAAACCCAGTTAATACGCGATCGGAAAGGCAAACCATTGTTTTGGCAGGGGGTCATGATCGACATCACATCGAGGAAGCGTGCTGAACAGACCCAACAGGCAATTTATAGGATTTCACATGCCATAGTTACAACGACCAGCTTGGATGAATTGTTCAAATCGTTTCACAATATTTTAGGTGAGCTGATGCCGGTCTTGAACCTGTATATTGCATTGTATGACCCGATTAGTGGCCTGCTAAGTTTCCCTTACTTCGCGGATCAATACGATGAGGCACCTGCACCAGCCAAGCCTGGGCATGGTTTGACTGAATATGTTCTGCGCACGAAAAAACCTCTGTGGGCTACTGGGGAGGTTTTTTCCCAGCTGATCATACAAGGAGAAGTTGAATCGATTGGTACTGATTCAGTGGATTGGATTGGAGTACCACTAATCGTAGGCGAGCGAGCGACCGGGGTGATGGTAACGCAAAGCTATACGGAAGGTGTGGCTTACAATCAAGAGCAATTTGACCTGATGCAATTTATCTCAACACAGGTGGCTTTGGCGATCGAGCGCAAACTTGACCAACAACGCATTACCGATGCACTTGAATATAATAAAACCCTGATAAATTCGTCCAGTCTGGGAATTACTACTTATGATGCTTCTGGGAAGTGCATTTTAGCTAATGAATCTATGGCCAGGATCCTCGGCACCACCCGCGAACAGGTGTTGGGAGAGAATTTCAACGATATTGAAGATTGGAAGACTTCCGGGCTATTTGGGTCTGCGTGTGAGGCAGTTGCCAGCGGCAATGAAATCCGGCAGGAAATTAATATGATAAATAGTGCTGGGGAAGAAATCTGGCTGGATTGCAGATTTACTCCTTTTTATTCCCATGAAGAGCCTCATCTGCTTCTATCCGTTGATGATATTACGATCTCTAAACAAGCCGAGGTTAGCCTGCAGGTTTATGCGGCTAAACTCGAGCAAAGCAATCGTGACCTGCAAGAATTTGCCTACATCGCATCTCACGATTTACAGGAACCTCTGCGCAAGGTACTGGCTTTCGGTGACCGATTAGCCAAAAAATACGGAGATGTGCTCGATGAAACTGGAAAGGACTACCTGAAACGCATGCGGGATGCAAGCCAGCGCATGCAGACATTGATCAATGACCTGTTGACTTTCTCACGGGTTTCCACCCGCGCCCAACCCTTTACCAAAGTAGACTTGAATTCACTTATCCAGGATGTGATCTCCGACCTGGAGATCCAAATCGATCGCACCCAGGGTAAAGTGGTAACCAGTGATCTGCCAACGATCGATGGCGACCCAACCCAGATGCACCAGCTCTTGCAGAATTTGATCAACAATGGATTAAAATTCCATCAAGAAGACGTTCCTCCTGTCGTCCAGGTCTCTGCAAATATTTCAAGAATTAAATGCAAGATCTTCGTGAAAGATAACGGCATCGGATTTGGAAGGCAATATCTCGATCGCATCTTTAAACCCTTTCAACGTTTGCATAGCCGTCAGGAATACGAAGGCAGCGGTATGGGGCTGGCCATCTGCCGTCGTATTGTCGAACGCCACAGTGGGGAAATTACTGCTACTAGTGCGCTTGGAAAGGGATCTACTTTCATTGTTACCCTGCCCATCTATCAATCCAAAGGAGAAAGTTCTCATGCGTAAAAATGTAAAACCTGTTATCTTTCTTATGGCTGATGATGACCCCGACGATCGCCTGCTGATCAAAGAAGCCTTCCAAGAGAGCCTCATATCCAATAGCATATATTTCGTTGAAGATGGGGTCGAGCTGCTGGACTACCTACGTTGGCAGGATAAATTTTCAAACCCTAGAAATGCTCCCACCCCGGATCTGATCCTGCTTGACCTGAATATGCCGCGCAAAGATGGCCGCGAAGCCCTCGCAGAGATCAAAAGCGACCCACTCCTGAGATACATCCCTGTAGTGGTGTTGACCACTTCGAAAGCCGAGGAAGATATCATGCGTAGTTATGATATCGGAGCTGCCAGCTACATTACAAAACC
>CAZXPK010000273.1:0-2748 GCA_964642565.1 uncultured Anaerolineaceae bacterium
GAACAGCTTTCGGTGTCATTGTGGCTCTCGTTGGAGTCTGGCTGGCGTTGAGCAAGCCAAGCCAGAAGAAATAAGCGTTAGTGGTGGTGCATTCTAATAAGGTATTGCCTCTGGTTTATTCATCCATCACATTTTGGTGGGTTCATTCACCAGGTTTAGGTTGCTCTCGCTTATTTGCAAAACTGTTAGGTGAATTAACTCATATTTGATTGCCTTCGTACGAATTTATGATAAACTGAGATGCATAAGTCGTAACCGGTAGAGCTACGGGAATGATCGATGACTGGTTCAGTTTTTATCCGAACCAGGATTTGATGTTTAGAGTAAATTTCATTTTTTTATCCCGAGGAGAAGATTATGAAATTTAAACCATCATCACCATTATTTTTACTATTAATTTTGATCGTTGTTGTCTGCCTTGCCTGCGGCTCAACGCCAGCCACTCCTACGATAACTCCTCAGCCAGAACAACCAACCCCGACTGTAGTGCAGGAGAAACCCACTGAACCATCACCGCCCATGGCTACCGCGGTACCTTCAGGTCTCGTCACGAATCTGACCGATCTAAAGAAAGCAACCATCCAGATCGAAGCCCAAGGTACATTTATTGATCCTCAATTCGGCTACATGGCCAATGCTGCTGGACGTGGCTCAGGCTTTATCATCGATTCGTCCGGGATTGCTGTGACCAATAACCATGTTGTCACTGGTGCTGCTCTGCTCAAGGTTTGGGTAGGCGGTGATACGGATAAGGTGTACAACGCTCGCGTCTTGGGTGTGTCTGAATGCTCGGATCTGGCAGTCATCGACATTGAAGGCGATGGTTTCCCATACCTTTCCTGGTTCGATGGTGTTGCCAATGTCGGCTTGGAAGTATATGCTGCAGGATACCCACTCGGTGATCCTGAGTTCACCATGACCAAAGGCATCGTTTCGAAAGAAAAGGCTGACGGTGAAACCAATTGGGCCTCGGTAGATTCGGTCCTTGAACATACTGCGACTCTCAATCCTGGCAATTCAGGCGGTCCGCTGGTGGATGCCAACGCCAGGCTAGTTGGGATCAATTATGCCGGAGCGAGCTCAACCAGCCAATATTTTGCTATCGCACGGGGAACTGCCCTCCCTGTGATCGATCAACTGTCTGCTGGTAATGATGTTGATACAATCGGTATCAACAGCCAGGCTGTCTCTTCGGAGGACGGCTCGACTATGGGAGTCTGGGTAAGCTCGGTCAAGTCGGGTTCACCCGCGGATATAACCGGGGTTAAAGCAGGTGACATTGTTCTTTCGCTTGAAAACCTGTTCCTGGCTACCGATGGCACGTTGAAGGATTACTGCGATATTCTACGCACCCACAATCCGGAAGACACCCTGGCGATCCAAATTTTACGTTGGGATACCCAGGAAATCCTTGATGGTCAGCTTAATGGCCGTCCTCTGGCAGTCTCCTCTTCTTTTGCTACCCAACTCGGTGGAGAAGTAAATAACGATACTCCAAGCGATACATCGGGCGGTACAACCTCTGGCGATTACAGCAGCTATGTCTCCGTTCAGGATGATTCTGGCCAGGTCTCGATGGAAGTTCCCGCCGAATGGTCTGAAATTGACGGGACTCTCTGGTCTTCAGACTGGGGAGGCATTACGTTTGAAGCGCCTTCAGTTACAGCCTCCTCGAATCTTGATGATTATTACAACGGCTATTCCACACCCGGGAGCTTCTTTGCTGCCTCCAAGGAGCTGGGTAACATTGGTGGATACGTTGAGCTGCTCGACGGTGTCAAAGGCTGGTATGAAGATGACTGCACCTTCTCCCAGCGTATCGATTACGGCGAAGGGGATTGGTCTGATCCCTGGTATGAAGGCAAGTTCGATGTATGGGAGAACTGTGGCCCCGATAATACGATGCTGATCATCCTTGCCGCCCGGCCAAAAGTTGATCCTGAAGCGTACCTGCTGCTGCTCGAGGTGAAGATCATCAGCGACGCCGACCTTACCGCTTTGTCGCACATCCTGGAGACTTTCCAGGCCAATTTCTAAACCTTTACCTGAAGATCGTAAAACGGCGGGGCAAAAACCCCCGTCGTTTTATATTTAAACTGGTAAACCGTGGTTTCCAAGGTTACTCGGGTGCTGCATCCAGTCGGAAAGGAGAGGTGGAAAAGGCTGTGAAGCTTGTCATCCTTTAGGGGAGCGAATAAGCTGTCAAATTTCCGCTCTGGTCGGTAAGGTATAACACACCATTGGCAACCATCGGGCTTTCCCAATGAATCTGGCCAATGTGGTTATCGGACCACAATAAGCTGCCGTCAGTCGCGTTGAGCGCGGTGGTCAGTCCGCTGCGTGCGTAGAATAACACTCCATTCGCGACGAGGGGCGAGGTGCCCCCTCCACTCGTCCATTTTAAGGTCAAGCTTGGATCCCCGGCCGGGCTGATGGTCAGCTCGAGTCCGACTAAACCCGCGTCATTGCTGACGAATACCCAGATGCTGGAATCGGTCGGATTGACCCATACGGCCGGCTGGGTGAGGATATTTCCACCGATTGGGAGAGACGTTGAAAATACTTCGCCGCCGGTATGACCAATCCCGCTCTGACCACTCAGCTGATCGAGGTTAATCAGCCTTAGCACCCCATCTTTGCCACCCTGAACGGCCAGATGCGGATATTTGCCGCTAGTGGGAGGTAAGATAGCAGGGGCGGTGCTGCCGAGATCTAGATCGGCGTCCTGCAGGCTTTGATAGTTGTCAG
>CAZXPK010000274.1:0-2725 GCA_964642565.1 uncultured Anaerolineaceae bacterium
GTTATATTTCATTCTGGTCATCAGTCAGGATGTTGATTCTTAAAAATATCGGGGTACAATAATGCTGACTGGTGCAGGATTGCTCTTGTTGGAATAAAACATGGTCGAATATTGCCCAAAATGCAACGCTCAGCTTCCTCCAGGTTTGGAAAAATGCCCCAATTGTGGTCACCGTTTACGGTCCAAGAGCAAGGATGAATATACTTTACAGGATATTTTTTTATTAAGCATTACCACCCTGGGTATTGTGCTTTTGCCTGTGCTTATCGTTATTGGTATCGTCTGGTTGATAATCTCTCGCTTGAAATAATCACATCCAATTCAACAACAAAGGAGATGCCAACTATGAACTACGACCTTACAGATGAACAACGCATGTGGCGCAACACCGTGCATGATTTCGTCGCTCGTGAAGTAAAACCCAAGGCCCATGAGGTGGATGAGACCGCTGAATTCAATTGGCCAGCTGTACGCAAGATGGGTCCTCTGGGTCTGCTTGGTCTGAACATTCCCGAAGAGTATGGTGGCTCAGGGGTGGATGCGATCAGTGCCGCGATTGCCATTGAAGAGCTTGGCTGGGGTTGTGGTAGCACGGCTCTGACAATAGCAGCTCACAATGGCTTGGGCACGTCTCCTATTGTGCTTTTCGGGACGGAAGAACAAAAGAAACAGTACTTGCCCAGGGTAGCCTCGGGAAAAAACAAGCTTGCTTCGCTGGCTCTCACCGAGCCGGGTGCCGGCTCAGATATTCAGGGGGGTGTTCGTACCCGTGCCGAGCATGTTGGTGATGAATGGGTCATCAATGGTTCCAAGGCTTGGTGTACTAATGCCAGCATCGCTGACTACATTATCACTCTTGTTCGTACCGACCCTACCGGTGGACCCCACTCCCTGAGCATGCTCATTGTGCCAACCGATATCCACGGATTACACATCGCCCCTGCAGAAAAGAAAATGGGGCTCAAAGGTTCACCCACCCATGCCGTTACCTATGAAAACGTTCACCTTCCCTACAGTCACTTGCTTGGTACTGAAGGTCGTGGTCTCCAGCAAACCCTCACCACGCTGGATGGTGGGCGCATTAGCATTGGTGCCCTTTCTGTCGGCCTTGCCCAATCCGCCATGGAAGATGCCATTCGTTACGCCAGGGAACGCCAGACCTTTGGCAAACCGATTGCCGAGCACCAGGCTATCCAGTGGATGCTGGCAGACGCAGCGACTGAGATACAGGCAGCTCGTTTGATGATCTATTATGCTGCCTGGCTGAAAGATCAAAAACGACCTTTCACCAAGGAAGCCTCTATGGGAAAGTTATTTGCCACCGAGATGGCTGAGCGTATCTGTCGCAACGCCATTCAAATTCACGGCGGTTATGGTTATAGTCGTGAATATCCGGTCGAGCTAACCTATCGTGATGCCCGTCTGATGACCATTGGCGAAGGCACCAGTGAAGTCCAGCGTATGGTCATCGCCCGTAAACTGCTTGCCGAGCACTGATAGATGTCCAGGGATTATTGACCAGCTTCTGATGTCACTTCCGCGTTATATCCGCATCATTGTCATTCTGCTTGCTTCACTCATCCTGGTGAGTTTAGCCCTCATCCTGGGACTCCGTAAAACTGTCACCTTGAGTGTTGATGGTAGCTCGAACCTTATAACAACATATGCATTTAAAGTGGGTGATCTGTTACGTTCACAGAATATTCCACTCTCGCCACTGGACAAGCTATCCCCATCCCAAGATTCTTGGTTGAAGAATGGAGCGACGATAACCTTGCTGCGCGCTGTTCCAGTGCAGATCCTGGCAGATGGGGTGATCTCTTCTATCTACAGTTCCGAGCGAGTCCCCTCCAACCTGCTCGTAGATGCCGGGGTGAAAACCGAGTCCGGTGACCAGATCCTCTCGAATGGTCATCAAGTTGACCCCCATCAACCCTTCCCTCTCGATATCCAATCCATTTCGCTTCAGGTAATCCGTTCAGCAAGTTTTACCCTCACAGTGGACGGTAAGATCCGTTCTTTAGCTTCAGCCGCTCCATCTCTTGGTTCAGCATTATGGGCTGCCGGTTACACTCTCTTCGCCGCTGATCAGTTGATTCCTCCACCTGATACATCTCTTTCCCCAGGACTGGCAGCAATATTGACCCATTCCCGCCAGGTGACTATTCACACTCAAGCTGGAAATGTGATCATTCGTACCACCGCCCCTACCGTTGGAGAAGCCTTGGAAGCTGCCCATCTTTCCCTTCAAGGTCTTGATTACAGCATTCCTGCTCCTGAGGATCCGGTTCCCTCAAATGGAAAGATGCGCCTGGTCCGGGTGACGGAGGAAGTGTTGGTCGAGCAAACCCCTTTGCCATTTGAGACCGAATATCAGCCTGTCTCAGACCTTGACCTCGACAGCCAATCCATCCTCCAGGCGGGTGAATATGGGCTGACCGCTCAGCGTGTACGCATACGCTATGAGGATGGGCAGGAAGCCTCCCGCCAGGTGGAAAACCAATGGATTGCCCGCCAGCCACTGTCGCGCATCGTAGGTTACGGCACCCAGGTGGTCATGCACACCACGACGGTTGATGGAGTACAGATCCAGTACTGGCGTACCTTGAATATGTACGCTACCTCCTACCATCCGTCCGAGGGAGGAGATATAACGGCTTCTGGATTACCTCTCAAAAAAGGTGTCGCTGCGGTGGATACCAGTATTGTCCCCTTCTTCACCCAA
>CAZXPK010000275.1:0-2712 GCA_964642565.1 uncultured Anaerolineaceae bacterium
GTCTTTCACCAGCAAGCAAACGATGACTTTTCAGGACACACCACGCTGTGTTGGGCTGCTTTTGACCTTCCATTGACACTGTCGTGTAGAAAATGGTTTTGTTAACTTGAAATACTGATTTCTGCTGAGGAAACCATCGTTGTTATTTCTACTGTCTGAACGCGGCAAAAGGTTGCACATCAACCACCACGCCCCCTGTGTCTGAACCATTTATGTCAAGCGGTACACCCCACAATCGAACCGTCTTATCCTCAGAGGCTGTGGCGAGCAACCGACCGTTCGGCGAGAACGCGACACTAATAATTACACCCTTATGTCCCTCGAGCATCGGAACCTCGCCTCCACTCGCCACATCGAACAGCCGCAAACCGCTCGGTGAAGCGACTTCGAATCTCTCTCCTTCACCCACCCCCAGCACACTCCCATCCGGCGAAAAAGCAAAACGCGGCACCCCAAATCTAAAGCCGGTGAATGATTGGAGATCTCGTCCGCTCTCCATGTCCCAAATTTTCAGTGTATCACTGCTAATCCCTGCCGCGAGCGACTTGCCATCTGGTGTAATTACAAATTCGTCGATATCGCCCGACTGGGTGAATGTCCTCACCGCGCGCCCGCTGTCAATATCCCAAACCGTGAACGTGATCTCATAAACCGGGAACGAACCATCATCATTTTGCGCCGACACAATAGCGGTGATCAGCGAATGCCCGTCGGGTAAGAACTCAACCCCCCTGACATCGCTCGAGTGTTGCAGGGTATTCAACGCACGTGCGCCGGGCATCTCCACCAAGGTGACCATCTCTCCCAATTCGTATGCGAGAATCCGGCTATCGGGTGAAAAGGCAACACTGCGTCCACCATGGTTGCCTGTTGGCATGTTGCTCAACTCACTTCCATCAGCCACACTCCACACGATCACACTCGAGTCTCCGGCAGCCGCTAGCATTTGTCCATCTGGCGAAAAAACTAAACGGTAAATACTGATCTGATCAAAGCTGCGTAGCTTGCTCCCGGTTACGGCATCCCACAACTGAACAGACCCGGGAGCACTCCCTGCGCCAACCATTGCAGACGCCAGGATCAGCCCATCAGGCGACCACGCCACATCATAAACGAAACCCGGTTGGGGAATCCGATAGAGCTCTCTAACTTGACCTATGGTCTGCGATGTGATGGCGACGACGGGTTGTGGCACCGGACCCGCGGTCTGTGTCTCCGGTCGCCTCAACTGGGCCCAGAGAAAAGTCACACCAACAATCACAATGACCAAACACAATGTCAAACATCCTACAACACCTAAGAGAATCGACCGGGCGCGTTTGGGTTTCTTCTTGTCAGCCATTGCTGTCTCCCTTTTTTACCTTACTTTATGTGCAGGCTTTCTAAAAGCACGTCTGCGCCAGCCTGAAAAGTTGCGAAGTCATCAGGATTGGTATATTCTGTCCAGATGGCAATGATGTATATCTCGTTATCCCTTTGGATCCAGATATCGCGCATTTCGTAAGCGGGTTCGCCTGAGTAAACTCGATATGTTCTTTGAATGGCGGACAATCCGCTAACAGTTATCGGACCATTGGCGTTCAAAATTCCATTATCCTGCCGGAAATGTTCCTCCGCTAGGCGATATGCGTCCAGCATGATTGCTTCTAGATTGGAGCCAGCGGGGATTTACTGGCGGAAGATCCTGATCGAGCGGTAATAGTTGCCAAAGCCAGTGAAATTTGGATCCCCCAGGCCGGCAACCATTTCGCCGCCTAATTGGAAATCGGGATAGCACTGGAAAGATGAATCCTTGTCGCTGTAAATCTTCATCCCTTCCAGGTAATTGAAGGCCACCACATCATTTTCAAAGTGAAGGAGCATGGAAGCTGGGAACGGTGTTGGTGAAGCTGTCGGTTCAGGGGTGGGTGTTTCTAAAATAGGAGGCAGGTTATCCTTGATAACAAGGCTGTCGATGATCTTATCTGTCAGAGACTGAAAAGCTGTAAAATTCTCCGGGTTGTGAGGTGGTGTCCAGATGGATACTCTAATAATTTCATTATCCTTTTCAGCCCAGATGTCTCGCAATTCATATGGTGCTTGAGTTCCAGAGTCGAAGTAGCTGTAAGTTTGCTGGTAAGCAGGCAGCCCGGCGAGTTTGACTGGGCCGGTTGCATCCACATACCCTGTTGTTCGAACCATCGGTTTATATGCTTCCTCCATTACCTTCTCCAGATTGGAACCTGGTAGAATGGTTTGGCGAAAAATTCCCAGCGTACGGTACATATAACCGTTGGTACCAATTTCCGCTGGATCTGCTAACCCAGCAACCATTTGCCCTCCCAAGCGCACATTGAATGGGTACGGGATAAAAGCAGGATCAGCCGCGTTATAAACCTTCATTCCTGCTGGATAATCAAAAGCAACAATGTCGTTCTCGAAATGTAAGAGCTTGGGTTCCATGGTCGCGGTTGGCAGGGGCGAGGGGGTTGGTTTAGGGAAAAGCGTAACTGTATTACAGGCAATGGCGAGAAGAATGATGAATGCCATGAAGATGGCTAGATTATGATTAGACCGGGTATTCATAAGCTCCTTCACATGAAATGTCAGCCCATAGAATATTCATTTCGGGTATAGCATACACTTATAAATGTCAGCATTCCAGAACAGTCTGAATAATCTAGCTACCCGACAGTTTTAATAAAAAGGATTGATCGGCACGATAAATGTACT
>CAZXPK010000276.1:0-2693 GCA_964642565.1 uncultured Anaerolineaceae bacterium
GGTTCCCGTCTGGGAGAAGGCAGCGCTGCCTGAAAAAGCGGTCCCTGCCCGCGGCCTGGTGCCATTGGCTGGAGCCGCGCTGGCGTTTTTGGGGCGTGAAGTAGCTCCGCGCCTGGTCGATGTTGTGGTTGACACGCTGGAGCGCAGGCTCACGCGATCCACAACAACCACCGTTTCCCCTGTCTCTACATCTACGCGGGTTCGTACAATAGGGGGCAGAGGTGAACGAAAGCAAGTCCGCTATCGGAGCGGGCGCACCGGTAACAGAAATCACAAAGGAAGGAGGTGAGAATTATGCCAGGAGGAGATCGCACAGGTCCGATGGGTGCCGGTCCGAGAACCGGGCGCGGCATGGGTTATTGCAGTGGTTACAACTGGCCCGGTTATACCAATCCGGGTTCAGGATTCCGCAGCGGATTCGGTTTCGGAGGACGCGGTTGGCGGAATCGTTTTTATGCCACCGGCGTACCGGGTTGGGTGACACCCACACTGGAGCAGGAAACTGCTAACCTTAAGGCACAGGCCGATTGGCTGAAAGTACAACTCGACGCCATCCAAAAGTGCATTGAGGAAATTGAATCGAAATGACCCCAAACGACGGTATGGCGCGTGGGACAGGCAATTTAAATGTCCCGCGCGCCACTCCTACAAGACAAGGAGATGAAACTATGTTAGACCGAAACTATCGTGGCAGAGGTGGCCAGGGAGGCCGGGGGCAGGGCAAGGGTGGTGGACGCGGGCAGGGCGGTGGCAACAAGCCTGGCTCCGGCCCTGGCGGTAACTGTGTTTGCCCCAAGTGCGGGCACAAAGAGCAGCACATCGTTGGTCAGCGCTGTATTGACCGAGCCTGTCCCAAGTGCGGAACCAGAATGATCCGCGAGTGATAACAAAGGAGAATACAAAATGGGAACCAAAGGAAAGCAAATCATCAATCTGGATGTGGATGATCTTTTAATCGAACTCAATCGCTTATATGCAGATGAATGGCTGGCCGCGTATGCCTATAACTACATGGGTCAAGTTGTCACCGGACGGCCAGCCGCCAAGCAGTTGGCCGCGTTGCTCCTGGATACATCCAAAGATGAATTGGAGCACCAGCAGGAATTGGCTGAGCGTATTGTCTCACTGGGAGGTAAGCCAGTTGTCGATATAAGCAAGTTGGTTGAAACCAGTAATGATGGATACCCAACCCCGCCGGCCAATGAAAAAGATTTTGAGGCAATTGTTCGGACAGTAATCAAAGCTGAGCAAGGCGCCATTGAAGCCTATAACCAAACGGCTCAAAAAATTCATGGCAAAGACCCAATCACATATAACCTTATCATCCACATTCTTAGTGAAGAAGTTGAGCACGAGGATGAATTTGAGAACCTGTTGAGTTGAGCCATGAAGATCATCCTGACCGCTACTTCCCCGAGCATTGATTCGAAAGTGGACATGCGTTTCGGGCGCGGGGCATATCTCATCGTTGTGGATCCTGATACACTGGATTGGCAAGCGCATCCAAATTCAGGTGTGGGTGCAATGGGCGGTGCTGGTACTCTGGCAGCACAGTTCGCCGCCAACCAGAAAGCCGAGGCTGTCATCAGCGGCGATTTTGGACCAAACGCCTACTACGCACTCCAGGCTGCTGGCATCGCCATGTATTTGTTTGGAGCAAGCACCACTGTTAAGCAGGCCATCGAACACTTCAAGGCAGGACAGCTCGAACGCGTCGGTGCGCTAACCGGCCAGGGACACCACTCGCGAGGGTAATAGATGATTATCACCATAGCAAGCGGCAAGGGCGGCACGGGTAAGACAATGGTCGCTACCAGCCTGGCTCTAAGCCTGGCAGCGGTCACGCCCGAACAACCGCCCTTGTTCCTGGATTGCGACGTAGAAGAACCCAACGCACACCTGTTCCTGCATCCCAAGTTGGATGAGCAACAGGATGTGGCGTTACTCATCCCTTTTGTAGATGAAGCTAAATGTACCCACTGTGGCAAGTGCGCGGAGGTGTGTCAATACCACGCCATTGCCGTGCTAGGTCAGAAAACGTTGGTGTTTCCACAGCTGTGTCATGGCTGTGGAAGTTGTACAGCATTATGCCCAGAAAAAGCCATCACAGAGATTCCTGATCGGATGGGTGTGATCGAGCGCGGTCTGGCTGTAGCAGGCATATCTTTCGCCCATGGCGTGCTGGATGTAGGAGAGCCAATGGCTGTGCCAGTCATCCGCCAGCTCAAAAAATGGGCTATCTCCCAGCCTGGGCAAGTGGTCATCCACGATGCACCGCCTGGTACGTCTTGCCCGGTGGTCGAAACGGTGCGCGGCAGCGACTACCTGCTGCTGGTGACCGAACCAACGCCCTTCGGCCTGCACGATTTGCGCCTGGCGGTGCAAGTGGCTGACGAGTTGGGCATCCCCGCAGGGGTGATTATCAATCGTGAGAACGGTCCCTACCCGGCGCTAGATGAATTTTGTGCTAATAACAACCTGCAAGTGCTGCTGCGTATCCCCTTTGAGCGTGTTATCGCTGAGGGTGTAGCGCAGGGGAAAACACTGGTGGAAATTCACCCAAGATATACTGACGTCTTTAGGAAAATGATCCAGCAGATCAAGGACAGCCAATCATGACATGGCATTACCCATAGGAGCAAACATGGAACTCAAGTGTGCAATCTGCCGGGTGCAGGCATGCCGCGAAGAAC
>CAZXPK010000277.1:0-2688 GCA_964642565.1 uncultured Anaerolineaceae bacterium
ATCACTGGTAAACATGACCCGACTATGAGTGGTAAACTTCGCCCGGCTATTGACAACTGAAGAGGGCGAGGGTTCGAATCCCTCCAGGTCCACCTGAATACCCCCACCTTTGGGTATTTCTGTTTTACCATGCCTACATATGGGGGTTTTGGGGTTGGTGTTGGGGATAAAAACTAAAATCGTGGTCAACGTATAATTGAAGAGTTGAATCAACGTTTATATCCAGACTTGGATTACTTAATTCTTAATCAGTTAGTTATAAATTCAAGTTCTTCGTGTGTCACCTATATATTGGGGTGGAGCTTGACTGAGTGGCAAGCTTTTTGTTATTGTGGTGCAATATGATGCAATTGACTATAGAGATCTTATGGTGAGACGGTGGATTTCTTGATTTCTGATCTAATAGCTGACCATGATATTCCGATCGCGAATGGTGGAAGCAACACGATTGATGATCGAGTAATTTAGTGTTGTTGGTGTTATCCGGTCCAAGAGGCAATCTTTTCTGAATTCACGTACCAATTTTAGAAACCTCTTGACAACAGTCAAAAAATGAGTACAATATTAATGACAACGTTGTCGTCAGCGATAACGCCAGCGGTGACATTGGAATAGGTTTTTTCCTAAGTTTCTGTTATAAAAGAAAAGCATCATTCTAAGATGGGTACGATTCCCAAAATAGTAAAACCGCTTCGTAAGATCAATGGCTCATTCCATACTACGTTGAAGGATGTGGCCAAATTGGCTGGTGTATCAACCAAGACTGTCTCGCGGGTCGTCAATAATCAGGGTGAAATCAGTCAGGGGACGCGAGAGCGAGTCCAAGTGGCCATTGAACAACTTGGCTATCGTCCCAATGTTATAGCACGTAGTTTAATCCACCAGCGCACCAATACCTTGGGGGTTGTCGCTTGGGGAATTGACTATTTTGGCCCATCGCGTACAGTCGTAGGTATTGAACAGCAGGCTCACCAATTGGACTACTCCTTATTTCTTAACCTCATGGATCAGCCAGACAATGGCGACAGCGAACAATTATTGGATACATTGATCACGCATCGGGTGGATGGAATTATCTGGGCTGTGCCAGAAGTGGGGAATAATCGGGCTTGGTTGGAGTACACTCCCATGGAACAACTTCCGCCGATTGTCTTCCTCAGTATGGAACCGCGGCCTGGGTTGGCAATCGTTGCAGTTGATAATTTGTCTGGAGCTAAACAGGCTACGCAGCATTTAATCGATCAAGGCCGGCGTAAGATTGGAATAATCACTGGACCATTAACATGGTGGGAAGCTCGTGAGCGCTATGCTGGCTGGGAAACTGCGATGCATGAGGCTAATTTATCGATATCCTCTTCTTGGATAGTTGAGGGGGATTGGACAGCCGACGCCGGGGAAAAGGGATTGCACAAACTGTTGAATCAAGAGCCGGACATCGATGCAGTATTTGCCAGTAGTGATCAAATTGCTCTGGGTGCCCTAAGTACTGCCCATCGATTAGGGCGGCAAGTTCCCCAGGACCTGGCGATCGTTGGGTTCGATAACATCCCGGAATCAGCCTGTTTCTGGCCTCCTCTGACCACTGTTTATCAGCAGCTTATTGATGTTGGTCGTATTGCTGTGCAAACCTTGCATAGAATGATTGAGGCAAACCGTCAATTAAAAACCCTTGATGAGGCAACTGTAACGTTGGTTAAGCCGGAATTAATCGTTCGGGCCAGTTCTTTGAAATCCTAATGCAGCCTATTCTTGAGTGAAATGGCTTTTAATAATTCGATATCCAAATGCACATCTTTTTTATATGAAAGGAGGTACTCGACTACGAAGAGACAATTTTTCAAGCGATCTACAGTGAAAAACACCATTTAAATATTTTCAGAAATATAAGGAGGATGAAATGTTAAAGTTCGTGTCGAAAAGTTTTATTATTATTACCCTGCTTGCCCTTGCGCTGACGGCGTGTGGTCCAGCAGCAACATCCCAGGCACCGACCGAAGCGGTAACCCAAGCTCCGGCTGCTCCAACCTCTACTGAAGGGGGCGCTCCTGCTGCTGGAACCAATTGGTGTTCTGGCACAAAAATTGTCTTCTTCCCAGGTGGAGCAGCAGGTGGTGGCTTTGAGACTGTAGTCTATAACGGTGCTCTCGCCGCGGCCGCTGATACGGGCGCGGATGTGGAATACGTGTGGTCTGACTGGGATCCTGCAAAGATGATCGACCAGTTCACACAAGCCGCAGCCACCAAGCCTGACGGCATTGCCATCATGGGTCATCCCGGCGATACTGCTTTTGATCCCCTTATTGATGATGCTGAGGCACAGGGCATTATCGTAACCAGCATGAACACGCAGCTGCCGCTGGCGCAAGCTAAATACAGCTCCAATGGTTTCGGCTACGCCGGTGCCATTCTCTATGACGCAGGATACGCCCTCGGTAAGGAAGCCGTGACACGGTCAGGCGTACAGTCGGGCGAAAAGGCCTTCCTGTGGGGTTTGTTGTCACAGGCGGGTCGCGGTGAGCGCACCAAAGGCGTAAAGGATGCTCTTGAAGCAGCTGGACTTACAGTGATCTACCAGGAGATCGACGACGCCACCAACGCAAGTGCGGCCGCCGGTGTACCGGTCTTTACCGGAATCATGTCTGCGAATCCGGATATTAAACTAATGGTGACCGATCACGGCAACCTGAC
>CAZXPK010000278.1:0-2658 GCA_964642565.1 uncultured Anaerolineaceae bacterium
GAGGCAGATGCGCGAGACCTTCATCCCTGTTGAACCTAATCGAACGTATTCCATGGCTTCCTCTTAGGAAATGAATTTTCGAATTTAACCTTCTACCGACCCGATGGCAAAGAGTTGTATTATGGAGTTCTCCGTAATTAAATAGTCGATGTACTAAGAGCTTGGAAGGCACGGAACCAGTTTAATTGTCGATGATCGTGCCTCAGGGGTCATAATGCTTCCGACGATGTTTGCAGCGTAACGACGGTACTTTATGCGATATGCAGCGTCGATCTGGTCATTGATGCCGGTATCGGCGTCCACGAACGTAACGTCTTTGTTGATGCCGACAGCCTGGATATGGCCTTCGTGGCGCACCTGAGTGCCACGGAACCAGGTACCGCTGCGCCCGTTAACGGATCGGACGTATAGGTCGTCGCCAAGCCGGACGACCCAGATCGTCACGGGTTTTCGCAGCGTGCCATCTTGCCTGAGTGAGGCAATCTGAAGTTCTTCTGCTGTTCCAATCTTGTTAAGCTCATCGCTCGTCCATGTTGTCATTTGTTAAATTCCTTTCACGCCTTGCCATGCTCAGCGATTGACCTGTCGCTCGATGTCTTGGGGATAGCGAGCCCCTTGCACCGTGATCGTAGAAAGGGTGCTCTCAATCTCCCGGAGATCGTCTGGCGTAAGTTTGACGGCCAGTGCTCCAATGTTCTCATCCAAGCGCTCAAGCTTGCGTGAACCCGGAATAGGAACAATCCACGGTTTCTGGGCCAGCAGCCAGGCGAGCGCGATCTGAGCCGGTGTCGCTCCCTTTTGTTCTCCGATCCTGGCAAGCAGATCGATTACCACCCTGTTTGCTTTCCGCGCCTCTGGTGTAAAGCGTGGCATACGGCTGCGGATATCGACACTGGCGAACGTCGTGTTTTCGTCGATCTTTCCCGTGAGATAGCCCCTACCCAGAGGGCTGAATGGCACGAAGCCGATCCCGAGTTCCTCGCATGCAGGCAGTACTTCCTCCTCAGTAGTTCTCCACCATAATGAGTATTCGCTCTGAATTACTGCCACCGGCTGGACCGCGTGGGCGCGACGGAAGGTTTCTGCTCCTGCTTCAGAAAGGCCGAAGTGCTTCACCTTTCCTTCCTGAATCAGGTCCTTTACCGCTCCCGCCACATCCTCAATAGGCACATTCGGATCAACGCGGTGTTGATAGAAGAGATCAATGGACTCAACCCTGAGCCGCTTGAGTGAGGCCTCGGCGACTTGCTTGATCTGCTCCGGTCGACTATCCAAGCCAACACTAGGACTCGGCCCTTTGTTGGGATCGTGTTTGAACCCGAACTTGGTGGCGATCACTACTCGTCCACGGAAAGGTGAAAGCGCTTCACCAAGGAGTTCTTCGTTGGTGAATGGACCATAGACTTCAGCCGTATCGAAGAAGGTGATGCCACGGTCAACCGCCGCGTGAAGAAAAGAGATCATCTCCTGCTTGTCGGGAATCGGGCTTTCATCATGGCTCATTCTCATGCAGCCGAGTCCAAGAGCCGATACTTCCAGACCACCGTTTCCGAGTTTTCGTTTTTGCATTTTCGAACTCCTCTTTTTTCGAATCAGATTGTTTCTGGTTCCTCTGTTTGAACGATTTCTTTTTCCCTTTTCAAAACAGCGTTTTCATATACGCTTATTTTGTAATCCAACAAATCTAATGTTTTTTGCATTTCTTTCGTTCTGGCTACAAGCTGCTCCCGCTGCTCCTTCAAGATCTCTTTCCTGGCTTCGATAGTGCTGTCGCCCTGTTGGACCAGTCCGATATACTCAACTAGCACATCAATTGGAAGCCCCGCACTCCTCATGCACTTAATAAATTCAACCCGCTTCAGGTCGATTTTGCTATACTCTCTGATACCACTCTTATTTCGATTTACAGGTGGGATTAGTCCAATACGTTCATAGTAGCGCAGTGTATCCAATGAAATACCATACCGTTCACTTACTTCCGCGATCTTCATATATTCACCTCATATTTATAGTTTATCACTTGGAGTTGACTCCAAGTCAAGTGTTTTTTTGAAAATATAAAAAGAAGTCCTTGGTTGAGCGTTCGAGCCGCTCCACGCTTATAAAAATCTGGGAGAGTTTACCGGACCTTTTCCCCCTCTGGACAGGGTTGCTAACCACATCTCCTTGTTCATGCAGTGAAGCAATTCTGGTGAAATTTAGGTAATACTGTATGGAAATAATGAATATTTTGGAAAATTTAATCCTTAAATACAGGATATTGAAGATATCGCAGTACCATGTGTTTTAGTTGAACGTTGGTTTCCGCCCCTTTTAATATACTGGTATCTCCGATTTTTCTTGTAAATATTATTTGCACGGGCAGGCTTTGCGCAACCTTTTTTGGTTGCGGACTATCCGCCCCTATAATATTCGGGAATTCCCGCTATTCATGGATGATCTTCTCCTCCCCTAAATCCAGCTCTCGGTGATTTTGCATCCCGCATGATTTGATTGATGAGAGGTAATCCTGCAGTGTCTAGTATATTCACTAATGTAGTATCTTAACCAGTAGTGTCCTCACCTGTAGTGTCCCCATGGTTTCACTATGCTTTCACTGCCTACAGTGTCTTGATGCTTTCACTGCCTGCAGTGTCTTGATGCTTTCACTGCCTGCAG
>CAZXPK010000279.1:0-2614 GCA_964642565.1 uncultured Anaerolineaceae bacterium
TATTCGCAAGAGGCACGGCAATTGGGCAAAGTGGTGATGATGGACGGAAGGTGTAAGATACCCGTCCATGCTCATCCACTGTCAAGTCTTCGATCAGGCGCATACGCACTACATCCACACCAGTTTCAGGATCAATGACCTTCGATAGTTGTCCAATAATCGCCTGATATAACGTATCGGAATTTGTCATCAGTTTTCACCCATCCCAACCAATCGAGTAGCAACAGTTAACCAGATTGCAAATAAAGCCTTGCTGGCCGGTGACTCTGGTCGATATATCGTTACTGGCTCACCGCTGATCATTGCTTCGGTAACAGCAGGATCAAAGGGAATACTCCCAATCACTTCGACACCCAATTCGGCACAAACCGTTTCGATCTGTGTTGCACCCTCCGGGTAGATGTCAGCCTTGTTGATCACTACCAGCGCTGGAATACGGAAGTGGGATGTGGTTTGCAGGACGCGCCCCAGATCGTGGATTCCAGCAGCAGAGGGTTCGGTAACGACGAGTGCCAGGTCCGCACCAGCCGCAGCAGCAATCACCGGACAGCCGATGCCAGGCGGGCCATCCACAATCACAACCTGGCTGTTGTTGTCTAGCGCAAGCAAGCGGGCATTTTGCTTTACCAATGTAACCAACTTCCCAGAGTTTTCTTGCGCCGGATAAAGATCGGCGTGATAAAGTGGCCCATAGCAGCTCTCCGAGCGATACCATTGACCAACAGTCTGGGGTTCCATATAAATGGCTTCTTCAGGGCACTGGTACACGCAGGCAGCACAGCCATCGCAGGCGATGGGATCCACTCGATAGCCGTCCGTCTTAGAATGGATGGCATCGAAGCGGCAAACTTGTTCACATATCCCACATCCATCACAGCGCTCCTGATCAATGATGACAACTGAACCACCGGTAAAATCATGTGTTGCGATGCATTCGGGACTCAGTACCAGCTCCAGGTTGGCGGCATCCACATCGGCATCAGCCAGCACAGCCTTGATGGGGGATTGTCCATCATGTGCCAGGTGGGCAAATGCCGCTGCCACGCTGGTCTTGCCGGTACCGCCTTTGCCGCTAAGAATGACGAGTTGTTTCATGTGAGGCATATCTCCCAAACAGGTTCCCTTCAAAAGAACACGAAATAGCGTGGTACCCGATTCAAATAAATGCGGTAAGCTTCGCCATACTGCTTCAAACAAATCTGCTCCTCTGCCACAATCCCAAAATGCTCCATCAACCTGGCGACTGCCCAAAGAGCCACTGCCGCCCATGATCCAATTGCGATGCAGCCTCCCAGCAGTACCATCGAAGACATCACAATTTGAGGATGGCGGGAAACGTGATAAATACCCTGCGTAACCGGCTCATCCATAGAGGTATTCTTGAAGTCAAAAAGCGCCTTAACCAGACCACACAAGCCAAGCACGATCAGGATCACTCCTACGATGAAGATCGGGCTCCCAATTTTAAGCGACGTGAGGGTTAGCAAAGCCAGGCAGATCAATGCACATAGCTTGCCGGCAACGGTAAACGCCTGCTGCTTTTGGCTCCAACTAGATCGGTCGAAGAGGCGCCTAACCACATTTTTGGGAAAGGTCAAAAATATGATTCCATCTGTCAAAGCCAACAGGATGATGACCAGCCATCCATTGAGCCAACCGATTTTCAATTCAGGAAACAGCTCCATCTAATTTCTCCAATTCAGGCGTTATAAATATTCCGAGGGGAAACATCTTGCGCATAAGGAATTCTCGCAAGGGGGCATATTCGAGCATGAATCTGGGAATTGGCGGTAGAATAACCTCTGCCAGTGTGTCTGACCCTCGAAAACGCGGGTCTTTTTCGCGTGTGGCGCAGGCGCGCGAAAAACAGTTGTAAGCTGCCGTGCGGGAGGCTTTGGTTTCGATCCGGCGTGTTGCCATTACAATCACCTTCATGTTGTAGCAATTCGTTCGTTTATGCCCGAATTTAATCTTTATTCGTGCTCAAACGACGATAGTAGGAATGGCTGGTATACAGAGCAGCGGCTGGGTTATGGCCGGTGACGCGGTCTTTTGCCACCAGTACCGTCACTGGCGCTTCCGAATGGCGAAAGAAGAGACTGTCGTGCCCCACACATAACCCCACGACAATGTTCAATCCGGTGCCAGCCTTGTTCAGCAGGCCAGCCTGTCCGATAGGATTGCACAAAGCCTCGAACTGGCCGGGGTGAATTTTCTCCTCATCCTTCAACCCGATCTCTTCTTTGGGAATCGAGCCGACCTTACAGCAGACGCTACTGACCTGGAAGCCATTGGTTTCCAGAATCTCCTGCAAAAGACCGGCTTCACGGATCAAGCCGAGGCAGGTTGCAATACCCAAGTGCGAAACGCCAATCCGCCGCGCAAATTCCATCACTTCCTGCACGCGTGGCCAGCGGCAGTAGCCCGCTGCCTCCACCTGGGCTGCCGACCGGGCCAGGTGCTGCGTCTCGGCACCCGACCGATAGACGTGGAGGGCGTCAGCCAGGGCAGTGGACTCATCCTTTGCTGGACAAAAAACTGGCAATGGTTTGGTGCCGGGTTCTTCGCGGCATGCCTGCACCCGGCAGATTGCACACTTGAGTTCCATGTTTGC
>CAZXPK010000280.1:0-2558 GCA_964642565.1 uncultured Anaerolineaceae bacterium
TGCACTCCTGATCACTGCAGTCTACTTTGGGCTTAGTCATTACTACGGCGTTCCATACGGCATACTCGGTGTAGTCATGGCTTTCATTCCTGGCTGGCTGATAGGGAAATCCATGCTGGAAACGCGCGGTTTCTTTTGGGCATGGTTTATCCATTTCTGGATGGATGTGGTGATCTTTTTATTCATTGCTCTGGGATCTGTTACCCCGGGTGGATAGGCAAGAAGGAGATACTGGAATAATAAATTATTGTTTCCAAATCTGATCTTATGTGGGTATGAAAAACCGATTTGGTCGCCCGATTGGGCGACCAGGTGGGTGCTCAGACGACCTTGATTGGGTGAGCGAGGTACGGGTAAGCTACTTGTGAATGGGAATAGTCTTGCCGGCTTCTTGCTTCAGCCGCCGCATGTGCATGCGCAGCCCTTTGGATAATCGCTTTTTCTTCTTCTTCGTTTTGTTTTTATCGTCTTTCATTGGCGTAATTCCTTTTTTATGGTACCAGCTCAAACCCAAGCGCGGCTCAGCCTACATGCAGCTCGACCACCTGACGGAAATGGAAGCCCATGATGGCCAGCGTGATTGCTAACGGGAACAGCCGTGGGTGGCGGAACAGAGTCCAGAAAAAGAGTCGCCAATATTGGACGCGCTCAACACCGCGTATCCCCAATTGGTAAATCGAACGCCACAATGCCAGAATGTATTGTGTATCCAATTGAATCCGGATCTTTGGTGGATGGTACTCGCGCAGAAAAGTTAAAACACGTTCGTAATAGAGCTTGGGGGCGTATATTTGGGCCAGGAGCTTGCGATATCCTTCCTGCAATGATTCCAGGCCCATCTTAGGGATGATGTTTGTCGAGCCATCCACATTATCGCCTGACATTTCATTCACCAAGCGACCTTCTTTTCGCATACGCTCATACAAGCGCGTTCCAGGAGGGGCTTGCAGCAACCCCACCATGGCGGTCACAATCCCGCTCTTTTGGATGAAATCTATCTGCTGTTGGAAAATAGAGGGCGGATCGTTGTCAAAACCAATGATGAAACCGCCTTGCACCTGAAGACCGGCACGCTGCAGCTGCTTGACGCTTTCTACCAGGTCTCGTCCTTTGTTTTGGTTCTTGCTGCATTCGGTTAGGCTGCCTTCGTTGGGTGTCTCGATACCGACAAACACCGTATCGAATCCGGCTTGCGTCATCAGGTTGAGCAGCTCTGGATCGTCGACCAAATTAATGGAGACTTCAGTGCTGAACGGCATACCAGTCTTGCCTTTACGCCATTCGATCAAAGCCGGCAGAATTTCTGATTTTATCTGCTTCTTGTTGCCGATGAAGTTATCATCCACAAAAAAGATGCTCTTGCGCCAGCCCAATGTGTACAGGTCGTCCAGCTCGGCAATAATCTGTGCCGTGGTCTTGGTTCGCGGACGATGTCCGAGTAGCGCAGTTACGTTGCAAAAGTCGCAGCTGAAGGGGCAGCCGCGCGAGAATTGGATGCTGAAAGTGTCGTAATTCTTGAGGTTTACCAGCTCCCACAAAGGTGCCGGGGTTTGGTGTATATCCGGATACTCACTGGTAGCATAAAGATGTTTGGCGCGCCCGTTGGCCAGGTCTTCCAGGAATAACGGGAGGGTCAGCTCGGCTTCATTGAGCACGAAATGATCGACTTCCGGAAACTGCGCGTGCTCCATAGTGAAGAGCGGTCCACCGGCTACCACTTTTACACCAAAATCCTTACACCTGGCGATCAATGCGCGTGCAGCATCACGCTGTACAATCATGGCGCTGATGAAGACGTAGTCAGCCCAGTCCAGATCATGGGAAGTCAGGCTGGTCACGTTGAGGTCAACCAGCCGTTTTTCCCATTCAGGTGCCAGCAAAGCAGCCACAGTTAACAGACCCAATGGGGGTGAAGCAGCCTTTTTGTGGATAAAGCGGAGAGCGTGCTTGAAGCTCCAAAAGGTGTCGGGGAACTCAGGGTAAACTAGTAATATCCTCATGGCGATCTTTCTCTAGCCCGGAACCAGGGCAAGTGTTTGAATCCAATTTTCGATAATTGTAACAGGTTTTATCTGGTTTCTGGGCCGGACTGCAACGGCCAGAACGTGATCTTCCCGTCACATGCGCTTGTAAGAGGGGAAAACCGTCCACGATTAAATGCCTAAAAAGCATGAATAAAGAACCAGGTTGGGTAATATTCGTTTGAGGGAAAAAACGAAGAGGGACGAAGCACTTTTGAGCTGGAGGCGGGGTGAATGGGATAATGGGAGGCATGGAGGGTAGTGGAAGAAACATGAGATTTGGGTACCACCGGGATTGTTTCTAAAAAAAATAGCATTCAATTAATCTTTTGAACCAATTAGAAGAGCAGATACAGACCGAACCCAATGAGCGAGGACTATATGGAGATGTAAAGAAGAGCAAACGAGGTCACAGCTCGGTCAGAAAAGCACTGATCGATATAGGGATTATAGCACAAATGTTCTAGCTTGTCAAGAGGAAATCCTCAGGTTCGGACACAAGTTCGGACATTTCCAATAATTAGGTCAGTAAAGGCC
>CAZXPK010000281.1:0-2550 GCA_964642565.1 uncultured Anaerolineaceae bacterium
TGGAACGCCGTAGTAATGACTAAGCCCAAAGTAGACTGCAGTGATCAGGAGTGCATGCACAGGATCAACTTGTCCATACGATAGGGGTATTCCTAATTACCCATTTTTATGCTTTAATGATTAATACACCTATTTCAACTTTTATCATTGAAAGGAAATTCTCAATGAAAACTTCAATAAAAATCTTCACATTCCTCCTGGCTGCAATGCTGGTAACCACAGGGTGCGGCATTATAAGTAACATAAATAGCAGGATGATCACACCTTCTGATGTCATTATCAGCGAAACGCGCGACGTGAGCGGTTTTAGCGCGATCAACATGGGCACCCTTGGCAAGGTAATCCTAAGCCAGGGTAACAGTGAATCACTGACCATCTCGGGCAGCGATAACCTGGTCCCACTCATCAAAACGACCGTCAGTAACGGTACCCTAACTATAGAAACGGACGAGAATATCAACGTCACCACTTTTAACAATAAAAATATGCTGACCTTCACCATTGGGGTCAAAGATCTCTCTTCGCTGACGGTCAGTGGGTTGGGTGATGTCAGCATGGAGACCCTATCGACCCCCAAGCTGGCATTGACCATGAGTGGCGCCGGGAAGGTTCAGCTCAACCAGCTCACTTCCGATATGCTCAATATCACTGTAAGCGGATTAGGCAGTGTGGATATAGCCGGCGATGTAAGTGAGGCAAGCATTGATATCCCCGGTGCAGGGACTATGAACGCCCCCGACTTGAAGATCAAGACTGCCAACGTAACCATCCCAGGTTTGGGTAACGCCACTCTTTGGGTGACTGACCGGTTGACTGGCACCATCAGTGGAGCAGGGACCATCTCGTATTATGGCAATCCTCAGATTGATGTTAATGTGACCGGATTGGGCACCTATAAATCCCTGGGAAGTAAATAATCCGGATAAAAGACCTATACACTCGGACAGTCTACTTCCGACTTATGGGAGGAGGTTTAGTGTAGGCAGGGGATGTATATCTGAAGTGATTTAGTGCATAAATGGGATACAGGTGATTCATGTGAATCCCGATATGAAGAAGCTTGCATAGCTGTGAAAAGCCGACTGCAAAAAAAACGGGTTATCCATTAGCTAAAATAAAGGTTATGGTGGTAAATAGCAACCCATAAGTAAAGTATAGGAGAATATATGCAGCAGGCGATCATGGTCAATCCCGGGAGGATAGAATTTCGTGAAATCCCTTTACCACAGCCTCAGCCGGATGAAGTGCTGATACAGGTAAAGCGAATTGGCATCTGCGGCTCAGACATCCATGTCTACCATGGGCTACATGCTTATACCAGCTACCCGTTGGTGCAGGGACATGAAGTCGCAGGATCGATTGCTGAGGTGGGCACACAGGTGAAAGGGTTCGCCAGGGGTGATAAAGTGGTTTTCATGCCCCAGGTGACCTGCGGGGAATGTTATCCTTGCCGCCATGGGATGTACCATATCTGCGACAACCTGAAAGTAATGGGCTTTCAAACCAATGGTGCAGCTCAGGAATACTTCCCGGTCAGAGCAGACCTGGTTTTGAAGCTGCCAGAGTCGGTGCTGCTCGATCACACTACACTAATCGAGCCAATATCGGTGGCGGTTCATGCCCTTTCCCGATTTGGCAGTACGGCAGGCTTGAACGTGCTGGTGCTTGGTGCAGGCACGATTGGCAATCTAGTTGCCCAGGTCGCTGCTGCAAATGGAGCCAAGAAGGTGTTGATCACAGATGTCAGCGAATATAAGCTGGATAAGGCGCGTCAATGTGGTTTGATGAATGTGGTGAATCCCATCCAGGAGGACCTTGACCAGGTAATCCTGAAAGCTTTCGGTCCGGATAAGGCTGACCTGATCGTGGAATGTGTGGGAGTACAAGATACCATCACTCAGGCCATTGAGCATGCCCGCAAGGGCAGCTCGATCATCGTTGTGGGTGTTTTTAGTCAGAAACCATTGGTCGATCTGGGTCTGATCCAGGATCGTGAGCTGAGTCTGATTGGCACTCTCATGTATCAGAGGAAAGATTATGAGCGCGCGATCGAGCTTGTATCTGTTGGAAAACTTCAGCTGGATCAAATTGTCACTCACCGATTTGCATTTAGGGAGTATTTGGAAGCCTATAAGGCTATAGAATCTTCCGGGGGAAAGTACATGAAAGTCATGCTTAACTTATGAGATTCCAATTTCAACCAAATCTAGTAAATTAAGCCAAAACCTGCCTTCCGGCAAGTTTTTATCTAATCGCTAAAAGCTTCTTTTATGAGTGTGCTGCGGCTTGAATCCTCAATCCAAGCTTTACAAGGCCAAGATCCCGAAAATGCTTCTCCCATCCAATGGTCTTCAAACTATGCTCCAATCCATTGGACCGTAATAATTCAAATATAAGGAAAGCGGTTAGTAAAGTTCAATCAACACTTTGGTTCCCTACAAAGGCATCCAATGGATTATCTACACACCGGTTATGAGGAAATCGGTTCTGGTGAATGATCTGTTGGCACCCAATATTAATTGCGGCGGGAATTAATCCATCCTAGATACT
>CAZXPK010000282.1:0-2547 GCA_964642565.1 uncultured Anaerolineaceae bacterium
CTCGAGACTTACATCGCGTACAACAACTCCATTTGGAGAGATAGGGTACCTCATAGACAGGAATGTAAATTAATGTATCCCTAGTCGTTCTTACAAATGCGCTTCTTGATATTATTCAGACTAAGCAGTACCAATAACAAAATTTATTGTGCATCTTCTCACCTGAAAAAATCAGCTCATTTAACTATAATCAAATCCTGTTCATCCACCAGGCCTGGGACAACCTGCAGACCTGGTGTGGGTCTGCAATTGAAGAAATCGATATTCTTGACCTGCAAGAACGATTGTCACAGACTGATAATGCTGATATTCGGCAGGTATTTAAAAACCTATTGAACGGTTCATATAATGACTTGAATGCCTTCGTCTCGACGCTGAATACCTAGACCGGTGAAACCTACCAGCCACAGAACATCAGCACTGAGGCTTATCAAGCTATCATCATTACAAGTATGGTAAGTATCGGCAATGGAGGTGGAAGACGCGGGGGCAAACCGTAATCATATCTGTTTAAAAGGCGACAGTAGGGCGCCTGATAATTATTCCCATCAACAACCGGGGAAGTGTGTATTTGAGACCACTTCTCCGGTTGGTTTATTAAGAATGAGAATTATAAGCACTCAAATAACACAATATAATATTTGAAAATATTGATTTTAACCCAATTTTGTACTATAATAATAGTTGAACCTCGGATTGAATATGAGTCAGGGAAGGTACAATGGCAAAAAAAGGTGAATCTACCGAATCCGTGGAAAGGCCTCGCCGTCACAGGTTGCGAGGTGACATTGCAGATCAAATTCAAACGGTGAGTATCCATCCAAGCGTCGACCCTGAAATCGGTCGATGTCTGCGGGAATTGCGCGCCAGGCGCAATCTATCCATTCGCACCCTGGCTGTGCAAAGCGGACTGAACGCCAATACACTTAGCCTGATCGAAAACAGCAGGACATCTCCTAGCGTTAGCACGCTGCAGCAATTGGCCAGCGCACTGGATATACCTATTACGGCTTTTTTTAAGACCGATACCTCTAAGAATAATATCTCATACCAGAAAGCGGGCCAATGCCCCAGGGCAGCTTTTGCCTACGGGACTCTAGAGGATTTGGGAGCGGGACTGACACTGCGGGGTGGGCAACCATTCTTGGTCACACTGAAACCAAAGGCAAACAGCGGTTCCACTCCCATCGTGCATACCGGGCACGAATTCGTTTTTTGCCTGGAGGGTCATCTATCCTACACAATTGAAGAGCAATTCTACCCCCTCGATCCTGGTGACAGCCTGCTCTTCGAAGCTTATTTACCACACTGTTGGCAAAACACAGGTGAAACAGCCTCACGGTCGCTGCTGATCATTTGTCCAACAGATGAAAACGACCACCCAATCGAGCGTCATTTTAAGCAGGAGTAGCTTGCATGCTTAGATTGTCTTCTCTGGTGCATTCGCAATTTAGGAGGTGTGGGAAGTCACGTAAATGGTTCTCCCTCGGTTCTTTCATCATCTTTATGGCCGTAATGGCTGTTTTTGGGAACCTTACCGCATCAACTACCCAAGCCCAATACGGCGATACTCCTGCGGATTCGTCATGTATTACCTGCCATGAATATCAAGGGGCTGATCCGGTGTATGGAAAAGGCGAGTGGCACGAAATACATGCTCGCAAGGATTGCTGCTGGAATTGCCACGGTGGAAATACAACAGCTCAAGATCAAGACCTAGCGCATGCTGGGATGACTACGCATCCCCTGCAGGATATTTACACAGATTGCCATAGCTGCCATCCAGATGATTACCCTGGAAGAGCCGAACGGTTTGCCGTGGCTCTAAGCGTAACACCTGGCAGCGCGCCCACGCCAACCGTAGTACCTGTTAGTCCGGTCGAATCACATCCCATCGTTATTCTTCTGCCAATATCAGCTGTGACAGCCCCGTTTCCCTGGCCAGTGGCAATCTTGGGAGCTGGTATCCTGGGACTGTTTCTCATGGGATTTATATTGCTGGGTCATTCGAAGATTCAAGGAAGTCGATGAATTATGAGACATAGTTACACCCTCACCGCGTTCAATGCAGATGAGCTAGAGGTTTTTGATTATGTAGAGACCTGAAAGGGTGAAGATCATGTTTGAAGTGATGACGTGGTATCCCGAATTGTTTTGCTTAAGCCTGATAGTGTTGCTCTTGTTGAGCGCTGTTTATTGGCTAAAGCGTCACCAACATCAATAACTTTCGTATCGAAATAGGAGAAAAAATGAAAATTGCAGCCATTACAGAAGATGGAAAAATCATCAGCCAACATTTTGGACGGGCAGCCTATTATCTGGTCGCCACTGTCGAAAATGGGCAAATCGTAAGCCGTGAACTTCGTAACAAGCTTGGGCATACCCATTTTGTAGACCAGCCCCATGCCGAAGAGCAGCCTGGCCAACCGCATGGCATGGACGCTGCCTCGCACAACAAACACCTGCAGATGGCTGAATCAATAGCCGATTGTGAGGCATTGCTGTGCCGCGGCATGGGCATGGGCGCCTACGAGAGCATGAAGGCGC
>CAZXPK010000283.1:0-2524 GCA_964642565.1 uncultured Anaerolineaceae bacterium
GGCGCTTCGGCAGAAATTACACCGCGTTCAACCACGAAACCGCCGGGGGTGAGCTCCATGGCATTCCAATCGGAATCAAAGTTATCTGGCGGGGTAGTTCCTGAATCCTGGTTCTTACGATGGGATGGTGGTTTAGCCCCGGCAATGGGGGCTCCAGCTGAAGGGAACGCTGGACTCGTTTCACCCCGTGGTGCTGGCACCTCGCTCCCACGAACTGGGCTCTCGGTGTTCAAAGAGCCTGAAGTGGGGGCTCTGGAGATCGAGCCACCATTCTCCGGAGGCTCGGGGCTTTCTCCCCAATCCTCATGCGGGGAGGGGGGTTCGTCCGCCTGTGGGGGAGGGGCGGGGGATGGACTGGGAGCGGGGGAGGAGACACTGGGTGGACGGGCTTGATCCGCCTGGCGGGTGGGGACGGTGGACCCCCCTGGGACAGTTGGCAAGGGCGCGGCGGAGGCGAAACTCTTCAGGTCGGTGGTGACGCTATCCACCAGCACCTTGGGGTCGCCGCTCTGGGCATCCAGCTTGCCATCCACCAGGACCACGTTATCGACGTCGAAGACCTCCCAATACTGGTCCCAGGTGCGTGGGAAGACCACCAGCTCGATGTTACCCTGCACATCCTCCAGGGTGACGAAGCCCATGGACTTGCCGGTCTTGGTCTGGTGCGGGCGCACGCGGGTGACGATCCCCGCCACGCGCACCTTTTCTCCCGGGGCGGCTTCAGAGAGCTGGCCGGAGAAATGGGTGACCACCTGGGCGAGGGCGTCCATCACCGGGCTGAGGGGGTGGTCGGAGACGTACAGGCCGATCAGCTCGCGCTCCCACTCCAGGACCTCACGCCGGTTGGCTTCGGGGGCGCCCTTGGGGAGGACGATCTCATCGCTGATGCCAGTGTTCATACCAAACATGGTAATCTGACCCATGTCGGAGGCACGGAAATGCGAGGTGCTGATGGACAGGATCTGGTCGAGCACGGAGAGCATGGCGCTGCGCGAGCCGAACATATCCAGGGCGCCAACGCGGACCAGGCATTCCAGCGGGCGCTTGTTCACCTGGCGCAGGTCCACCCGCTTGGCAAAGTCGTTGATATCGGTGAAGGGCCGGTCCTCACGGGCATCCAGGATGGCATCCACCGGGCCATGACCGACGTTCTTGACCGCACCCAGCCCGAAGCGGATGGCGTACTTGCCGCCGGGGCGGTCTTCGATGGTGAAGTCCCACCCCGAGATGTTCACACTGGGCGGCTGGACGTCGATGCCCATGCGGCGGCAGTCGGCCACATACAGCGCCACCTTATCGGTGTCGTTCTGCGAGACGGAGAGCAGGGCGGTCATGTACTCTTCGGGATAATGGCATTTCAGGTAGGCGGTCTGCACGGCGATGATGCCGTAGTCGGCGGCGTGGCTCTTGTTGAAACCGTAGCGGGCGAACTCCTCCCAATCGTCAAAGATGGCGCTGGCGGTATCCTCGGGGATGCCGCGCTCCACGGCACCATGCACGAACTTCTCCTTGTGCTTGAGCAGCTTGTCCTTGATCTTCTTGGAGATGGCTTTACGCAGGTCGTCCGATTCGGGTGGAGAATAGCCTGCCAGCTGCATGGCGGCGTACATGAGCTGTTCCTGGTAGACCGGGAAGCCGTAGGTCTCCTTGAAGATCGGCTCGAGCAGCGGGTGACGGTATTCGATGGCTTCCTCGGCATGCATACGCCGGATGTAGGCGGGGATGTATTCCATGGGGCCCGGGCGGAACAGGGCGACCATGGCGATGACGTTCTCGATGGCATTGGGCTTCATCTGCATCAGCCAGCGGCGCATACCCGAGCCTTCCACCTGGAACACACCAGCGGTCTCACCCCGCCCGAGCATGGCGTAGGTGGCGGGGTCATCCGTGGGGATGTTCTCCAGGTTGAGGTCAATGCCGTGGCGCTTTTTGATCAGCTCACAGGCACGCGCCATGATGGTGAGGGTGGTAAGGCCGAGGAAGTCCACCTTGAGCATGCCGAGCGAATCGAGCACACCCATCTCGAACTGGGTGACGATTTTGATGGGTGAATCACCCAGGGTGGCAGCAGCCGCGCCGGTGGGGCGATGTAGAGGCACGTATTCGACGAGCGGCCGATCGGCAATGACCACCCCGGCGGCATGGGTGCCAGCATTGCGCACCACGCCTTCCATATCGGCGGCAGTGTCGATCAATTCTCTGAGGTAGCCTTCCGATTCGTACATCTGTTTGAACTCGGAGATATCCTCCAGGGCTTCATGAAGCGTGACGGGTTTGCCGGGGATGTTGGGGATGACCTTGGCGACGCGGTCCACCTCACTGAGGGGGATATCCATCACCCGACCCACGTCACGGATGGCGGCGCGGGCACCGAGGGTGCCGAAGGTGATGATCTGCGCCACCCGGTCATGCCCGAACTTGTTGGCGGCGTATTCGAGCATCTCCGAGCGGCAATCGTCGCGGAAGTCCAGGTCGATATCGGGCATGGAGATGCGCCCGGGGTTGAGGAAGCGCTCGAAGATCA
>CAZXPK010000284.1:0-2522 GCA_964642565.1 uncultured Anaerolineaceae bacterium
CATGCTCTCGTAGGCGCCCATGCCCATGCCGCGGCACAGCAATGCCTCGCAATCGGCTATTGATTCAGCCATCTGCAAGTGTTTATTGTGCGAGGCAGCATCCATCCCATGCGGTTGGCCAGGCTGTTCTTCTGCATGGGGCTGGTTTACAAAATGGGTATGCCCAAGCTTGTTGCGAAGTTCGCGGCTCACGATTTGCCCATTTTCGACAGTGGCGACCAGATAATAAGCTGCCCGTCCAAAATGTTGGCTGATGATTTTTCCATCTTCGGTAATGGCTGCTATTTTCATTTATTTCTCCTATTTCGATACAAAAGTTATTGATGTTGGTGACGCTTTAACCAATAAACTACGCTCAGTAAAAGCAACACTATCAGGCTATAGCAAAACAATTCGGGATACCATGCCATCACTTCTAACATGATCGTCACCCTTTCAGTTCTCTACATGGCCAAAAACCTCTAGCACATCTACATTGAACGCCGTGAAGGTGTAAGTACGTTTCATAATTCATTGACTTCCTTGAATCTTCGAACGACCCAGCAATATATATCCCACGAGAATCAGTCCCAGAATTCCAGTTCCTAAAATTGCCATTGGCCAGGAAAACAGAATTGTCGCAGTGGATGGAGTCTCAAAAATAACGATGGGATGTGATTCGACCGGACCAACAGTCACTATAGTTGGCGTTGGCGCGCTGCCGGGTGTTACGCCTAGAACTACAGAAAACTTTTCGGCTCTTCCGGGGTAATCATCTGGATGGCAGCTATGGCAATCTGTGTAAATATCCTCAAGTGGATGCGCTGTCATCCCAACATGCGCCAGTTCTTCATCTTGAGCCTTTGTATTTCCACCGTGGCAATTCCAACAGCAATCTTTAAGAGCGTGGATTTCGTGCCACTCGCCTTTTCCATACACCGGGTCAACCGCTCGATATTCATGGCAGGCAATACATGACGAATCCGCAGGGAGATCACTGCATTGTGCTTGGGCAGTTGATGTGGGTAGGTACCCGAAAACAGCGACGACAGCCATAAGGGTGATGAAATAACCTGGGAAGAACCATTTACATAACATCTCGTCTCACTTGAATTTCGAATACACCAAATAAAATTATGAATGCCTGCAAGCCACTACGGCTTGAAATAACGCTCTGTCGGATGGTCGTTTTCATCTGTTGGACAAATGATCAGCAGCGACCTCGAAGCTGTTTCACCTGTGTTTTGCCAACAGTGAGGTAGGTAAGCTTCGAAGATCAGACTGTCGCCAGGATCGAGTGGATAGACCTTATCATCAATTCTGTAGGATAGTCGACCCTCCAGGCAAAAAACGAATTCGAGACCAGTATGCACGATGGGAGTGGAACCACTACTTGCCTTTGGTTTCAGCGTGACCAATAATGGCTGCCCTCCCTGCAGTGTCAGTCCTGCTCCCAGATCTTCTAGAGTCCCGCGGGTAAAAGCTGCCCTGGGGCGTTGGCCGTCTTTTTGGTATGAGATATTATTCTTAGGGGTGTCGGTCTTAAAAAAAGCCGTAATAGGTACATCCAGAGCGCTGGCCAGTTGCTGCAGCGTGCTAACACTAGGAGATGTCCTGCTGTTTTCGATCAGGCTGAGTGTATTGGCGTTCAGTCCGCTTTGTTCAGCCAGGGTGCGGATGGATAGATTGCGCCTGGCGCGTAATTCCCGCAGACATCGACCAATTTCAGGGTCGACATTTGGATGGTTTCTCACCGTTTGGTTTTGAGCCCCAATGTCACCTCGCAACCTACGACGGCGAGGCCTTTCCACGGGATCGGTAGATTCAGCTATTTTTGCCATTGTACTTTCTCTGACTCATATTCAATCCGAGAATCAACTATTATTATAGTACAAAATTGGGTTAAAATCAATGTATTCAAATATTTTATTGTGTTATTTGAATGCTGATGATTCTCGTTTTTCAAAAAAAACGAACAAGGGAAGCGTGCTACCGTACCCCATTCCCTAGCTGTTGTGGAGTATCCTTATCTGGCGCCCTGCCAGCACCCATAAAGTAGATATGATTATGGTCCGCCGTCGCGTCCCATACTTGCGTCGATTATGGCTCGGTAGGTTTCAGTGCTTAGATAATGCGGCTGGTAGGTTTCACCGGTTTAGGTGTTCAACGTCGAGACAAAGGCATTCAAGTGACTATATGAACTGTTCAATAGGCTATTGAATACCTGCTGGATGCCGGCATTATCAATCTGAGGCAATCGTTCTTGCAGGTCGAAAATACCGATTTCTTCAATCGCAAACCCATCTCAGGTGTGCAGGTCTTCCCAGGTCTGGCCGGTAATTAGGATTTGAATGTAATTAAATGGGTTTATGAATTATTCAGGTGTGAAGACGCACAATAAATTTTGTTATTGGTGCTATTTGTCTGAATAATATCAAAAAGTGCAATTATAAGAACGACTAGGGATACATTAATTTAGGTTCCTAGTTATGAGGTACCCTATCTCTCCAAATGGAGTTGTTGTACGCGATGTAAGTCTCGAG
>CAZXPK010000285.1:0-2515 GCA_964642565.1 uncultured Anaerolineaceae bacterium
GAAGCTCAGGGCTATCGAGAGAAGAAAAGGCTGCCAACAGGTCTGGTCGAGAAAGTCCGGATCCGGTCAGGAAGTCGTCGCCCAAGGCGAGCAGGCGATCAAGATAATCCAACAAGGCCAGGCGGGTTTCGACAGGCAGTGCGGGGGCGGCTAGCTTGAGGCGCAGCGCCTCGATCTTTTGGATGAGCTTGAGGTTAAGGTTGGTCTCGCTTGCCAGGGCTGCTTCCAGGTAGAGGCGCAGGCTGCGCTGGGTAGCGAACTGGCTGCTTTCAGGCTGTCCTTGCAGGGTGTACACCTCGGCTTCCTCACGGTAAATTTCGGCCAGCACCAGCAACCGGTCTACATCGAGCTTCTCCTGGAAGGTGAGCATATCGAGAAGCAGGTTGTCGTCGAGTTGTTTGGCCAGGTGGGCGTTTAGTCCGAGCAGGCTTTCGAGCGCCTGGTTAAAAGCTTGCAGTGCCTCGCTGAATTGCCCGGCTTTCTTGAGCCCCAGGGCTATCATGAGAACCGCCATCGCCTGGTTTATCATCCGCATGATGTAATCTTCGGTCAGCATTTATCACCAAACAAACTGACATTTCTTCTGCAGATTTCGTAGATGGCCGCAGATTTTCAACAAATCCGAAAATCTGCGAAAATCGGCTCAATCCGTGGATTGCTTATCTGGTTAATGATTACTCCTGAAATTTGTTTCCAGGGATTGGATTGATCCTCCTGCGAAGTGTCAGGTAGCAAGTTTATCACTTTCAATGTTGTTTGATAACACCCAAGTATGACCTACAAGCACTGTCGGGCGAACGGGGCACCGCCGTTGTAGTAGTAGTGGCTGTTTGTTAAATTGGTCAGTTCAGAGCCATCCACTTTGATCTTATAGATTTCATAGTCCGAAGTAAAGGCAATCCAATTGCCATCGCCCGACCATGTGGGCTCCCAAGCCGCTGCCAGAGAGTTCGTGAGCCTGGTTTGCTCCGAGCCATCAGCATTCATGATATAGATTTCGGAGTTGTTATCGCTGTCACGAGTAGACACGAAAGCAATTCTTTTTTTGTCCGGTGACCAGGTTGGATCGGCGCCCCCACCGTTCGTCAGGCGGATTACTTCTGAACCATCGGGGTTCATAGCATAGATTTCTGAGTTTCCTTCACGGTTAGAAGCGAATGCAATTCTTGCCTCTTGATTTATCGAAGAGGCCGAGAAGCCTGGGGTATTGGTTGGAGGTAGATGGATCGGTGTGGGTGCTTGGCTGCAGGTAGAGACGAATACACTTGTTACGACGCCGATCAGCAGAAGGAGCTTGAATTGCTTTAATCGGTGGCACATATTTCACCTTCCTATGGTTAGTAACCAAAAGTGGGGGAACGTTCGGCTTCACCCGCCCGCAAGCACCATCCATAAAAGACTCCTGCGGAGAAAAGGTGCGCCAGCTTTGAGCGCTCGTTGGAGAGCGGAGCAAAGCGAAGCGGGTCGGGTGGAAGCCGTTGTTGGGCGGCTTTTGTTGTTATGATAATGCAACCCATCGGCGGGCGACCTCCTAACACGCTTATCCCTCTCTCCTTACCCAAAAAGCTTGGGGAAGAACCGCCCGACTCTCTGTTGGTATTCCTGGTAGTCTTTACCAAACAAAGCTGTCAATTGCGCCTCTTCGGCCTTTGCCGTAGGCCCCATCCATATCACTACACAGAGTGCAAGTAGAAGTGGCCAGAGTGTCGCAAGTGTCAGACTCAGACCCACTAGAATCAGCACATATGAGACATAGTACGGATGCTGCACGACACCCAACGGTCCATCCTGCACCAATCTGTGGCTGGCATAGACGCCGGAGGTTGAAGGCCTCAGGTACTTCCCGGCAAAGCCAATTGCCCAGGTTAAGAATAGTGAGCCAACATAGAGAACAACCAATCCCACAATTTGCACGAATGACGCCATCGGAAACGTAAAAGTCAGGAAGTCAAGCGCGGCATAATATCGATTTAAGAACAGCAACACGATCCCCATCACCCACAATGGCCAAATGCCAAAGTAACCAATAGCCATCAAGGTGAGGAAGAACTTGTTATAGCAAATGCGCTGCTTGCCAGAGCCATGCTTTTCTTCCTTGCCGTACGTGATCCAGTATGTGATGCTGACGAATATGAGTGCCAGTAGAGGTAGTGAAAGCACAACCGCCGTAAGTCTTTGTGGCAACATATTAACTCCTATAGTTTTAGAGCCGCCCAACAATTGATTCTACGGCATATTTGCAGTATATCATGTCTATTTTGGACATTTCACGGATACAAGAAATAAGTTGATTATAAGACTGTGATCATTACTTAGTTATTGAACCGCTCTTCCTTCTGATACTAGAACTAACAACCTTCTGTGAAAAGTACACCCTAAAACATCATATTCTTATCAATGACAGGTTGAATTGCATCCTTCCTTTCCAATGATCCATTTTCCAATAATATTGCTATTACTCGCTCTACCACTGGTTCAATCTTATTTGACCATAATGACACTGTTTTATCTTGAA
>CAZXPK010000286.1:0-2481 GCA_964642565.1 uncultured Anaerolineaceae bacterium
TTAATGGCAATGCTGATAAAACGTTCCAACCCGGGGTATGAAGCATGAATTGACCCAGAGCCCATTGGTAGAATAAATAATGTCTTCCCAGGGATGGTCAGGATGAGCGGCAGGGCAGCCAACACGAAAGGGATTGCAAGAGAAGATCGTTTAAGTACAAAGCTTACACCCAGATCAGAAATCAGCTCTACCGAGAGGATCAGCGCAAAAAGCAGGATATATATTGGCCAGGCTCCGGTTGGAATGAGGGTATTGGTCAGGATAAAGACAACAGTCAGCACAAGCTTAATGCGTGGGTCAAGCCGGTGTATTGGGCTGTTTCGTGGTCGGTAGGGGTCAAGGAAATGAACGTGCATAAGTAACCCTCAAATTATCTTTGATCAAATCTGCTCGTCATCACCCGGGTTTGTTTTACGACGCCGGGAGTATGCCACCCCTAAAGCGACACCAAAGACGATCACGGTGCCTAATATTGCTGCCAGGATGGTGGCCAGTGTTTTATTCTGCACGCCTGGGAATAGATAATGTGGGATGAGCTTTATTATCGGGTTTTGCTCACTATTTAAGAAACCATATCGGGTAGCCACCCACATCAGCCCATCCGGGTGCCTGGAAGCCAACGGAGAAGCGACCGCCAGTAACAGTACCAGTACCAGACCAACAGCCCACACCAATCTGCCACGGGTTGGAGCGGATTCGCTGGATTTAAGCAAATCGCGCCGGGTGGCGCGCAAAAATGCCAGTGCACCGATGGTGATCAAACCTTCACCAATACCGATCAGCGCATGGATGCCTCCCATAGCAGGGATGGCGATGTTGGCTGGTGAAGTGCCTGAAAGTGCGAGCTCCAAAGCCGTCCCCAGAGCTGCCACTTCTACAGACATCCAGGCTGCCAGGAAACCGCCAACGAAGATGCTCCATGAGCGCCCACCCGCCAGTCTGTTCATAGTGTGAAAGACCATGTACGCCACCGTCACACCGACGATGGCCATGTTGAAGATATTGGCACCCAACACCAACAGCCCACCATCCTGGAAGATGAGCGCCTGGATGGTAATGACGCAGGTGAGCACCAGTGTGGCTGCCCAAGGTCCCAAAATTATTGTTGCTAAGGCTGCACCGATCAGGTGGCCGGAAGTACCTCCAGCGACAGCGAAGTTGAGCATCTGCCCAGCAAAGATAGCAGCCGCAAGCACGCCCATGATTGGCACCTGCCTCTCACCGAGGTCTGCGCCAACCCGCTTGAGGGCGTAACCAACCACCAGGATGGAGATCAGCCAGAGGAAAATGGACACCTGGACGGATAGGAAGCCGTCGGGTATGTGCATTGCGATTGGAGCAGGCAGCATATTTGCCTCCTATGTATGATCCTACTTCACCAGACAATTGCTGCACAAACCGACTACTGAAATATGCTGTAGGTCGGCGGCAAACTGGTATTCAGATTGGAGCTGGCGATTTAAAACTGATAGCATATCCTGGTTGGCGTCTATCACCTGACCGCACTGCCTACACACCAGATGGATGTGGGGTCCATGTTGGTAGGTGGCATAGATTACCCGCTCTTCGCCCAAGTCAATGCGACTGGCGAGGCCCTGTTCCACCAACAGCTCCAGGGTACGATACACCGTGGCAATATTCACAGAGTGGGTCCGTTCCTGTACTTGGGCGAACACTTCCTCAGCATTGATGTGGTGACCACTATGGGCGATGGCTTCAATGATCATCTCGCGTTGGGGAGTGATGCGATAGCCGCGCGAGCGCAAAGTTTCGATAAAGGTTTGACAAGGCAACATAACGATCATCCAGTATGACGGAATATTTATTTTTATTGTGTCCATTTGTTATTGCAACTAATTGCAATAAGATATACTCGAAGATTATAATCCAATTTCCCATAAAGCCAAGGGATTAAAAAACCCAGGCAGACCGCATATCTGCCTGGATGGAAATTGATGGGTGGGAATGGGTCAGATATAAAAGCTAAATTTTGCGAGGATGCGATCCTTGGGCTGGTAGCCACTCAGCCTCTGAACCGGTTTGCCATCGATAAACAAGATCAAGGTCGGTACACCCATGACGCCATACTGCACGGCGAGGTTGCTGTTGTCATCCACGTCCAGCTTAACGACTTTCACCCTGCCATCCCATTCTTGAGAGAGCTGCATGACCACCGGTTCCAGCATCTTACATGGACCGCACCAGATGGCGGTAAAGTCGACTAGGACAGGTACATTGGATTTAAGCACCTCGGTTTCGAATACAGCTTCATTCAACTTGGGTATATCTGCCATTAAGTACTCCTCATTATTCATGGGTGTTCCTGTCTGGATAGTAACAAGGGGGGTGAAAAAAGTCAAGGCTTGTATAAGGTGACCACGCGTGATAGAATGTTTTTCGCAAAACCGGGCGTGTAGCTCAAAGGTAGAGCAGTGGCCTTTTAAGCCATTGGTTGAGCGTTCGAGCCGCTCCACGCTCACT
>CAZXPK010000287.1:0-2478 GCA_964642565.1 uncultured Anaerolineaceae bacterium
AGCCGCGCATCCGCTCCAGGCTGCATGCCATTTACTATGCCTATTTTCCACGCCGTATTGCGCGCGGACCTCTACCGGAGGCTTTGCGCAGGTGGGATGAGCTTCTCGCTGCCGGGAAAAAGGTGGTCGCCATTGGTGGGTCTGATGCCCATTCGCATAAGATGCGTCTCGGACCGTTACGACGGACAGTATTCCCCTATGAGTTCCATTTCAGCGCTGTCAATACACACGTCTTTGTGCCTCGACCACTTGGTACGGATGCTGCATCGGATACCAGCATGATCCTGGATGCGCTCCGTAATGGGTATTGCTTCATCGGCTATGACCTGCCCGCCTCAACCCGCGGTTTTCACTTCATCGCTTGTGGGCTGGAGGGGACGGCCCAAATGGGGGATGAGCTCAACAGCAAGGGTGGTGTGACGTTCCAGATCCGTCTGCCCAGGCGCACTGAATGTGTCCTGCTCAAGGATGGCAAGCCTGTGCGCACCTGGCATAACCATGACCAGTGCACCTACATCACCACTGATCCTGGGGTTTACCGTGTGGAGGTGTATATCCACTACCTGGGTATGAGGCGGGGTTGGATATATAGCAACCCGATATATGTCCGGTGAACCTGACGCATTATATTGGATCACCAAGATTGTCTACATTTACGAGAATTTTGGTAAGGCATTTGAATTAAATACTTTACTACTTTTGAATGGACAAAGATGTGGTTATGGAAAAATCACCTAAAGTGATCATTGTCATGCCCGCATATAATGCAGCAAAAACATTGAAGCGTACGTATGATGAAATTCCTCTTGCATATCGAAAAGAAATAATATTGGTCGATGATTTTTCTTCGGATAATACTGTAGAAGTTGCCCAAAACCTGGGATTAAAAGTCATCTGCCATCCTCAGAATAGAGGTTATGGAGGCAACCAAAAAACTTGTTACCAAACCGCCTTGGCTGATGGAGCAGATATCGTAGTAATGGTTCATCCAGATCACCAATATGATGCGACCGTTATACCAAAACTAGTACAGCCTATTTTAGAGGGGGAAACAGACGCTGTATTTGGTTCCAGGATGCTCGGCGGGCATTCCATGGAAGGTGGTATGCCGTGGTGGAAATATACCGCAAATATCTTCCTGACCGCCCTGGCGAATATAGTGTTTCAACGTTACTTGACGGAAATCCACTCTGGATTTCGCGCATATAGCCGGAAATACTTGGAAACAGTTCGTTATGAAGAGAACCATGATGATTTTGTTTTCGATACAGAAATTATCGCTCAGGGAATGGCTTGCAACCTTTTTTTCAGGGAAGTTCCCATTATAACCAGGTATTTTCAGGAAGCCTCCTCAATAAACTTCCTACGAAGCCTGGGTTATGGGTTTGGGATCCTCTGGGTTCTTTGCAGATTTGCTCTACACAAAATGAAGATTACTCAGATCAGACAGTTTTTGCCGAAAGATAAATCAAATTGATGAAATCACAAGGATCTCGATATCGATTGATTCACCTGTTTGTGCTCTTATGGCAGAAACCTTGGGTAGCAATGTTGCTGTCATTTCTTGTTTATAGTTTGATTGTGATCAAGAATCACACTTGGGGAGGAACCTCAAATTATCCCTACTTCAATCTCCTGGCAGATGCTTTTCTACACGGTCAGTTACATCTTCGTTTGGTTCCAGTTGATACACACGATCTGGTGTTTTTCCAGGGGAACTATTATTTATATTGGCCTCCATTTCCAGCGATATTATTATTGCCTTTCATTGCCATCTGGGGTGCCTCTTTCAGCGATGTGCTATTCACTCTAACAGTGGGATCGTTGAATGTGGGGTTAATGGCTGTTTTGATAAACCGGGCAGTACAGCGACAGATATTACACTTGCGACCTGAACAGCGTGGCCTGTTGGTGCTTTTTTTTGCATTTGGTACAGTGTATTTCACATTAGTTCCATTCGCAAGTGTATGGTTCACCTCGCAAATTATTACTATTACTTGCATGATTCTAGCTTACCTGTCGGTGATTGCTTTAGATGGCTGGAAAGCATTCTTCTTTGGCGGTTTGTCGATTGCCGCTGCTGCCGCAACACGTAACTCTTTGTTTCTGGCTGGTCTATGGCCAGCCTATTATCTATTGATGAGATACCGATATGTTGGATGGCGGAGGTTGAGTGTTTATGTAATAACAGGCATCTTACCTTTGGTAGTCACGGCTGGGTTGTTTATTACCTATAACATTACCCGTTTTGGCTCCATTACTGAGGTAGGGATTACCTACCATCAGATGGATCCTTTCTTCCAGGCAGATTACGAACGTTATGGATACTTTAATATCCATTACATTCCCAAGAATCTCTTCTATCAATGGATTGCCTACCCATTTCCGATCCGCGGAGAGACATTTATGGGAGGAAGCCTTTTATTATTAAGTCCCGTGTTCTTAAGCATCTTTTGGGCGTTTCGGAAACGAAAGCAG
>CAZXPK010000288.1:0-2466 GCA_964642565.1 uncultured Anaerolineaceae bacterium
GGCGCTTTCCCCGTCCGCCTTGTCCGCGCGCGGGCCGCGGCGCGCGGCCGCCTTCAGCTCTTGGATGCGCTCCTTCATCGCGACTCGTTCCTCGTCCGTGAATCCCTTGAACTTCTTGTTGATCGCGGTGGTGCTCTTGGCGGACTTTTGCGTGTCCTTCTTTGGGCTCATAGAAACCTCCTTAAATAGTGATTGATTGTCGTTGAAGCAAAGTTTTCACCCACCCAAGATGGGTGGTTGCTATATTTTAGAACATTTATTCTAGACAGTCAAGAAGGAAATTGTCCGAATTAGCCGTCGTATGCCTTCTGCAGGTCGGCGACGATGATCTTTTGCATCTTGAGCATGGCGTCTGTCACTCGTTTGGATTTTTCAGGGTCAGGGTCACCCATCAACTCGCCCAACGGTTTGCATATGCGGTGGAACTCCTCTGTATTATCGCGCTAATTCCGGGAAAACGCGAACTATTCGCGAGCGGTGGAGCCGCTGTCCACTGGAGCTGTTGTTGGGTGTGTTTACCCAATCACTACCTGCCATTTGGCATAATACCGTAATGGTTATTTCTTTATTCATCCTTATGCACAAGCTGAAAAAGTCTTCGCCCAAGTAAAATCAGCCACATTATGTTTAAAAGCCCGCCGCTTATAGCAAATATCATAGCTACTTCTTTAAACACTGGAATAAAAGATGTACACACCTCAAAAATCGATAATAGCGTAAAGCCTATAATTCCTATAAGCGCGGTTGCTTTGCTGAAGATCCTGCCTCGTAGCATAACAACAGACATTAATACTCCAGCAATCTCTCCGAGGAAAAAGCTTATGAAAGTACCAGGAGAATGACTTCTACCGACAGAAAGCATTGCCTGCCCAGCCGCTGCAAACATTGACCGCTGAGCCTCTGTTGTAGCTTGAGCATACTGATCACTAAGTTCAAGCATAGAGAATGCCCGATTCGTAGCATAGAAGACCGTTACCCCGATAAAGGAAATGATCATTGCGAGCGCTCCGAATGCTTTATTCCCTCTCCGATGGGCTGTATAGAGAGCCAAATACATAGGAATTCCTAAAGTAAACATGATAATATTCAGAAGTCCCAGGTTTCTGAGTCCCATAAACCAATTGCCTTGAAGTTGAGTAAACCAATCGAATACCGTTTCGACTGGTGAGTTTCCTCCTGGCAAGAATGTGATGACCATCTCACCAAAGGCCACTACTACTGTTAGCAAGGCAGCCATTCCGCCAATTTTATAAATCGTCTTCCTGTTGGACTCGGTCAGTTTCATATCTCTAGAATTCTGGGTATTCATTGGGATTCCTCCTCGATTTATTTTGCATTCATGTCACTCTGGCTTTCGCCCAACGGTTTGGCTAAGCGGCAGTGGCGGGACCGGCGAGACTACCACGTTAACCCGAAGGATTACTAGCCTTAAGCCTGCGTACTACCCGAGCGAAGTGAGGTCGGCTGTACGCGCGGGTTAGCCGGTGGTTTGCTGTTTTTCAAAGATCAAAGTATACCCAAAGAAGTTGCCGAGTTTTTTCTTCAAACGAAAGTTCACTTGGCTTGCTTGGCGAACGAGCGTCTGTGCCAATGGATAATCCGGATCGGTCAGTAACTCACTGAATGCAAGTGTACCAGATGGTGAGAGCACACGATAGAACTCTCGCATCGCTCTCTCAGGTTCGGGGATCTCACTAATGACCGCGATCATGCATATAACATCAAATGCGTCATCGTCAAAAGGAAGATCATAAACATTTGCTACTTTGGCTTCAAGATTGGTAATCCTTTCAGCCTGAGCTCTCTTCGTGACACGTTCGATCATTTTGGGTTCGATGTCCACGGTAATGACTTTGCCCGCGTTGCCGACTCGTCGCGCTATTTCGACGGTGTATCTACCATTTCCGGGGCCTACTTCGAGCACAGTCATTCCCGGTTCAATGCCGTGCCGAATCGGCATCTCGATTGGAGGTTGTATCTTGCGCCGTAGTGGATTGTCGATCAAGTTCGCCAGGAACTCTGGCATCGGAAACTTGTAGAAATATCGAATTACGCGGATGGTCGTATGCAAGGTTAGGGCGATGAGTAATAGTCCAAGGATGATGTAGATCAGTGTTGAGAACATATAATCTCCTTATCTGTCGCTTCGTCTCGCGCTCCTGTATACGGTTTGTAAGTATGGTTTGAGACGTACTCGGGAACGCCGGCTAACGAAGGATTGATGTGGAGGCCAGTACCAATGCCGAACCCAGGCTCACCCCTTCGCCAGACGAACCGCACATTACCAGCCTGAATAAGAACGATATTCCGACTCCTCGACCAGGACTCGAACCTGGAACCTGGCGGTTTGAGGTTCAATTCCAGCTAGGGGGTATTATTAAAAATATACCACAACGGAATGGATTACTTGCAGCCTGATTCCGGTAAGGTGATAAAGCCAAAGTCTCTCCTGCGTCAGATATCTCC
>CAZXPK010000289.1:0-2423 GCA_964642565.1 uncultured Anaerolineaceae bacterium
CGGTTGCGCGGCATGATCCAACCCCGTTTGCTGCTCTCATTGGCGCAGAAAAATTCCCATGGTTATGAGTTGATGGAAATACTCGGCCAAGAGGGAGATTCTCCCGACCCCGGCAGCCTTTATCGCACACTTCGATCTCTAGAAGAGGATGGTCTGGTGTGTTCATCCTGGGATACCAGCAACGCCGGCCCGGCTCGGCGTGTATATGAGTTGACCGACTTGGGGTTGGATTATTTACATACCTGGGTGATCGATATCCGAAAGACCCGCCAAAGATTGGATGATTTCCTGGCGGAATATCAAAACCGTTTTCCAGAAGTAAGGAGTTAATTGATGTGTAATTGTGGTGCATCTCATAAAGATCATGACTGCTGCTGCGCAGGGGGTTACGGCAATGGTTCGTGCCAATGCGGCGAGGAATGTGGCTGTGAGGACCGCCATTTCCAGCACAGGTTCAAGACCAAGGCCGAACAGATTGCTGAATTAGAATCCTATCTGGACGAAATAAAAAAGGAAGTGTAGGCTGTTGAAGAAATGTTGGCAGACCTGCGCAAATAGCCTTTTCGTTGGCGCTACTCCCAAGCGAACGCAGCAATTGCTCATGCGGATCCTGTCTCTCACTATGCTGTACCTTTTTCATTCGCCTTGATGATCAAGTGCAGTAAAAACAATAAGAGGAAAAATTCCAATGACCATTCACGTGATTTGTGTCGAGTCGATGCAAAAGTTAACCCCGGATGAAGTGCAGCCCATTGTTCTTCATCAGTCTGAGGGTTTGGTGACACTGTTCTTGTGTCTTGATCCGGGCAGATGGTTGGGCCATGTGTCATGAGCGCACGGGTCCAGTATTTGGTCATGGCAGGCAGTGGTCGTTTGAATGTAGCGGACGAGCAGGCTAGGTTGAAGACTGGCTCGGTGGTTGTTGTACCGCCCGATATCGTTCGCAGCATCGTGGCTGTTGAGCGGATGCGCCTGCTGGAAGTTCAGGCCCCCTAGAAGGAAGAGAATGACCGGAGATACACCCACATTACTGGCCATCTTCGCTCATCCCGACGACGAAACCTTCCGCCCTGGGGGGACGCTGGCGTTGCTTGCCCGGCAAGGAGTTAAAGTGCATGTGCTGACGTTGACGCACGGTGAGGCTGGCTCGTGCGGAGAGCCTGCACTCTGTATACCTGACGAACTGCCCGGCGTGCGCGAGCGTGAACTACGCTGCGCCTGCGCTGTATTGGGCATCCAACCTTCGCATCTATTGGACTACCCGGATGGTCACCTGACGGAGGCTGATCCCGACCGGGTGATTATTGACATTTTGACCGTTTTTCGTCAGATTCACCCAAATGTGCTACTCAGTTTTGGGCCGGATGGACTTTCTGGCCATCCAGACCATATCCTCGTTGGGCAGTGGGCTGCCGAGGTTTTCCTCCGCGTAGAAGAGATAGCTGGGTTATACACGATTGCGGTACCGCAATCGCTGGCACAGTCTCTGGGCATGCGCCAGGTGCATCCCGTTCCTGATGAGGCGGTTGCCCTTAGCGTGGATATTTCCTCAGTTTGGGAGACAAAATTGGCAGCCATGCGCTGTCACGCCACCCAGTGGAGCTCGTCGCCCATGCTGAGCGCCTCTGCCGAGCGCCAGCGATTATTCTTTGGCCATGAGCATTTTGTGCGAGCTGGCATTCGTCGCTCCACCGATGATTTCCTGACAGAGGTTCTCCAAGGATGTTTACTATGACAGAAGCCATACAAGTCGAAGGATTGACCAAGGTATATGCAACGAGCAAAGGCCACGCTCCCTTGCACGCTGTGGATGGGGTTGACTTCACGGTTCACCAAGGTGAGGTTTTCGGTTTTCTTGGACCCAACGGCGCTGGGAAGACCACCACCATCCGTATGTTGACCGGTCTTACCCGACCCACTTCAGGCCGCGCCAGTCTGCTCGGTTTAGATTTAGCGAGCGACCTATCGCACATCAAGAAGCGCATCGGTGTTGTGCCAGAAGCCTCTAACCTGTACGATGAGCTAACCACTTTCGACAACCTGGTTTTTGCCATGCAGCTCTACGGTGTACAGCGCCAGGAGCGAAAGCCGCGTGCCGAAGCCCTGCTGGTACGCTTCCACCTGATCGAGAAGCGGGATGTGCCATTTGCCAAACTCTCACGGGGTATGAAACGTGCCCTGACCATCGCCGCTGCCTTGGCGCATCGCCCGCCATTGATTTTCCTGGATGAACCAACCACTGGCTTGGACGTGATGAGCGCCCGTAATTTGCGGCAGATGATCGCTGGTCTATGCAACGAAGGCGTGACTGTCTTCCTGACCACGCATTACCTGGAGGAGGCTGAGCGCCTGTGCGACCGGATCGCCATCCTGGTCAAGGGGCGCATTGTAGCTCTGGACAGCGTAACACAGCTCAAAGCCCA
>CAZXPK010000290.1:0-2408 GCA_964642565.1 uncultured Anaerolineaceae bacterium
ATCTGAATACCAATTTGGATCAGCTCTATCGCAAGCGGGCTGGCCGGCGCTCGCGTACCCATACTGACCGTAAACGCGGTCGTTATATCCAGGCGCGCCCGGCAAATGGTAAAGCCGATGACCTGGCCTTTGACGCCACAATCCGGGCGGCAGCCCCATTCCAAAAGGAACGCGTCGAGTTACGCAAGCGAGTGGCTTTCGCTATCCGCCCGAGTGACTTCCAGCGCAAGGTGCGGGTAAAAAAGACGGCAAATTTCGTCCTGTTCGTAGTGGATGCTTCCTGGTCCATGGCGGTCGCCGAGCGTATGTCAGCCACCAAGGGGGCCATCCTCTCGCTGCTTACCGATGCCTACCAACGCCGTGACCGGGTGAGCTTGATCGTATTCCAGAAGGACCGGGCGACCATGGTTCTACCTCCGACCAACTCGGTTATGTTGGCGCAGCGTGCCCTAGCTGATATCCCCGTGGGCGGCAAAACACCCCTCTCTGCAGGGCTGTACATGGCCCACCAGACCTTGCTGCGTGAGCACATCCTGCACCCGGATGTCCAGCCGCTGGTCATCCTGCTGACCGATGGGGCAGGCAATGTATCCATGTCGTCCATGCCGCCCCAGGATGAGGCCCATAGACTGGCGGACCAAATCGCCGCCGATGACATCCACTGCGTGGTGGTCAATATGGAGCATGCTGCCTTCGACCAGGGTCTGGCGCAATTGCTTGCCGATCATCTGGAAGCCCCCTGCTATACATTGAGCGAGCTGAAAGCCGAGACGCTGTATAAAGCGGTGAAAGAAGAGATGGAAACCAGCCGGGGGTTGTAAGTGTTATTCCTCATTTTCAATAGGTAAACTGAGGTAACCCTATCCATCCTTCTTCCGTGGGTTCTTCAACCCCGTTCGAAGCTTACTGCCCACCTCACGCTTGACCCTGCCTGCCAGGACATGCTCATGCTCCTGGATGAACCCCTCCACTGCAATCGGATCGAAGCACACCAGCATACGCAGCGCCCAAGACAGGGCTTTGACCACCATATCTTCGTGATCAGCCACCAGCATCCGGCAGATTTCCAGCGTGCGCGTTACATCCCCCTTGCCTCCCTGCGAGCGGATATTAAACGCCACCGTGCTCACCAGCGCTGCCCGCCGCCACCACAGGTCGGGCGATTTCGCCCACCTGACGATCAGCTCATCGGCTACCTGCCCAGCGTGCCAGGCCGGACCGGACAGGGTGCGGGCGAATGAGTCCGTCGACCACCAGCTGTTGATGCCCTGGCCGAGTTCCTCAAGCTGATCCGCATGCAAGCTCTGAAAAGCCGTTTTGTGCCCTGCGATGAGCTCATATGCCTGCCAGCGGTGACCGTAGGTGAAGAGCAGCTGGCGGGCAAAAGCCAGCACGTATCCGGGGGGAGCATTGCGAACCAGAATTGAATATTTACGGCAGATGAGGCGCTCGGCGTCGGTGTTGTGGATGGCGAGGGCACGCTGCTCGGCATCGAAGGATGCAGCCAGCTCAGAGGGGGAGGGTTGAGCCAAGTCGTTCATTAATCCTCGTCCGGAATTTCGAGAGCGATGGTCACTTCCCAGATCCCGTCGACGTAGCGCGTCTGGTGGGGTAACCCACTGCGCCGCACCAGGTCAAGCATGCGGTCATTGCCAATCTGCAGGTTGCCGCGCAAATAGCGGATGCCTCTGGCTCGGGCATAGTCGACCAGACGCCACAGCAGCAGCTTGCCGAGGCCGCGCCCCTGATATTCATCCGCTACCACCACCGCGGACTCAGCGATCTCAGGATGAACATTATCGAGCATGGCATAGCGTGCCACGCCCACCACGATATCACGGTCATCTTCTTTGCAGATCGCCACGTATGCCATGCGGGAGGTGTAATCCACAGTGGCAAGATATCGGGCTTCTTCGTCTGGCAGCTCCTTTTTAAAAGACAGGAAGCGTAAGTAAATACTTTCCATCGAAAGGCGCTGAAAGGTGGCTTGTAGGTCGTCGGCATCATCCGGACGGATGGGGCGGATGATCACCCGGGTGCCATCCTTGAGGGTGAGCGGTTCGGGGTCGGGTAAGGCGGAAGCAGAAGAAAGCATGAAAAATCCTGGAAAGAATGGTGTAAATTGCACCTGATTGTAACAGAAGAGGCCAGAAATTCGTAATTCGCGATTTATTTTAAGCAAGATATTCGTTTCGCAAAAATAACGAAGAGGATCGAATAACTTTTCAGACAACCCAGCTCGAAGGGCAGGTGGGAGAACGATCCTCCATAAGGATACCAGGGATGGTGCTCATGTTGTAGCAATGGACATAACTGCACAGGTGAAGGTTGATTTGTTATGTAAAAATAACAGCATCTAGCCACCCTACAGTTTGGTGTTTCATCGGTAAACACAAAGTTTGATCGGA
>CAZXPK010000291.1:0-2362 GCA_964642565.1 uncultured Anaerolineaceae bacterium
TGAGAGTCCCCCTATCACTGCGATCCTCACTGCCCAGGAAACGGTTGTTACCGGGATTATTAAAGCCGTTCAAGGAAGGGGATTGGTTATTCCCGAGGATATTTCCATCGTGGGCTCGGCCGATGCGGAAATGGCCGAGTTGACTGCTCCACCTTTGACTACCATAAGCTACCACGCCGAGACAACAGGTTTCCAGGCTGCTAAAATGTTGATTGAGCAATTGGAAGGACACCAAGACGGAGAAAAGCAAATCCTCAGTCCTTTTGAATTAATTGTACGCGGAAGCACTAGCACTGCTCCTCGCAAGAAGCTTGAAAAATGAAAGCCAGAGTAAAGGCTGCTTTTTATTAAAAGCAAGTACGATGTCATATAACAATAGAATCGCGAGAGGGGCTGTCCCAAAGTAGGAGCAGCCCCTCTCGCGAAAGGATGGAAATGTGATTCAATAGGGGCATGAAAAAAGGAAACGTAATCTTCAGAATTTGAATTTTTAAGAAAAACCTCTTGACATTACAAATTCGGTGTGCTATTATGGTATCGTTGTCATGGTAACCATACCATACCTTGTCAGGAAATTCAATCTGGTTGATTTTGAATGGCAGATATAAGGGATGTAGCGAAACGAGCAGGTGTGGCACCCATCACAGTTTCCCGGTGCATCAATAACTCGGGATACTGTAGTGAGGAGACACGTGCTCGCGTGGAAGTTGCGGTTGCTGAATTGGGGTTCGTTCCTAACCGATTGGCCAGTGGGCTTCGCTCAAGGCGGACTGAAACCCTGGCATTGGTACTGACGGATATCACAAACCCCTTTTCTACAACCATTGCACGTGGGGTGGAGGATATAGCCAGTGAAGCAGGGTATACCGTGATCTTCTGCAACACGGATGAATCGGTATCCAAAGAAAAGATGTATCTGCAAATGTTATTGGAAAAAAGGGTGGATGGGATATTGCTCGTACCCGCAGTAGGTGGACTTGACTCGGTAGCTTTAATTAAAAAACAAGGTACCCCCATTGCGGTGCTGGATCGGCGGGTGCCAGACCTGCAAACGGATGTCGTTCGTTGTGATTCTGAGGTGGGCGCTTATGAACTTACCCGACTGCTTTTATCCCTCGGACATCGGGAGATTGCGATCTTGAATGGTCCAAAGGACGTTTCCACGTCTGAGGACCGTTTAGCCGGTTATCGAAGGGCCTTGACCGAAGCCGGTATTCCGACCAACTCGAAGCATGAATATTATGGCGCCTTCAATCAGGAGAGCGGATTTGAGATGACCCGCAAGGTTCTGGCTGAAGCGCAGAAACCGACCGCATTATTCGCCGCCAATAACTTCATTGCTTTTGGTGCATTGAAAGCACTCCAGGAATTGGAATTGCGCGTGCCTGAGGATATTGCGGTGGTAGGTTTCGATGATTTGCCCTCCGCTCTGGTTACCTTCCCCTTTCTGACAGTGGCTGCCCAGCCAGCTTACGAAATAGGCAGGAGAGCGATCGAGATCCTGTTAAAAAAATTGGATGGGGGACCTTCTGATCAATATCAGGAAGTGGTCTTGCCGGCTGAGATTGTCATCCGGCAGTCGAGTGGGAAGCAAAGAGAGTTTATTCGTTGATGAGTTTTTGGAAAAGGTGGATTCTCGATAGATAAAGGAAGAGTATATTTTTTTAGACTATATGGCAACGTTACCATAAAACAGTAGAAAGGATTATTACGCTATGGAAGAGAAAGCTGTTGTCAAGTTGAATAGAGATACCAAGAAGGATGACTTGATCGTGATTACAGGCGCCGGGGGGTTTATTGCCGGCGCGCTAACCCGTTATTTCCACGACCTGGGTTTCACCCGCATTCGCGCTGTTGATAGGAAACCATTGCCTGATTGGTATCAGCACGTTCCGGGCGTCGAAAACCTTTGCCTGGACCTGAGTGAGAAGGGAAACGCCATCCGCGCCGGCGAAGGCGCGGTGGAAGTGTACAACCTGGCTGCCGATATGGGTGGCATGGGCTTCATCGAGCGGTTTCGCATCCAATGCCTGCGCAGTATTCTGATCAATACTCACATGATTGAGGCGGCCTACCGAGCAGGAGCTAAACGGTATTTCTTTTCATCCTCAGCCTGTGCTTACAACACCGCGCTTCAACAAGATCCTCACGCGCGTGCCCTGAAAGAGTCAGACGCTTACCCTGCTATGGCTGAACGTGGTTATGGCTGGGAGAAGCTCATGTCTGAAATGTTCTGCCAGGAATATTGGGCCGAACGAAAATTCGAGACGCATATTGCCCGCTTCCACAATGTTTATGGTCCGCATGGTACGTGGGATGGCGGCAGGGAAAAAGCTCCGGCCGCTATTTGCCGCAAGGTAAT
>CAZXPK010000292.1:0-2359 GCA_964642565.1 uncultured Anaerolineaceae bacterium
TCAAAGGCGCGGTTTTAACCGCCATTTGGGAAATGGTGCGTAGTTACATATGGTGAGGGTGGTATGGTGACGCGCGTTCCTGGCAGGGGAAAAACGAATATTTAAGGCTAACCAAACCGGCATGGAACCTCTAACTCGCCGGGTAATCTCACAATAATAAATAAAAGGAAAAATGGACGAACAGAATAATATCCCGCTGTTATTCAGTTTTTACTTTGGTGATTCTGCGCTCTCTGCCCAAAGAGGTTCCTCCAGGCGGCTGAAGAAGTGGAGCCGGGCCTTCGAGCAGTGGGTCGAGGAATGCCGGCGCGATTACCGGAAGGATACCGTCAAGCATGCCCTGCTGGCATGGAGGCGGCTGGTGAGGCAGTGCGGCAAGATGCCCTGGCAGCTCACCCCGCCGGATATCGATCAGCACCGCGCCTGGATGGAACTGGAGGGCTTTGCCTCCAGTACCATTAATGGTTCCATTGGGTTCATCGCCAGCTTTTACCGGTGGTGTGATGAGCAGCGTGTGGACCCAATCTGCGATCCGGGCTTCAATCCAGCTAAAACGGCGACCAGGATGAAGATGAAACGCTACGAGGGGGTTAGTATGTGGAGCCGGGACGCGCTGGATGCATTCCTTCACCTGCTTGCCAGGGATGGCTCACCGCTGGGCAAGCGCGATTACGCCTTCTTCCTGGCACGCCTCAGCCTGGGGGTGCCGTTAAAAAACCTTCGGCGGCTCACCTGGGGGCAGGTCAGCATGGACCAGGCGGGGGTATGTGTTCGCTGGAGGCAGGATGGGCGGCAGGTGAGGCTGCCAGATCAGGTGTGGCAGGCAATCATCGCGTACCTGCGTGTGAGCGGCAGGTTGGAAGGGATGCGGGCAGGGAAGTATATATTTCCCCCACAGGTGCAGCCCGTCGTTGACGGTTCAGGTGGAGCTGCGCAGGATTGGCTCGAAGATCAGCCGCTGTCGAGCTCTGCCATCCTCAGCAGTCTCAAGCTGTATGGCAGGCAGGTGGGCATCGCTGAACCGAAGCTGACCCTGATGGCGTTGCGCCGGACGGCCATCAGGCTCAGGATGGATCAGGGTGAGAGCCTGGAAGGGATGCAGGATTTCATGGACACCCGTGAAAAAAATAAGTCCACTAAATATCGGCTGGGCAAGCTTCCGGAATTGCCGGTAGAATGCACGATCGATGAGCAGGTGCAGGTCGCTGACCTTCAGCTGCCGGTCAGGCAGACCAAACGATTACAGGGATGGGAGGGCACCACTCATGGGTTTTATTCCCGCAAGAAGGACATTCAAGCGGTCAAAGATGTGCTGGCGGAAGATATCCACGGGATGGAGCAGGAGATAGTCTGCCTGAAGAAGCTCATGCGCGGTTTGCTCGCAAGGGAGGGGGATGAGACGCGCTTGGTGGAGGCTTATTCACAAGCCGCCCACCGTTTGGGTGCCCTCATCTCGGCAAGTGAGCCGCTGAATAAGGAGGAGAAAAACCCCATGATAGAGGAGACCTTGAGCAAATTGGATGAGATCGAGATGAGCGCCGGGCGGCCGCCAATCAGCCCGCAGATCCGGGCACATGCCTTGGGGCTATCGCCAGACGGAGTGGAAGCCGTAGACATGGTGACGGAGGAGGTTGCCACGATACGCTTGCTGCTCAGGAATGTTTACCGGCGGGCAGTGCAGACGATTGACACGCGTGAGTACCTGCGGCTGGTGAGCCTGTACAGCCTGGGGTGCGTCAGGCTGGCAAGGCTGCTCAAGCTTGGGGGCTGCGATGAAAATGAGCGGCTGGAGAAGTATTTCCATTACCTGGTCGATCAAGCCATCGGGGAAGCGACCCGGCTATTGGGGTTGGACAGTTACGGGTAGATCGACCAGGCCCAACCGCGCTGGCCAGCGTAGATCGATTACGGTGGGATAGAATCACGCCATACCTAAGAGATCAGAGCCTGCCACACAACGCAGGCGGTTGAACCTGGGCTATAATACGGGGGTAATTCCTCACACTCCCATCCCTGGTTCCGACCCTATTATGGATCAAAGGGGGATGGGTGAGTAGTTACAAACCTAAGAAATAGCTATGGAGGGTCCGCTCCAACCGGACCCTCTTTTTTAGTTAAGCGTACCCAAAAAGGTCGCGGGAGTAAGCCAGGTCGTATCCCCATGCGGGGGTGAGCGTTGTGCAGACGAAGTCTGCCAGGGAAAGCGGGCTGGTGAACCTGGGCTATAATACGGGGGGAATTACTCACACTCCCACCCCTGGTTCCGACCCTATTATTCCCCCCTTCCTGACAGGGAAGGGGGGTTGGGTGAGTAGTTACAAACCTAAGAAATAGCTATGGAGGGTCCGCTCCAACCGGA
>CAZXPK010000293.1:0-2338 GCA_964642565.1 uncultured Anaerolineaceae bacterium
GCAGCTGCGGTATAAATCAAATCCGGATTGGTGGTGGGTGATGCGGGTGTATTCGAGCTACAACCCATTAAAACAATCGGTATCGTTAGAATGGCAAGGATAAAAATCGTTACGTTCTTTTTCATTATTTCTCCTCAACAATTGGGGCACAAATACACACATGCCCCCGTCATTTCCTGTCAAGTAGATAAATCAGTTTGGTATACAAGCCTATTTTATCAACAAAGCAGGGCGGCAGGTGCGCCGGGTTTATGATACCACGGTTACCCTGCCGCCATGAGCTTGTGTCTATATCGCTGGGATGTGTTCGCGCGGACTATCTTTCGATGCGCGGTGCCACCCACATCGATACATCATTGTTCCATGGACCGTTCGCCATCACTACCAGCTCAAACTGAACGGTATGACCAACTAAGGCTGAGAGATTAATGTCCAGGGATGATAAGGCATTATCACAATTCTCCAACCACTCACCTACGGTGACTTCTGATGCACCTTCAATATACCGGATTTGGAATTTGACACTTCCAGAACCACAGTCATAGCGCAATCCAATTTTAGTGCGGAGATGGTCATTCGCCTGAATGGTGTAAGCTGGATAGAGTCCCAAAATCATGCCATCCGTTATTTTTTGCGGGTATGTCCCAATTACGCTGGGGTACGTAATCCCATCTTCCATCTTAATGTTGGTTGCAGCTGCTGCCACGCCCGGGGAGTCATTATCTGGGTCACCCCAGGGAAGATTGGTCGTGGCATTGCGCCATGAAGCATCAGGTCCCTTAGCGATGAAGTCGTACGAGAGGGTGTATGCTGGGGTCGGAGAGGGCGTAGGCGTCGGCGCTACCGATTTGATCTGCACCCAAAAGCTCTGGTCGGCATTTTCCCCGATGCCAAACAATGCCCCGCCTGAGTTGCGTAAGCGCCAATTACCCTTGTATGTTCCGGGTGTGGTCGGGGCGATCAAGCTCACCGAGATATCGATCGTGCTGCCAGGAGGCACAGTGCCGTTGGTGATTGGCGCTGAGGCAGGTCCACTCATTGCATCACCATTATAGAATACCAAGGCATAACCTGATGTCCAGGTGCACGAGCCATTGTTTTTCAGTTGCCAGGTCTTGACAAAGGTGGTCCCGGCAGCTATCTCAGTGTTATCAGGAACGGCGATATCTTTAACAAATTGACCCCGGTCACAAGGGATGGGGATGGGTGTTGCCGTTGGGGGTATAGGTGTGTTGGTGGGGAGTGGGGTGTTGGTTGGGACTGGCGTGTTCGTCGGTGGTAAGGCTGTGCTGGTTGGCAGGATCACCACTGGCGAGGTGGGGCTTGCTACTCCACCCGAAGTCGGGCTGGGAAGGAGTATCGGCGTCCCTTCGGCAGCCTGAGTCTGTTGGGCAATCAGGGTTTGTGCAGCGGCTGTGTATATGAGGTCTGGGGCAATCGTCGGTTGGACGGAAGCCCCGGGAAAATTGCATGCTGTTAGCAAAAACAAAATTCCGGCCATAAATAACAATGGGCGTAATCTCTTCGTGAACATAGTATCCTCCTTGATTAATCCAATTCATATGACGCAAATAAGGGAGATAAAGTTCCAGGTACGCATTATCTGACCTCTTTATCAACAGTCCCTCACTGAATTAATATACACGAAATTATGTAAAATTGTTCATCAGGTTTCCCCCACTTCCTGGCTTGACCGATTCGCCCTGCATGGACCATGGCCCAGCCCAGGTGATCCGTACTGGTAAAACCTGGCCTGTGAGGTCGCCCTCGGCTTCAATGAACACTAATTTATTGGTGGTGGTGCGCCCCTTCCAGCGCCCTTTTACCTTCTCTTCAAACAGCACCTCCACCTTTTCCCCTCGGTAGCGTGCAGCAATCTCGGATGCGATGCGCTCCTGTTGCGCTTCCAACAAGCGAAAGCGCCGCATCTTCTCAGCTTCAGGGACATTATCTACATAGAGCCGATCTGCAACTGTCCCTGGGCGAGCGGAGTATCGCGCCAGGTGCGCTACATCCAGTTTAAGGTCTTCCAATAAATCATACGTGCGTTGGAACTGGGCTTCAGTTTCTCCAGGGAAGCCCACGATGATATCGGTGGCAATTGATACGCCTGGCATGCGACCATTCAAGTGACTGCGGATCTTCTCTATCAGGCGGCGATAATCCTCAGCCGTGTACCCACGATGCATATTCGCCAACACTTGATCATCCCCGGCTTGAACAGGCACTTCGATGTGCGGCATCACCTTAGGCTGCTCAGCCCCTACATCCAATAATTCATCGGTCATCCAGCTCGGGTGTGAGGTGAGAAATCGGATGCGTTCCAAGCCTTCGATAT
>CAZXPK010000294.1:0-2337 GCA_964642565.1 uncultured Anaerolineaceae bacterium
GTTTGGATAAGCGGAGTGTGTGACCCATACCAACCTCTGGAGGCAAAATATAAGCTTACCCATCAATGTCTGGAAATTCTGGCAGAAAATAATTGGCCCGTTGTCGTCCAAACCCGCTCTCCTTTAGTGCTGCGGGATATGGATATTTTAAAAAATGGGAAAGCTTTTGAAGTCGGCTTGAGTATCACCACAGCTGACGATAATATCAGAAAATTATTTGAGCCAACTGCCCCTCCGATAAAGGAAAGGGTTAGAGCTCTTGACGAGCTGCATCAAGCCGGGATACGGACTTACGCCATGATTGCACCGATCCTTCCCAATGCAGAAAGCCTCGCCGAAATCCTTGCGGGAAAGGTCGATTATGTGTTGTTGGACAGGATGAACTACCACTATGCGGATTGGGTATACCGGAAATACGGTCTGGTGGATCAAATGACCGATGATTATTTTTCCCGGACGGAACGGGTATTGTCCTCGAAATTCACCAGCTTGGGGATTAGCTGTCAATAAATGCCAGTAAAAGCATCATCCAATGACTGAAGGGAAATAAAATTGCCGGTTATTACCATATCAAATTCAGGCAGCACCTACTCGCCGGGCAAAACCTGGATGCAGCCTTCCGCACATCCAACCGTCACTTGTTCGCCTACCGCGAAGGGTTCCATCACGTATGGATCCGTTTCCACTCCGGTGATCAATTGACCGCCGATTTCGACATCATATTCGATCACATCACCCAGATAGACGACTCTGCGAATAAACCCCTTGAACAGCTCGCCTGTTTTCTTTATCCGGATCATTTCAGGACGGACAATTAGAGTGACTGCTTCCTGCCTGTTAAAATCCCGCTTTATGTTTGTCAGTTCAATGCTCTCGCCAAAAACTTTCACGGTTAATTTACTATCGTTCTTCTCCTGTACTTCTCCGGGAACAAAATTAGCCCTTCCGATGAAATCTGCCACAAATCTGCTGTTCGGAAATCGATAAATTTCCACCGGGGTGCCAATTTGCTCGATAATACCCTGGTTCATCACTACAATTCTGTCCGAAAGCGTCATGGCTTCGATCTGATCATGGGTGACGTAAACACTGGTGATGTTCATATCTTTCTGGATGCGCCGGATCTCGGTGCGCATTTCTTCACGTAATTTCGCATCCAAATTTGAAAGTGGTTCGTCCATCAACAGGACTTTTGGCTCCATAATTAATGCGCGTGCCAGCGCCACGCGTTGTTGCTGTCCGCCTGAAAGCTGGGTTGGGGCGCGGTCACCATACCCCTCCAGGTGGACCAGCTCGAGGACTTTGTTAACCTGTTCTTTGATCACCGATTTGGATCGTCGTTGAACATTCAACCCATAAGCAATATTTTCAAAAACGGTCAGGTGCGGGAATATTGCGTAACTCTGAAAAACCATTGACATTTCGCGTTTGTGCGGAGGCAGTGGGTTGATCTCTTGACCATCCAGGATGATCCTGCCCACGGTTGGAAACTCAAAACCGGCGATCATTCTCAAAGTGGTTGTTTTGCCGCATCCACTGGGGCCGAGCAAGGTGACCAATTCCCCCTTTTCTATATCAAGATTTACATCGCGAACCGCGGTTACTTCACTTGCTGCTCCGCGTGAAGGAAACACTTTGGTGATATTTTCTAGGGTCAGGTACATTGGTTTACCTCGATTTTCAAACATTAGAAACCTTGGCTCATATCCACTGAGCCTCTGCCTTTGAACAGCTTGTTGACGATCAAATTGAGCACGACTATGGCAATCATCACAAAGATGATAATGACCGTTGAGTATGCTGCCGCGATGCTCACCCCACCTTGTTCCCATTCGCTCAAAATCGAGGCGGTCACGATCCTCCATTTGGCACTGACCAGGAAAATGATCGCCGACAGGCTGGTCATATGCCTGGTGAAGCTGAAAATCAGGCCGGCAAACAATGCTGGCAGGATGAGCGGTAGGGTGACTTTACGGAATGTGTACTGTGCATCCGCCCCCAAAATATTGGAGGCTTCTTCGATCGATGGATCGATCTGCTGCAGCGCAGCCACCCCTGAGCGCACAGAGGCCGGCAGGCTGCGCACAATGTATGCCGCCATAATGATGTATGCTCCTCCCACCATGGCAAAGGGTATCCCCACAAAAGAGAGCGCGCACGGTACAGCGAGTGCGCCCACACCCAGACCAATCCGGAAGCTTTTGCCCTTCACGCCTTGTAAAAGTACCACCCCTGCAAAAACCAGGGCAATCGCCAGCAATGCCGGGGTTGGTTGAGTGAGCACCTTGATATAATCCGCAAATTGAAAGATGGCGTTGCTCCAGAACCCCCTCTCCA
>CAZXPK010000295.1:0-2315 GCA_964642565.1 uncultured Anaerolineaceae bacterium
ATTAATCGGTGAGCTCAAGACATATAAAGAATTTTTAAAAGGTGTCGAATAAGTCCTTAAAACACCTTTATTAAAAGTGTTTAGATATAGGCTTGGGGGAAAATTCTTGAATCGTTTACGTCTATCCATACCAGTGGTTATATTAGGGATAAAACTGCTGATTGCCGGCGTAATACCCAAGCGGAAATCACCAGAAATACAATGGAACAACCCAGGATAATGCTAATATCGAGCAGGTTGCTTCCCAATGCCCCCAGGTTTTGGGAGGCTTTGACCACCCCATCCGCCAGGTAATATGTAGGGATAAACTTGACAATCTGCAACACCGGGCTGTTGCCCAGGAGCTCTCCCAATTGGCCGACAAAGATGCCACTTATGATGAAAACGAATGAGACCAATCCTGACACCGTCCCCGCAGCCTGGACCGAATTGAACAGTGAGCCAATGAGCAAACCTGATGACAAACTGAAGCACGCTCCTAAGATCACGTAAAGCACTACGAGTGGCACTGCTCCGGTGAAACTGCCCAGGATCGCCAGCACTACACAGGTTATGGTAAGCTGGAATACCAGGACTACCAGCAGTTTGCCAACCAGGATATCGGAGAAAGAAGCCGGTGTGACCAGCAGCATCCGCAGGGTTTTCTTCTCTTTTTCTTCGAGGAGCAATTGTGGGATAAAAGTGATACCTACCATGAGGGAGGCCAGCAGAGCCAGTGGTGAATAAATCTGTTTAAAGATCACACCCGCATTATTTGTCGACGGAGGGTTGATTACTGTTGTGTCGATTGTCACCGGTGGTTGGGGACTGGCGATTGTGCGAGCGAAGTTGGTGATAGCTATCTGAAGCAGCGCCTGGGTTTGCGCATTGACTATGGATCCGTTAATATATAACGCGAGAGTAGGGGAAGATCCTGACCGAACGCGGCTGTCGAAATTCTCGGGAAGTACCAGACCAACCGTATAGGCACTATTTACCTTTGCTCCGTTAGGTCCAAAAGCAGCCGCAACCTCGGCAGTTGAGCCAGTCTGTACGATTTCTGCGTCTGGAAAGACCTGCTCCACCGCCTGCGCTAGGCTGGAATTACCCGGGTTGTAGATCAGCAAGGCGGTTTTTTGACCCCCGATAAGGTTGCTAACGAGAAGCCACAATAACGACAGGATAATTGGAAAGAGCAGGCCTCCCAGGGTCGATTTATTCAGCCAGATATCAAGAAGGTCTTTGCGAACGATTGCCCAGATGATCCGTGGATGCATATTCTTATATCCTATAGCCCTATTCCTCCAAGAGGCTCACTTTGGGTATTCCAGGGGGCGAACAGGAAGCTGAGGTTTTTTATGGTTTATGAAGGTCGAATTCCGGCCACCTCGATAAACACTTCTTCCAATGTGGCTTCCTGAGAGTGAACGGAGCGCACATTCCCCTGCGCCATTAAATCTGCCAGGTATTGTTGGTCATTAGGTTCATCCATGCTCAGAATGAGCTGGGAAAGATGATCTGCTTGGATTGGATCAGATAAGATTACTTTCAGAGCTCGTTTTCCATGCGCGAGTTTTAGGTTTTGGGGCGTGTCATTAGCAACGATGTGACCATTGACAATGAAAGCAACCTTCCCACAGAGTTGGTCGGCTTCTTCAAGTAAATGCGTGGTCAGCAGAATGGTTTTGCCATTCTGGCTGAGCTGCTCAATCGCTGAGCGCACCTCACGTGCTGCGATTGGATCGAGCCCGCGTGTTGGTTCATCGAGGAAAAGCATGGGAGGATCATGTACTAAGGCGCGGGCGATCATCAAACGTTGTTTCATTCCGTTTGAGAATGTGCGCACAGGCTCTTTCGAACGTTCGGATAGGTGCACCAGATCTAATACTTCATGGATGCGGCTCAAGGGTAAGTTATACAGCCAGCAGCCAAAGCGCAAGTTATTGGCTGCCGAGAGACGTTCATAGAGGTTTTGCTCTTCGAAGACCACCCCAATAAGCCCTTTCAATCGCTGGCGATCCTTCACAATATCACAGCCCGCGACGATTGCTTGCCCCCCACTCGGATCGATCTGACCAGTCAGCAGTCGGATGGCCGTCGTTTTACCCGCGCCATTGGGTCCAAGTAATCCGAAAATTTCTCCACGCTGTACGGTGAAGCTGACTCCGGCGACTGCCTCAATATCATTAAAGCTCCGCCGCAGGTCGTTAGCCTCAATAAACGGTGTCATTGCATTCATAATCTATTGCTTCATCTATTTCTCACCCTTATGAGTGCTTGGCTCGCTGCTCTTATTCAGTTGACCAAACCCCAAGGAAACCAAACCGCTCATGCTG
>CAZXPK010000296.1:0-2310 GCA_964642565.1 uncultured Anaerolineaceae bacterium
AGAATCTCATGCCAACCTACCAGAATCAAACCCAATTATTCAAAGTACTGATGCACCCCACCCGCCTCGCCATCCTGGATGTGTTACGAAATGGCGAGCAGTGTGTTTGTCACATAGAGGCGACGCTTGGTTTACCCCAGGCGCACATTTCACAGCATCTCATGGTGCTGCGCAATGCTGGGTTGGTAACTGATCGCCGTGACGGATGGAATATCTTCTATCGAGTGAGCAGACGAGAAATCTACCAGGTGGTTGATGCTGTGAACAGGGTTAGCGGTGTACAGAATGGCGAATCATTGGCAGTGAACCAGGTCAGGCAAAAGCCATGCCCTTGTCCAAAGTGTAACCCAGACAAGGATGCCACTCGGCATAATTTGCCTGACCAGGCGCTGAACGCAATAGAGCCAGAGAGCTAACCAGTAAGATAAGGCGGCTCAACCGCCTTATATTTTTTTGCTAAATCATATTCGAATTATCGAATTTGATTAATGAACTAATATGGCATGAGCATCACAATCCACTGGAATAAGTCAAGGAGCATCAACTATTATGGATATTAATTCCACCATGATCGCGGCTGTCATTTTTGCCTTTCTGATCGCTTTTATATTTTCGATGTTCGGTCAGGGTGGAGGATCGGTTTACTCTCCGCTGTTGATTCTGCTCGGTTATTCGATCTTGCTTTCCAGCTCCACGTCTTTGGTGTTGAATCTCATTACTTCGTTGTCAGCAGGCTATATTTTCTACCGCAAGAAGATGATCGATTACAAGACCTCATTCAGTTTTGCGCCGGGTATCAGCATCGGTGCCTTCGCGGGAGGGGCTTTATCGAAAAAGTTTGATACGACGTTTTTGCTTTGCTTGTTTGTTGCTGTCCTGCTGATTTTAGGCGCAAGAATGATTTATTCCTATTGGGAAAAGGAAAAGGTCGAGGAAAAGATGCCAGCATTGACCCCGGTCATGTATGTGTTTATTGCCCTTTTCGGCCTGGCTGTAGGGTTTATTTCTGGTCTGCTGGGAATTGGCGGTGGTGTTTTCGTTGTACCTTTTATGGTTTATGTCTTAAAGACCCCCACAAAAATCGCAGCGGGGTCGTCGCATTTGATCATTTCTTTCTCAGCCCTTTCAGGAATATTGGGGCATCTGACTTCTCATCGTTTCGATCTGCCCCTGATCTTGTTAACCGGCGTGGCGGTGTTGATTGGTGGAAACCTTGGGGCAAGAATCAGCATGAAGGTCAAAGTTAAAATGATAAAAGCTGGTTTGGGCTTGATCATGTGGGCATTAGCAGCCCAGCTCCTGGTCAAGCTTTTAAGTTAATTTAAAAGGGTTATATCAATCCTTAGCATGCTACAAAAAACAATGATTAGAAAGGAAATTTATCGATGACGACAAAACATATTCCCCCCGATTGGGCATTTGAATTTCACTCCCACGAATGCCCGTTCATGCCAATTGGCTATCGCATGGGCAAACTGGCGCTCGAATACCTGGGTATTGAGAAGGAAGCCGATCATGGGTTCTTCATCTTCCCTGAATTGGGTGAAGGTCACCCGCAAACCTGCATGATGGATGGGATGCAGATCGCCACCGGCGCGACCTATGGCAAGGTTCTGATTGCCAAGACTTTCTACGGAAAATTGGCAGCAACCTTTTTTTCTCCTAAATATGGTGCGGTGCGCTACTCACTTTTGCCCGATTTTGTGGATGCCATGGGTAATTTCGAGTTTTTCGTCTACCGTAAAAAGGGGATAGAACCATCGCAAATTCCGCTGGACGTGCGGCGAGAGGTGATCCAATGGGTTTATGACCAGCCGGATGAAGCCATCTTCAAGGTGGAGCCGAAGCCCGATTTTAAGTTCACCCCTGTTAAAGGTTCCTTCAATAAGACCAAGTGCAGTGTGTGCGGTGAATATATCTTCGACCGTTATGTGCGCATGAAAGACGGTCAACCGGTCTGCATCCCGTGCTCGGGCTATGAAAAAACTGCTCTGATAGAGCGATAAGCATCTTATCTATATATCTAAAGGAGATTTAATGTTATGAATACCAACAACGAATTATACAAAGCTGGTCTGCTGCTGCACGGGCACAAATGCCCTGCCATGCCAATGGGTCTGCGCGCCGGAATGGCTGCAATCGAAGCTTTGGGCGTGGAACGAGCCAGGGATGGGCAGCTAGTCGCTTTGGTGGAGATTGACGCTGATCACTGTGCTACCTGCTATGCTGATGGCATTCAAATGGCTACGGGTTGTACCTTTGGCAAGGGCAATATTCAGAAACTTGGCTACGGCAAATTTGCCCTGACCC
>CAZXPK010000297.1:0-2307 GCA_964642565.1 uncultured Anaerolineaceae bacterium
GGCCGACCTTGTGGGCCTCAAAGGCGCGGTTTTAACCGCCATTTGGGAAATGGTGAGTAGATACATTAGAGTGCATTCATATGTCGATCAGTGGTTTCCTGTATCGAAAAATGCACTCGTATATCGGTCGTTATTCACCGATAATTGTCCCTGGCGCGGTGATAGTGAATTCCACCGTGCCGTAGTTTTTCCAATCTTGATCCGGTTCGCACTTTTACCGGAATCTTAGTAGCTCAAGGATTCCTTATGCCCGACCACTTTGGTCCTATCCCGCGCCGCGGCGCCCCTCTCGGTAACCACAACGCTTTCAAACATGGTTTTTACGCTCGTCGCATCAATCGCGACCTCTCGGCCGAAGAAACCACCAACCTCAAATCTCTCGTCGACGAGATCGCCCTCATCCGTGTTTTCACCCGCAGGCTGGTCGAATCCTGCCATCCCTCTGCCGATCTTAAAGAGTTGGCAGATATCCTGCGCATCCTCTGTCTTGCCTCCGCCTCTATCACCCGTATCCTCCGTATATATTACCTCATCACAGGCAGTGAAACCGGTCTCGACCCCGATATTGAAGATTCCATCCGAAAGATCAACGCCGAGCTCATCGCAAAAAATTCTAGCGTTTCGCTACCCGGCTCTGCTCAAAATGATGGCAATAACTCGCCTTCCAATCCTGCTTGCACTGAAAATGGCATTTGAATGCTCATTGAATTTATGATCAATTCAAATCTTCATATGCCTGCCATCCATCAAAATGCATTCGTTCTGTTTCGTTTTTTCCCTGAACGAATTAGCTCTCACCATTACCACAGGGTGATCGGAGAAGATTGCATCGACGGACAATGCCGCTTGCTTCGCGAAGCTTGCCACGCAATGTTCACCCCATGTCGAATAGATTGCTTCTCCCCTACGGTATTCCCCACACGCGTGGGAGGCAATTCGGCCTAAAAGCCATGAGTGAGTATTCCCCGCGAACTGCGGTGAGGTGGAAGATAGACCTCAGGTATTTAAGACAAAACCCCCTGGCGGTGAACCAGGGGGTAGTAATGTCACTGGCATTTGCTAATATGAAAAATCATTCCTGCGTGTAATCAGGTAAACCACTACGGTGGCTGTATCCTCCTGGACCGTATAGAGCATCCGATACTCTCCCACGGTAACTCTGAAACCATCTTTGATTTTCAGCTTTACACTATCCTGTGGGTGCAGATTAACTTTCAGACGCTCCAATGCTCCCTGGATTTGCCTGGCATGCTTGAGCGGAAGCTTACGGAAGAATTTCAATACCCTTTTATCAACGGAGATTATGTATTCTTTCACTCACTACCATCCTTGAGGTACCAGCTTCCACCATTAGTTTTTACAGGGTTTCTACTCGTCCCTCACATTCAGCTTGGAGCCTGTGGATTTTTCATAATCAGCGTAAAGCTCATTCACCGGAACAACCTCCTTCGAGGAGTGAATGGCTTGAGACAGCAGCAGATCATCCAACTTTAACTCCAGCTCTTCTAGCAATTTAACCTGTGCCTGGTAGGTAGCGTAATCCACTACCACGACTGCTGGATGACTGCGCTGCGTCAGGATCACCGGAGCTACCTTTGCCTGATCCAAAACCTCCTTGGTCTTGTTCCGGAAATCCGTAACCGCAACAATCTGCACGATATTCATTTTATGCTCCCAGATTTTATTTTTCTTTTTTTATTCTATTTTATTATACTATATTGTACATCTAAAGATACGTATTATAGTACTCTATAACGTACATTTGAATGTATTATAGACAGGTTTCTCCAAAATGTCAAGAGGAGATCTAAGTATGATGGCATCCTCGAGAAGTGACAACCGCCAGTTATAATGAGGTGGATTTGTGGATTACTCGAATTATGCAGGGGTGGGTTACGCACAACCCAAGAAGGTTGCACAAAGCCTGCCCCTACTAAAGAATCTCAATCTTTCCTCTGCCATGGAAACTCATATGTAATCTATGAATCCCCTTTTCATGATCATTAATAACCACCCTTTCCCCATTGCAGGTTGCCATCTTTGGCGCCTTGGGCAGACTGAACCACAGCTCACCCTGAACCTTGCGCCCCATGTCCACCGTTTCGATGATTAATTTCTCTCCCTCCAGGTGGATGGAAGATACCTCAGCGCCCTGGCTGATGTGCACTGTATCTCCCACCAATTGAGGAGTGGCTCCAACCTCACATACCCTTAACAGCTTGCAGCCATGGGTGGGGACCCCCGGAAACACCATCTCGGGATCTGCCACACGGAGGTACTGATTGGACCAAAAATCAAACACATGCA
>CAZXPK010000298.1:0-2278 GCA_964642565.1 uncultured Anaerolineaceae bacterium
GCTCAGGGTGATGATGCGGCGCACGATGGAGCTGGCGGATGGTATCGACGACTTGAGCCAGGCGACTCGGGTGCTGGATTCATTGGGGGCAGCCACGGGCAGGTTGGCCAGCCTGCTGCGGGCGCAGGTAAGCCTGAACGCCTCTCACTCGCCGGTGGCAGATGAAATCTCCACCGCCATCCAACACGCCAACGCACAATTGAGGAGCAAAAAATGACCTATGCAATAAAAAGACCGCTCCAGGTGGGCTCACGCCCGATTACACCTGGCATCCCCAACCCCACCTGCCCCACCCTGCTGGAAGCCAAAGGCGTTCTGGATAAGGCCCAGGACCTGCACCGGGCGATCCGCAGATTGCGGCAATCCACCCAGCGCTGCCTGACCTGCCCCGAAAAAGCCGAGTGCCCCACCCTGCGCTGCTTCGCCCGGGCGCTGGATACCGCCCTCCGCGAGCTGAGCCAGGAATGGGGATTGGACCACGAATGACCTCAGACGCTGAAGACGCCCAAAACCGGCTGATTGCCGAGCAGCTCGGGCACACCCTGGACTTGATCCGGGCGGAGATTTCTTCCATCCAGGCGCAGCAGGAGCACATCACCGAGATGAGCGCCTTGCGCTTGAAAACCCTGGAGGCCCAGGCCGCGGACTTCGAAAAACGCCTGCGCGAGCTCACCGAGAGTGCCACCCAGTTCAAGCTGCTGGTCAGCCTGGCGGTCGGCGGGGGGATGCTCTCGCTGATCGAGCTCGTCCGTAGCCTCATCACACCATGAATTCAACCGGGAAATTTTCTATGTCACATCCTACCCCCTCAGTCAAACGTCACCGCGGCGCTCAGCCGGGCAATATCAACGCCCTCAAACACGGTTTCTACACTCGCCGCTTCACCCCAAACGACCTGGCGGGTGTCGAATCCACCGATTACAACAGTCTGATGGAAGAGATTGCCATCATCCGCTTGTATGCTCGCCGTCTGATCGAGCTCGATAATCAATCCGCTGATATTACTCAGGTCTCAGACACTCTGCGTATCCTTTGCCTGGCATCCATCACCATCACCCGTCTGGTTAAAACCAGTCAGTTTCTCCGCTCTACGGGAGATTCGAGTGCTTCCGACCTTCATGAGGCTCTCGAACACCTCACCAGTGTTCTCCACCTGGATCAGCTGGACTCCCCTCTAAATGATGTCCTCCAGTTGCCCCGCTTGCCCCCCACCTGAAACCATCTTCGTTCCGTTTCGTTTAATTTAGGTTCCAATCCCTTCCACCATCCTTTGCCATGCCTTTCATACATTCAACCCGGAGATAATCACACCCCATGACCCCTTCCACCCACGATCCATCTTCTCCACGCCCCAGCCTCATCCTTCCTGATGCTCCCAGGCCCTCCTGCCCCATCCTGCTGGAAGCGAAAAGCGTGTTGGCTAAAGCCCACGATCTGCGTAGAGCCGTGCGCCGTCTCTCCCGCTCCACTCGCCGTTGTCTTACCTGTCCTGAGAATAGGATTTGCCCCTCCATCCGTTACTTCGATCATGCTGTCGATCTCGCTCTTCAGCAAATTACCCGTGAGTGGGGCCTCGACCAGTATTAATGTGTGCTGCCATCCAGCCCACATTCGGGTACATCATGGAAGACGATTTCGACAAACTCCTGTACGTCCTGACCGATATCACGCTTTTTACCGGGCTCGGTTTCATCCAATTGCGCTCTTACCAGCTTTCAGTCGCCAGGGCCATCATCGCCTCAGTCATCGCCCAAAAAGGGTTGTCTTTTGTGGTTGTCTTCCCCCGCCAGTCTGGTAAGAATGAGATTCAAGCCCAAATCGAAACCTTTCTCCTTACCCTATACAGTCTTACCCGGGCTGGAATGGTCAAAATCTCACCCACCATCCAGCCCCAATCACAGAATGCCATCTGGCGTCTCGAGCATGTCTTGTCCAGGAATCTTGTCACCAATACGCATTGGATTAAAAAATCAGGTTACGTATTCCAGATCGGCTCTGCCACGCTCCATTTCCTCAGCGGTTCCCCCACCGCCAACATCGTCGGCGCTACAGCTTCCCTCCTCCTGGAATGTGACGAAGCCCAGGACGTTCAAATCGCTAAGTGGGATAAGGAGGTCGCCCCCATGGCAGCCTCTACCAACGCCACCCGCGTATTCTGGGGAACAGCGTGGACTAGTCGTACTCTGCTCGCTCGTGAGCTGCGGGCTGCCCGCCTGGCTGAGCAAAAAGACGGCATCAAACGCACGTGGGTGTTGACTGCCGATGAAGTGGGTGTAGA
>CAZXPK010000299.1:0-2250 GCA_964642565.1 uncultured Anaerolineaceae bacterium
TTCAAAGATGGCATCCATCCCAGAATGAGGCAAGCCAGAAAAACAGGCAAGTTCTCTGCTGCCGATTTCTCCTTCGATGAGTCGAAACAAACTTACTTCTGCCCGCAAGGTAAAGCATTGACCTGCCACGCCCGCAGCCAGCGCAATCGCTATCGGCTTTACGATATTTATCACGCCCGCCAAGAGGACTGTGCCAATTGCCGACTTAGGTCAAGTTGTTTGAGTGGATCTAGCTCATCACGGCGGTATTTGTCAGTCAGGGTGGATGGTCAAAAGCCCAACTTGATCGATGAAATGAAAGCCAAGATAGACACTCCTCAAGGCAAGCAGATCTATGCCAGACGCCTGGTCATTGTCGAGCCGGTGTTTGCCAATATCTGCGTTCAGAAACGATTGGATCACTTCACCTTGCGCACTAAGGCCAAGGTAGATGTCCAGTGGAAATTGTTCGTCTTGGTTCACAACATTGGCAAAATCCACACTTATGGGATGGCTAATTGAAAGTCCATCGTTGGAGATAGGCGCGCCCGGCTATGAACAGGCGTACAAAACGGATCATTCCTCAATCAATCGCGCGTTGAGACCCTGTGTTCCGGTATAATTCGCACAGTCAAAATCATGTTTTTCGACAGTCTCGTTGGGCAGCCTTATTGCACGCCTTTGTAGTACATCGACACCCATACTTGTCTCCCCTTCAATGTCCCGCTCGTTATGCTCGATAGGTTTAACAAGCGCCAGTTTCGGTAATACTATCGCAAAATTCACATCATCCTTATAGAAGTGAGATTGGAACAAATGCATATTCAACCCCTCACAATACACATTCCGCAGGCAGACCTCGATGATTTACAGGACCGACTTAAGCACACGCGGTGGCCTGATGAAGTTGATGATGCTGGTTGGGATTATGGGGCAAACCTTGCCTATATGCAGGAACTGATTGCATACTGGCGTACCACCTTTGATTGGCGCGTGCAGGAACAGACAATTAACACCTTTGCGAATTTTCGGGCTGAGATAGATGGCGTCGGAATTCATTTTATTCACGAACGCGGGAAAGGATCGAATTCCATCCCCCTCATTTTGACTCATGGTTGGCCAAGCTCTTTCGCTGAGATGCTTAAGATAATTCCGATGCTCACTGATCCGAAACACTATGGGGTTGATCCCACCGACTCATTTGATGTAGTCGTACCATCGATTCCCGGCTTTGGCTTTTCTGATCGGCCGCTGCAGCGCGGGATGACCCGTTCACGCGTCGCCGACTTGTGGGTGCGCCTGATGGAAGAGTTGGGGTATCCAAGTTTCGCAGCCCATGCGAATGATATTGGCGCGGTGATTACTAGCTATATCGCACATGATTATCCGAGACATCTACTTGGTTATCACACCCTGATGCCACACTTCCCATCTCCTTCCTTTGGTACAGGTACATCCACGATGTCAGAAGCCGAACGTCGTTTTGCCGTTTGTAACGAGCAATGGGAGCGAGAAGAAGGTGGTTATAATCTCATCCAGGAGACAAAGCCTCAAACGCTCGCCTATGGCCTCAACGATTCGCCCGCTGGTCTTGCTGCATGGATTATCGAGAAATGGCGCTCGTGGGGTACAATAGACGGCCATATCGAGCGATCCTTTACAATGGACGAGTTATTAACCAACATAACGATTTATTGGGTTACCCGAACAGCAAACTCTTCGTCACGCTCCTACTACGAACGTGCCCGCGATCATCGGTGTTTTGGACTAAACCCGCATATCGCAGTACCTACTGGTGTAGCCCTCACAATGGAAACAGTTCAGCGCGCCCCACGCGAGTGGGTAGAGCGAGTATACACAGATATACGACATTGGACCGAATTTGATCACGGTGGGCACTTTCTGGCAACCGAGGACCCTGAATTACTTGCTGCGGACATTCGAACATTCTTTCGGAAACTACGGTAGCAAGGGTAATACGACAACCATAGGAATCGACTGCATTTAGCTCAGTTTAGAAGCCTCTAAGGTGCAAATATTCCGTCCATTCAGAATGCACAAAAAAATCTCATAAACTCAAAAGTAATACCTAAGAAATTCTATGGATGAGTGAAGTATCCAGGACAGGTTTCTTGATCAGGGGAACGAAAGTGAAAAGTGAAGGCGATGTTTTTCATGGACATTATTTGCATCAAATCCCCATTTGGACAGGTTTGCGGATCACCTAACCTTGCTTCATACTGTGGGTACAATTCGGGAACAATTTGGGAA
>CAZXPK010000300.1:0-2250 GCA_964642565.1 uncultured Anaerolineaceae bacterium
GTTCTTCGCGGCATGCCTGCACCCGGCAGATTGCACACTTGAGTTCCATGTTTGCACCTATCGGTGATGCCATATCATGATTGGCTGTCCTGGATCAGCTGGATCATCATCCTAAATGCGGCGGTATATTCCGGGTGAATTTCCACCAGTGTTTTTCCGCGTGCTACACCCTCAGCGATAACTCGCTCGAAAGGGATGCGTAGCAATACTGACAATTGATTATCAGAGCAGAATTGATCCATGGCTGGGTAGGAGCCATTCTCACGGTTGATGATCACAGCAGAAGGGATGTCTATTTGTTTTGCCATTTGAGCTGCCAGCCGCAAATCGTGCAAGCCGAAGGGCGTTGGTTCGGTAACCAGGAGCAAGTAATCGCTGCCGCGCACCGCCTCCACCACCGGGCAAGATGTCCCCGGCGATGCGTCACGGATAACCACTTGCCCAGGCAGCGATTTAGCCCATTTTTTAAGCTGACGGATGACCGGAACAGCCATCGGTTCGCCCACATCCAACACACATCGGGCAAAGAAAATGCCCGCCATTGCCGGACCACGCTCGATTATGCCCATCCGGTCGGGAATCTCTATGATGGCTTTTTCTGGGCATAATGCGGTGCAACTACCGCAGCCATGACAGAGCTGCGGAAACACCAGTGTTTTCTGGCCTAACACGGCAATGGCGTGGTATTGGCATACCTCAGCACACTTGCCACAGTGGGTACATTTAGCTTCATCTACAAAAGGGATGAGTAACGCCACATCTTGTCGCTCATCCAACATGGGATGCAGGAACAGGTGAGCGTTGGGCTCTTCCACATCACAATCCAGGAAAAGCGGCGGAGGGGACTGCTCCGCCGCCAGACTGAGAGCCAGGCTGGTAGCGACCATCGTTTTGCCCGTGCCGCCCTTGCCGCTTGCTATGGTAATAATCATCTATTATCCTCGCGAGTGGCATCCCTGGCCGGTTGGCGCACCGACGCGTTCGAGCTGTCCAGCCTTGAAGTGTTCGATAGCCTCCTTTACAGTGGCGCTTGCTCCAAACAAATACATGGTTATGTCAGCAGCCTGGAGTGCATTGTAGGCATTTGGCCCAAAATCGCCGCTGATGACGGCCTCGGCCTTCTGGTTGGCGGCAAACTGTGCTGCGAGCGTACCGGCTCCGCCCATTGCACCGGCACCCGAATTCGGATGCGCCTGCCATTCCAGCGTATCAGGATCCACAACGATGAGAAATGCCCCGCGCCCGAAACGCATGTCCACTTTCGAATCGATGCTCGGGGAAGTAGCGGTCAGGATAATTTTCATGGCTCAGCTCAGTAGATTCTCAAATTCATCCTCGTGCTCAACTTCTTCACTAAGGATGTGGATGATAAGGTTATAGGTGATTGGATCTTTGCTATGAATTTTTTGAGCCATTTGGTTATAGGCTTCTATGGCGCCTTGCTCTGCCTTGATCACGGTCCGAACAATTGCCTCAAAATCTTTTTCATTGGACGGCGGGGGCGGGTATCCATCATTACTGGTTTCAACCAGCTTGCTTATCTCGGCAACTGGCTTACCTCCCAGCGAGATAATGCGCTCAGCCAGTTCCTGCTGGTGCTCCAATTCATCTTTGGATGTGTCCAGGAGCAACGCGGCCAACTGCTTGGCGGCTGGTCGTCCGGTGACCACTTGACCCATATAGTTATAGGCATACGCAGCCAACCATTCGTCTGCATATAAGCGATTGAGATCAGCAACAAGTTCTGCTAGATCTAGACTGACAATTTGCTTCCCTTTGGTTCCCATTTTGTATTCTCCTTTGTCATCACTCGCGGATCATCTTCGTCCCGCACTTGGGACAGGCTCGGTCAATGCAGCGCTGACCAACGATGTGCTGCTCTTTGTGCCCACACTTGGGGCAAACACAGTTGCCGGCAGGGCCAGAGCCAGGCTTGTTGCCGCCACCCTGCCCACGTCCGCCCCCCTTGCCCTGACCTTGGCCTCCCTGGCCGCCTCTGCCACGATAGTTTCGGTTTAACAGACTTTCATCTCCTTGTTTTGTTGGAGTGGCGCGCGGGACATTCAAATTGCTTGTCCCGCGCGCCACACCGTCGTTTTGGGTCATTTCGGTTCAATTTCCTCAATGCGCTTTTGGATGGCGTCGAGTTGTACTTTCAGCCACTCAGCTTGGGCCTTAAGGTCAGCAGTTTCCTGCTCCAGTGTGGGTGTTACCCAACCCGGTACGCCGGTGGTATAAAAGCGATTCCGC
>CAZXPK010000301.1:0-2219 GCA_964642565.1 uncultured Anaerolineaceae bacterium
GGCTGGGCAGCAGATTTCGGGAATGACGAATTCAGCCGCTTTGCGCTTAACTGTACCCGAGATGAAGGCCTGAATGAGTCATTATTTGTCATTCATGATCAACCTTATCGCCGGATCTCTGTTGCAGCTTCATATCCGAGTGATCGCGCATTCATTACGTATTACGACCCTGATCCACAGGTACCCGCGGCAATTCCAGCCCTGATTAAATCACAAGCTAAAGTCCTGTATATTCCTGGCTTATATTCTGGTGATTTACTTGGAGCTGGTATTAAGCTAATTCGTGCAAAAAATATGACCCTGGTTATGGATGGAAACTCTTCCAGTGGTGATATTCTTGGCAAAACCAATCAATGTAAATCTATAAGAAAAGCAATAAAAAGCGTAGATATCTTCTTACCCAATGCACAAGAAGCAAAACGGATAACAGGTGAACCATACCTGGAGGTTGCGATTCGACAGTTAGGAGAACTCTGCCCAGTTATCGTTATTAAGGATGGCTCAAATGGATCATACTCCTATAAAAACAATGAGCTCATCCACGAACCTGCCATACCTGTCGACCCAATCGATACCACTGGAGCAGGGGATAATTTTAACTCCGGATTTTTACGTGCATGGTTAGATGGGTATCCTCTTGAAATCTGCCTAAAATGGGGAAATATCGTTGGCGGTCTTTCAACAACCGAGTTAGGGGGTACAACCCGAAAAATCACGTGTGAGCAGGTAAGAAAGTATCTCAAATTGACGGATGATTAGAGAATCTATGCAGACCAGGGTTTAAGATATTATCTGGAGTTTTATGAAAATCCTTGAAATTGATCCATCAGATCGCTACCGAACTCAGCAATTTATCGACCTTCCATACAAAATATATCGAGATACTCCCCAATGGGTTCCTCCGCTCATTACCGACAACCAACGAATTTTCGATAAACAGCATAATCCTTTCTATCAACATTCAGACGCATCTTTTTTCCTGGCAACTTCTGCAGATGGTGCAGCCATTGGCAGACTGGCTGTGCTGAATAATCGGCACTACAACGATTTCAATCACCAACAGACAGCCTTCTTTTATCTCTTTGAATGTATGCATAATCTAGATGCATCCTGTGGATTGTTCGAAGCAGGGTTGGATAGGGCACGCAAGGCTGGATTAATAAAAATCGTTGGTCCAAGAGGTTTTTCATCATTAGATGGTTTGGGAATGCTGGTAAATGGATTTGAGCATCGTCCTGCTTTTGGTATTCCTTATAATCTGGCTTACTATCCTGAATTGGTCGAAGTGGCTGGATTTACTCCACTAAACGAGATTGTCTCTGGATACCTATCCACCGACATACAATTTCCGGATAAAGTACATAGAATATCTGATTTAGTACAGCAACGCCGTGGATTATCTATTGCTGGATACCGTACCCGCGGCGATTTAAGGCATTTGGTCACACGCCTTAAAGAGCTATACAATGGGATGTTGCAAGGAACTACAGATAATGTACCCTTGACTGATGAGGAAGCCAGAACTATCGCCAATCAGATCATGTGGTTTGCTGACCCAAGATTGATTAAGGTAATTATGAAGGGTGAAACTCCCGTAGGCTTTCTATTTGCATATCCAGATATTTCAGCGGCTGTCCAGCGCACCAAAGGACGCATATTCCCCTTCGGGTGGATAGATCTCTTGCTTGAGATGCGCCGCACAGAATGGGTCAACATCAACGGGATGGGAATCCTGGAGGATTATCGGGGTTTGGGCGGTACGGCGATATTGTTCAGTGAGATGCATAAAAGCATCACCCAAGGCAGATTTAAACACGCTGAAATTGTGCAAATTGGTGTCGAAAACGTTAGGATGCAGCAAGAGCTGCGCGACCTGGGAATTAATTTCTATAAAACTCACCGCGTATATCAACGAATCCTATAAAAATAAAACAGCGGATCTGCAGGTATAGAAAGGAGCTTGCACATTGAAGGGAAATCCTCTCCACCGATTTTATGGAAGGGGCGCAATATATTCATATCGGGCAGCTGTAATTCATATTGCACCGATACCAATGATCAATACCAATTACACAGATATAACATATTTTGTAATACACTTGAGCAAGCTGTTAGAAAAAATTAATCAGGAACCAGAGTATATATATTAATAAAACAAATGCAAAAAAAGACTCCACTGCGAGAACAAGGGTTTTACGAGCATAAAAGTAGTAAAAAAC
>CAZXPK010000302.1:0-2211 GCA_964642565.1 uncultured Anaerolineaceae bacterium
TATTGGGGAACACCCTTACCCAAATCACAGGGGAGAAAGCGGGCATTATTAAACCCGAAGTACCGGTGGTTGCATCACCACAGGAAGATGAATCGCGATTGGTCATTGAGAAAATTACCCACGAACGCTCTTCACCCTTATTGCAGGTGGGGCGGGATATTCTATACGAGGAAATTTCTCATTCCTTGGATGGTCAAACAATCCGGGTATGGTCAGCAGTAGGAAATCAAAATATCCCAATGATATTATCTATCCCTTTGTTGGGAACTCATCAGATGGTTAACGCTGCGACGGCATATGCAGCTTTGAAAGTCTTCGGCCAAAAAGGTATAAATATTGCCCAGGATGCGATTAAATGTGGATTTGCTAAAACATTTTGGCCTGGGCGCTTCGAAATCGTTCACCAGTCACCCCCGGTGATACTCGATTGTGCCCATAATCGTGATTCAGCTTTAAAGTTACGGCTTACTCTGAATGAATACTTTCCAGGCAAGCCAGTCGTTTTAGTGTTTGGAGCATCTGAAGATAAGGATATCCAGGGGATGTTCATTGAACTTATGCCACTGGTAAAAGAGCTAATCGCAGTAAAGTCATTTCACCCTCGGGCTATTGATCCAGACAAATTAGTGGAGATGGCAGAGGCTTTTGAACATCCGGTTCATTGCGTTGAGCATATCCCAGAAGCAATGGAAAAAGCCTTGCAGCTGGTGGGCGACGATAGGATGGTAGTTGTTACAGGTAGTATATTTGTTGTGGCAGAAGCACGAAAATATTGGGAGAAGAAAGCAAATATCAGGAGATATTGATGAAAGATAGTGATTGGTATTACCACGATGACGATGATGATTTTGGAGAAGCAGTCCATCGTCGTACGGAAGAACTTTATAAAGTACCGGACGCAGTTTCCGATCCTGATGGGTTGATTGAATGTCCGATATTGCCATTACGTGACATGGTGATTTATCCGCACATGGTTGCGCCAGTTTTTGTTGGGCGAGAGGCCTCCTTACTTGCTATCGAGGAGGCTCAAATGGATAACCACACGATGATCGCCCTGACTCAACGTGATTCGACCATTGATAACCCCAAAGTGAGCGATTTCTTAACCATCGGTGTGGAAGTGGCGGTGGGTCGATTGGTGAGCATGCCGGATGGTTCAAGCTCCGCCCTGGCACAAGGACGTCGAAGGGCTGAGGTGGTGGAATTTGTTCAGCACGAGCCTTTTATGGTCGTAAGAGCACGACCATTATATGAAACAACCCGTCTGGATCGTGAGATTGATGCAACCATGCGGACTGCGTTAGAGCTGTTTCAGAAGTGTGTGCAGTTAAATCGCAGCTTACCTGATGAAGCATATTTATATGCACTGAACATCGACGAACCTGGCTGGCTGGCAGATATGATCGTGACCACCATATCACCCCCAATGGATGAGCGCCAGAAACTCCTGCAGATGCTGAACCCCTCGGAAAGGCTCAAACACGTGGTCACATTGTTGGCTCAGGAGGCCGATGTGCTTGAGCTGGAGGATCAAATCCACACGCGTGCGCAGAGTGAGGTCGACCGTACCCAGCGAGAGTTTTATCTGCGGGAGCAGATGCGGGTGATCCAGACCGAGCTGGGAGAATCTGATCCATGGGTGCGGGAAATTTCAGATTTACGCAAGCGGGTTGAAGGAATCAGCCTGCCTGAAGAAGTCATGCTGCGGGCTTTGAAAGAGATTGATCGTTTGAACCAGATGCCACCCATGTCTCCAGAGGTTGGCATTATCCGAACCTATATCGATTGGATTCTGGACCTGCCTTGGACAACCACCACTGAGGATAATCTGGATGTTCACCATGCGGCAGAGATCCTTGAGCAGTACCACTACGGATTACCGCGTGCCAAGGACCGCATCCTCGAATATATCGCGGTCAGGAGCTTGAAACCCAAACGCTCAAAGCAGCCCATCTTATGCTTTGTAGGACCTCCTGGGACTGGAAAGACCTCACTCGGACGTTCAATTGCGGAAGCCTTAGGACGCAAATTTGTCCGCTTATCCTTGGGTGGGGTGAGGGATGAGGCTGAGATCCGTGGGCACAGGCGGACGTACATCGGTGCCTTACCCGGGAGGATATTACAGACCATGCGACGGGCGGGTACGATCAACCCACTATTCATGCTGGATGAAGTGGATAAACTCGGGCAGGATTTTCGTGGAGATCCTTC
>CAZXPK010000303.1:0-2209 GCA_964642565.1 uncultured Anaerolineaceae bacterium
GGCAGCAAAAACCAGGCACACAAACTTGTGCCCATTCCAAATCTTGAGGAGAATAGAATGTCGAAAAAAGTCAATGTACTTTTGATTGTGGCTTTAATGGCTGCATCGATCCTGGCAGCCTGCCAGCCAGCGGCGGTAGCAACTGAGGCCCCAGTTGTTACAGAAGCCCCCGTAGCGACCGAAGCTCCACTCGTCATCACTGACACCGAACTCAACGTGCTGTGCACCCCACAAGAAGAGTGGTGCCAGGGAATGAAGCAGGAATTCGAAGCCAAATACGGGATCACGGTTAACTACGTCCGCATGTCTTCAGGCGAAGCCCTGGCGCGCGTGGAAGCCGAGAAAGACGCCCCGACCTTTGACATCTGGTGGGGAGGCCCCATCGACAGCTTCGTTTCTGCCAAAGGGAAGGGTTTGCTCGAACGCTACGACTCACCCAATTACGTCAATATCCGCCAACCTGACCTGATGAAAGACCCTGACAATATGTGGGTGGGCGTCTACGTTGGCACGCTTGGCTTTGCCACCAACACCAATTGGCTCGCAGAACATCCCGATGCCAAAGCGCCCACCTCCTGGGACGACCTGCTGAAACCCGAGTTTACCGACCAGGTGATGGTGGCTCACCCCTCATCTTCCGGGACTTCCTACACCGCCCTGTGCACCATACTGCAAATGCGGGGTGAAGAAGCCGGATGGGAATACATCAAACAGTATGCAGGTCAAATGGCATCCTTCACAAAAAGCGGCGCTGCGCCGGCTAAATTCGTAGGGCAAGGCGAAGCTGCGGTGGCGATCGTCTTCTCTCACGATATCGTGAACGAGATCGATAACAACCAGATGCCCCTGGAACTCACCTTCCCTGCCGAAGGAACCGGTTATGAAATTGGTGGTGAAGCAATTTTGAAAGGCGCCAAGAATATCCAGGCTGCGCATTTATGGTTTGACTGGGCAATCTCCCCCGAAGGGCAGGCATTGGGACCGAAGTATCACGCGTACCAGGCGCCCACGGTCAACGGTGTCGAGCTCTCCCACCCCGAATTGATTTCTGAAGCAAATCTGATCGACTATGATTTCCAATGGTGTGGTGAGAACAAAACCGCCTTCGTAGACAAGTTCACCAATGAAATTGCCAATGCTGAAAACCTGAAACAATAGGATTAACTACGATGGAACTCTGGGCAGCGCAAGCCGCCCAGAGTTCTATTCCCAGGAGGAGCATGCAGACCCCCTCAGTCAGCCTCGATTCCCCCGCATTAAAATCCTCAGGCATCACCAGACGAATTCGCGAATTTTCACTGATCGGCAGAGATCCGGTTCTCTCGATCAGCCTGCTGCTTTCCGGTATCTTTATATTTATATTTGTGGCATATCCCTTATATCGCTCAGCGGCAGGGGGGTTTATCTCCAAAGCAGGCACATGGGACGTCACCTACTTTGCGCGCTATTTTGACAGCTACTTCGGGCCGGCGCTGCGCCAATCATTTTACGACACCATGCTGATGGGATTATTGACGGCCAGCGCGGGGACGCTGGTGGGCTTCATCTTCGCGTATGCGATCGTGCGCTGCCAGATCCCCGGGTCGCGCTTCGTGCACTGGCTGGCGCTCGTCCCGACGGTTTCACCACCCTTTGCGCTGGCCTTGAGCATGATCCTGTTATTCGGCCGGAATGGCTTGATCACGAATAAACTACTGGGGATCGAATTTGTTTCAGGGATGAATGATATCTATGGGCTGGATGGGCTGGTTATCGTCCAAACCATCACCTTTTTCTCAGTCTCGTATTTGATCCTCAAGGCGATGCTCGAGCGATTGAACCCGGCCATGGAAGAAGCAGGCGCCAGTCTGGGCGCAGGCCGGTTCCACTTGTTCAGGACGATCACCTTACCGCTCCTGATCCCTGGAATTGCGGGGTCATTTTTGCTATTATTTGTGGAGTCACTGGCAGACCTGGGGAATCCGTTATTCATTGCAGGCAACAAGACGGTATTATCGGCGCAGATCTTCATGGCAGTTATCGGGGAGTATAACTTCCAGAAAGCTTCAGCTTTATCTCTCGTATTGATTATCCCAACACTGGTCATTTTCATCGTCCAGCGGTATTACGTGAACCGGCGGACATATATCTCGGTGACGGGTAAACCAGCTGGCTCACAGATCATCGAAAAAGATCCGATCATCCGCTGGGTATTCAATATTACAGCTTA
>CAZXPK010000304.1:0-2159 GCA_964642565.1 uncultured Anaerolineaceae bacterium
ACTGGCCAGATGAGTATGCAGCCAACCCTATTCGAGCTTTGTATATTTGGGAAGGCGGGCTGGCGATTTGGGGCGCGATTGTTGGAGGACTGATCGTCGTCGCTATTCTGGCACGGAGGAATAGCTGGCAGCTGCCTAAGCTGTTGGATGCCGCTACCCCGGGCCTAGCGTTGGCTCAAGCTATTGGCCGTATTGCCTGCGTCATCACCGGAGATGCGATGGGCAAACCGACAACGGGACCCTTTGGTTTCGCATACTCCAACCCAAACGCGATGGTACCGAAATTGGGTGTTTATTACACACCCATGCCCGTGTTCGAGATCATTGCAAACCTGGGCATCTTCGCCTTGCTCTGGCAGCTCCGTAAAAGGAATTGGCCGGATGGCTTATTGTTCCTTGTTTACCTCTGTCTGTACAGCATCGAGCGGTTCTTCCTGGCCTTTACTAGCTCTTATCAAATCATCGCCTATGGATTGACCCAATCTCAAATCGTAGCCCTGGTCTCATTAGCCATCGCTGTGCCGTTGATCGTCCGAACTCTACTGCATAGCCAGCGTGCTGTAGCCGTAAGGTGAGACATGCCAAAAAATAACAAATCCATCTCTGCTGCTCAGCTGGAACGCCAGCAAGCGAGAAAGGCGAGGCGCGAGCGCAACGACCGGATCTGGAATATCGTTGTGATTGTTATCGTTGTGGCGCTTATCGTCACGGTCCTGGCGATCCAGGCCAGCCACCACTTGTAATCAGCTTATCATCTTCTTCTCCTTAGACCACTTGGCCTGTGCTTCTGAGTAAGCACAGGCCATTTGGCTTATTTAACCACAGGTATAAAACCTCTTAATAAACCACCAAAATCATCGTATACTAAACAGACTATAAAATATTTGATTGGATTGTAGCTAGTGAATTGAGAGGCGGGAGCCTATGAATGTAAAAGATCCTGTATGTGGAATGGAAATTGATCCTCAAAACTCTTACGCCACGCGTGCGCACATGGGACAGACTTACTATTTCGACTCTGCAAATTGTGTTGATCAGTTCGATGCCGACCCGCATAAATTCGTGATGTCGAGTTCTGCAACCACCGGCTATAACTCATCCTTGCCCCTCGAGCACATTGATCTGCCCCTTGTTGGGTTAAAAAATGGCAGAGGAGTACGTGGTTTACAAAATGCACTCAAAGCAATCGAGGGTGTTAAGTCCGCCTCCATCAATCCGTCTTCTCATGTTGCTGCGATTGAATACGATCCTCAGGTTGTTACACTACCGATACTGTCTTCCACGGTGAAATCAGCTGGTTTCAGGGTGGGGGGAGCACAAACGCGCATTGGCATTCAAAATCTGCGCTGTGCTTCATGTGTGAAATTCATCGAAGACGAACTGCGTGCCACACCTGGCGTGCTGGATGCCAATGTAAACGTTGGCACCCAGGAAGCTACGGTCAATTACCTGCCAGAAAAAACCATCCTGGCACAGCTCAACACTGCCATCGAAACCTGGGGATATAAAACTCGTCCGGCTACAAGTGAGGAGCCGGTGGATAAACAGCAAATTGAACAGAAGAAAGAATACCGCCGGTTGATGAGTCACTTTTGGCTTGCCGCCATAATTTCAATCCCGGTGATGATCATCGCATACGCGAAATACCTTCCCATCGTTCGAGACTGGAGCTCGGAGACCTTGCGTTTTGCTTGGGGTGCTTCAGCATTACTCACTTTGCCTGTGCTGTTCTGGTCGGGAAGTGATTTCTTCAAAGGGGCGTGGGCTGCGCTAAAACACCGCGCTGCCAATATGAACACTTTGATTGCCCTTGGCACTGCTGCGGCCTGGTTATACTCGACATCCGTAGTTCTATTCCCTGGAATCTTCCCGAAGGGCACTTCCGAGCCTTTTTATGATGTCGTTGCTGTAGTGATTGCGTTGGTTGTGCTGGGGCAAACGTTGGAATTGCGTGCCAAGGGTCGCACCAGTGAAGCGATGAAGAAACTAATGGGTTTACAGGCGAAAACCGCGCGGGTGATCCGTGATGGGCAGGAAATTGATCTGCCGGTGGAAGAAGTTTTAGTAGGTGATGTGGTCCAGGTGCGGCCCGGTGAGAAGGTGCCGGTGGATGGTGTTCTTGTAGAAGGCAGCTCCGCGGTGGATGAATCCATGCTTAC
>CAZXPK010000305.1:0-2149 GCA_964642565.1 uncultured Anaerolineaceae bacterium
GAGATGTGCTTCGAACGAGTCAATCAGCTCTTGACCCCATTGGTCTGCATGTTTGATGTGGTTGTCCATGACATAAGCATAGACGTTGTCGAGCATGCGCTGGTGTGTGATGAGCAGGTGGTGATATTTTTGTGCCCATATGTGCCCGCCTTCATCCATGATGTGAGCACGCTGAAAGTAATATGAGCTGGCTCCTTTGATCTTACGAACCTGTTCATCCAATTCCCGCTCGTCCTCAGCTGCCAGAATCATATGGACATGATCGGGCAACACGTTCCAGGCAACAACCGGTATAGCATGCCTGTGGCATGCAGCAGAGATATTTTGAGCGATGAGCAAGCGATCTGAGGCATCCAAGACCAATGGATCGCCAGACTTGACCCCATAAGTCACCATGCGCTCAGAGATGCGTGAGTTGTGGGTGACGAAGGTAACCAACCATAACAAGCGAGCCGGACGGTCGAATACCTGTGAGAATTCCCTGTACCAATCGAAGGCGTTGATGCGGTATTGTTCTTCAGGATCGAGAAAAGTAGCCTGCTGACTGGTATAGAAATCAGGTCCGATGAGGGAGTTACCACATTTGATGTTGCCAGCCAGGTCGGGCAGGGCACGCTGGCGGAACATGCTGAGCTGCTTGCCGATACTCTCCTGGCTTTCACCCTCCAGCACCTTGAGCAATAAGGAGAGCTTGGTGACCTCCACCGCCTGCGAGTCGATATCCACGCCATAGATGTGGTCGAGCAGGATGCGCTTGCGCTCGGAGGTGGTCAGCTTCCATAGGGCGCCATCGGGGGAGGAAACCTGGTACAGTTTAGGGGCGGCTCCCCTGGACCACTTCTCAGGCTCGAGGCTATAGCCGTTCTGGTACCAGTCCAGCAGATACTGGTAAGCTCCGATGAGGAACGACCCTGAACCGCAGGACATATCCAGGATGCGGAGGGGTGTACCCCGCCCCAACCCCACATGCTCGGGAGCCTTGCCTTCTAGCAGCTTGCCGAGGGTGTTTTTGACGATGTAATCCACGATGAAAGTGGGGGTGTAGAACACCCCGCCAGCCTTCTTCACTTCGGGCTTGTCTTCCACCACGGCATGGTGACCCGAGGTGAGGCGGATGACCTTGCCGAGGAAACGCTCATAGACCTGACCGAGGATATCAGCCGGCAGGACGGAGAACTCGTAGGGGCTATCGGGATAATAGAGATTGCCGAGGATATCCTTGAGGGGTTTATCGTCGAGTAGCAGACCCGGGGTGAGCATATCGGGGGTATCAGCCTGGTCGCGCTCGGGCAGGAAGTGGAATAAGCCAGAGTTGTAGCGCTCGTCGGCTTTACGGAACAGCTGGCACAAGCGGGGGTAAGTCTCACCACCGTTGAGCAGCGACTGCAGCTGACCATAGAATTCGATGCCACGATCCTCGCAGATACGCAGGAAGATCAGGCGGTCGATGGTCATCTGGACGGCGTAGTTCAGGTCACGCTGGCTGAGGGAAGGGTTGCGCAGGGCAATGTTGTGCACCAGCAGCTCACGCCAGCGCTCGATCTCGGCCAGGAAGGCATCATCCACCTCGGCAGTGCCACGTTTGCCTGTAGCGGCTTCTGCGTACTTGTCGAACGAGCCTTTGAGCACCGCCTGGCGCGAGAAAACGGAGGCAATCTCATCCCAGCGAGAGGGATAATCGCGGTAAGTGAGCAGCATGATGCGCCCAGTGGAGGCTTTATCAGTTTTGTTGGGCTTGGCGCGGCAGTCGTAGACGGCGAACTCTTCGAAATCGGTGAGGATGGATAGGGGTAGCTTGGCGCTCCAGGCATAGCGGCGCAGCTGGTATGCGGGAGTAATCTCGTCTTTCAGGTTGACGGAGGGTTTCTTGGCTTCGACGAAGAACTTGCGGCTGCCGCCGATGCGGAAGGCGTAATCGGGGGCCTTGGTGGCACCACCGACCTTGATGGCGTCCTCGAAGATCACATCCTTGTAGCTGTAAGCGTAGCCCTGCTTATTATATATGTCCCAGCCAAGCATATCGAAGAAGGGCTCAATGAATTCACGGCGCGCCTGGGCCTCGTTATATTCCTGCGAGCGGTAGGAAGAAGCCTGGGTGGCGAACTGTTCGACTAATTGAAGGATGGTATCTGGAGCGGGCATGGGTTGT
>CAZXPK010000306.1:0-2143 GCA_964642565.1 uncultured Anaerolineaceae bacterium
AATCTTAAAATATCGGTGATTTTCCGTAAACCCCTTGTGGATTAGAACATTTGTGCTATAATAGTCCTGTGTCTCCTCTCCTTATTGAAGAAAGACGATTGGTCATACCTTCATTCATGTATTCGTGTATTTCTAATTCGTGGACGGCTTCCTCGTGTTCTATCTTCGTAGGTGGGTTCCCGTCAAACCGTTGTTCATCCCATCCCCCACCTTGCCATCCAATGGCATTGGTTCCTCTTCGATTTTTCCTCAGAACGAATCCCTCCTACCTCCCTTGTCCGCCCCAATTTCTTCTTGCCGACCGCCTGAATACCTTATTTCCTGATCACCTGAGTGCCTGATTGACGAGTCACCCTGTAACGAGTGATCTTCTCGTTGCTGATTGACTAATTACCTTGTGGCGAGTGATCATTTCGATGCTATTTACCCGCTCTTTCTCCCATCCTTCCACCGCAGGTATGTCTTGGTAATCTCCTCCACCACGGCCGGTACCATAGCAAAAGACAAGATCACGCCCCACTCACGCAAGGAAGGGAAGTGCGTGTTGAAGATCGGCTGCAGGAAAGGCACGCTGACCACCACGAGCAGCAGTAGAATGGACAGACCGACCGCGTACTGCATATACTTATTTGAGAATACACCCAGCCGGAAGATGGAAAGCCTCTCAGAGCGCACCGTATACGCCCGGAACAGCTCGCACAGACTGAGGGTCACAAATGCCATGGTTTCCGCGGACTGCACATCCAACCCATGCCAGTCATACCGCAGTAGATAGACAATCGGGTTCATCCCAGCCGGGATCAATGCATTTGCCCTCATGTGCCAAAGCAAGCCAATCGTAAATGCTCCCAACACCACTCCTGTTTGGGCAATGGTTTGTAAGAGGATACCCAGTTGCATTGACCGGTTGATGATCGGCTCTGAAGGTGGTCGCGGTGGGCGCTGCATGATTGCCGGGTCACCCTTTTCCATCGCCAATGCCAGGGCAGGCGCTCCATCCGTCAACAGATTTAGCCATAGCAGCTGGATTACGGTCAGCGGTGAAGGCAGCCCTGCCAACGTCGCCAGGAAGATCACCATGATCTCCGCCACGTTCGACGAGAGCAGGAAGAAGACGAACTTGCGAATGTTATCATAAATAATTCGTCCCTGCTCCACTGCCGCGACGATGCTGGCGTAGTTGTCATCGGTCAACACCATGTCGGCGCTTTCTTTGGCCACGTCCGTTCCGGTGATGCCCATCGCCACACCGATGTTGGCGCGCTTGATCGAGGGCGAGTCATTCACTCCATCACCGGTCATTGCCACCACCTCGCCATCATCCCGCAGTGCTTCCACAATACGCAGCTTGTGTTCCGGTGAGACCCGGGCGAACACATCCGTATATTCCACTTGCTGCCTGAGCTGTTCATTATCTATCGAATCAAGCTCGACGCCGCTCAGCACCTGGTGATTGGGTTTCAGCAGACCGATCGTCTCGGCTATGGCACGTGCGGTGTTGGGAAAATCTCCCGTGATCATGATGGTGCGTATACCTGCTTTGGTCGCTTTTACCAGGGCAGGTGTCACTTCTGGTCGAGCTGGGTCAATCATTCCCACCAACCCAACGAAGACCATTCCTTCTTCCAGCTTTTCCAGGTCTTCCATGTTGGGAAGGGATTGACTCACCCTGTATGCTACCCCAAGCACGCGCAGGGCATCCTGGGTCATCATGTCGTTGGCATTCAGAATGCGCATGCGCTGCTCTTCAGTCAAAGGCATCGGAGAATCATCCATGCGCTGGAAGTGTGTACACAAGTCCAGCACCACATCCGGGGCACCTTTGATTGCCACCACATAGCCACTGGTTTCATGATGGTAGAAGGGAGAGAAATCATCCGGTTTGGATTCCCGGATTTTATGAACGGTGATCATACGCTTACGTTCTGAATCGAAAGGCACCTCTTGCACGCGCGGGTATGCATGGTTTAATGGTCTGGGCAATGCTCCGGCTTTGGCGGCCGCCACCACCAACGCCCCTTCCGTTGGGTCCCCGGTCATCCGGTAAGTCTGCTCCTCATCAATCGAGCCGGATATGGTCAGTTCAGAGTCGTTGTTCAATGCTCCCACCCATAGTGCAGTGCTCACCGCTGGATAAGCTTTA
>CAZXPK010000307.1:0-2112 GCA_964642565.1 uncultured Anaerolineaceae bacterium
TAACCGTGAGGAGGATGGACGGCTGATCGAGGAGCTGCAGCCGTTCAATGCCCCCCTGGATCAGCTCCAGGTGCCCGAGATGCGCAAGATGGCGCGTGAGTTGGGCATCTCCACCAACCCCGAAGACCCTGAAAACCTGCCCCGCCTGCTGGATATCCTCGACTTATCTGCCGCGGATGCCGGGCGCCTGAAAGCTGACCTGGAATCGGGTATCGCCCACCAGGTGCTGAATGCCCGCAAGCATACCGAGGAATCCCAGATCATCGCTGGGGCGGGTGCCTTTGGTGCCGTCACCATCGCCACCAACATGGCTGGGCGTGGTGTCGATATCAAGCTGGGCGGTGAGCTGCCCGACAGCGTGATCGATTCGGTCAACCGCGTGCTCCACCGGGCAGGAATCGCTGACCCCTATGACATGCGCCATGAAGAGCGCCGCCAGTCACTTGCTGAGCTCACGCCCGAGCAGATCGGCATCTACGAGGCCGATAGTGACAAGTTCCTGCACTATATGCAGGATATGCAGAGGGTGAAGGAGCTGGGTGGCTTGCACGTGATTGGCTCTGAGCGTCATGAAGCCCGCCGCATCGATAACCAGCTGCGCGGTCGTTCTGCCCGCCAGGGTGACCCCGGCTCGTCGCGCTTTTACCTTTCTCTGGAAGACGAGCTGATGCGCCGCTTCGGTGGCGGGCAGGTTGAGTCGATCATGCAGCGCATGAAGATCGACGATGCCGTGCCCATGGAAGTGGGGCTGGTCAGCCGTCTGGTCGAGCAGTCTCAGACCCGCGTGGAGGGTGCCAACTTTGACGTCCGCAAGCACCTGCTCGAGTATGACGATGTGCTCAATACCCAACGTCAGCGCATTTATTCCCAGCGCGACCTCATCTTCACCAAGCAGGACCTCTCGGAGGATGTGAGCGAGCTGCTGGGCACCGAGGTCAACCGCCGTGTGCCCGAATCATTGGCTGACGACGAAGGACCGTGGAAGCTGCTTGCCTGGCTGGACCAGATCCAGCCACCGCTCGACCTGGGCGGCATGCTCTTCCCGTCCTACTCCCTCAAATTGCTGCTCGACTACCTTTCCAGCCAGCAGAAGGGATATGCCTCGCAAGAAGAGCTGCGCGATGCCCTGATTGGGTTGGCAGGCGAAGCCCTCAAAGCCGAGGAAGAGCATCTGCTACGAACCATCAACACTCTGCTGGATACTACCCGTGAGCGACTGCAAAGCCAGGTGAAGGAACGTCTGGAAGCGCTCGATACCTACTTCGAAGGACTTGGTTTAGGTGAGGCGGAGGATTCAGCCCCACGTAGCTCGCGTGAGCTGTTGGATGAGCTGGTTGGGATGGTGCACGTCACCGTACGCCTCTCGCCAGAAGAGCAGCGCCTGCTGCGTGACGACCCCGACCAGGTCCGCCAAACTGTGCGTACTCAGGTTGAGAATGCCGTCACCGGGCAGTCGGTGCTGCGGCTGGTAGGTGCCATCGAACGCCGCTTGGAAGACACCCTCGAGCTCGAGGCTTCACAGCTTGATAGCACCGATTGGGAGGCCATGGCAGACCAGGTCTACCAGGCCGTCCAGATCGTGCTGACCAGGCGCCGCGAGCGCTTAATGGGTAACGGCGCTGGACCGGCCTCTGGTCAGCTGGCACACGAACTGGAAAGCACCCTGGCGAAGATCAGCGGACCGGTCACCACCAACCATATGCTCGGTTTGTTGCTGATGATGCCCCAGGGCACGCGAGCCACCTTCGATAAGAAGACTCATCGGCGGGTGCTTCAGCGCACCACTCGACTGACTTACATTTATCTGGCAGCCCGCCTGCTCGAAAAACGCACTCCAGAGGACATTACCGGGGCAGTGCTAAAGCATCTCCAGGCTGCTCAGGAGACCATCCGGCGTGCCTGGGGGGCGAGTGAATTCTCCCGCCTGGCAAGTGCCCGTTTGCCAGAGCTTGAGCCTCAGCTGCGGGATACATTGTGTGCACTGCTCGGCGAAGAGACTTGTGCCGCTCTACAGGCACAACCCCTGCAAAGCCTGGAGCGTGAGCAGCTCATCAAGGTGATGGACGAGCTTGGACGGCGCTCCCTCACCGAGGTCTATCGCCAGCTGTTGCT
>CAZXPK010000308.1:0-2108 GCA_964642565.1 uncultured Anaerolineaceae bacterium
TCATAGTGCATATATGCATCATTGGCAGCCATATATTCCACATGCAAATATTTATTTGTAGGTTTCTTTTCGTTTGACATCTTTATGCCCGAGCAGTTCCTGTACCGTGCGAATATCGTAACCAGCCTCAAGTAAATGGGTGGCAAAGCAGTGGCGAAAGGTGTGCGGACTGACCGGTTTGTTAATCTTTGCCAATTTTGCTGCTGTCTTGACTGCCCGTTGCAGCCCGCTGGGGTCTAAATGGTGACGGCGGGTGATTCCACTGCGCGGGTCAATGGATAGACGATCGGATGGAAACACATACTGCCAGGATAATTCCTTGTCTGCGTTGAGATATTTGCGCGCCAGAGCATAGGGCATCTCGACCGAGCCTTACCCATTTGCCAAATCACGCTCATGCTGCTGCTTGACAAAAGCAATCTGGGCTTTCAACGGCTCCACCAGGCTGGCGGGTAGCATCGTCAGGCGGTCTTTTTCGCCTTTGCCCTCGCGCACCACCACCTGAGATTGCTCAAAGTCAATATCCTTGACGCGCAGGCGCAGGCATTCCATCAAGCGCAAGCCGCAGCCATACAATAAACGGGTCATCAATTGGTGTAGCCCCTGCATCCCGCTCAATACCTGGTTCACTTCAGTTTTAGAGAGTACCGTTGGCAAGCGCTGGGCACGCTTGGCGCGCATGGCATGAATAGGGGTAGCCAATTCAATCTGCAAAACATTTCGATACAGAAATAACAGTGCGTTGAACGCCTGGTTTTGCGTGGAAGCAGAGACATTGGCCTCCTGGGCCAGGTGAGAAAGAAAAGCTTCAATCTCCGGTGAGCCCATTTCGGCAGGGTGGCGCTTGTTATGAAAGAGAATGTAGCGCTTTGCCCAATGGACATACGTTTTTTCGGTAGAATAAGAATAGTGTTTGATGCGGATGGCATCGCGTAGTTGGTCGAGAAGTTTTTTAGGCTTGCTTGAGGACAGTCTGGGCATAGGGGAATGACTTTTTAACGTTGGTGTATAATATTTGTATTGATCGGTATAAATCAGTCAAATCAACGTGATAATCAGGTTATTATGCAGTATATTATACCAAAATCGTTATTCTATACTGCGAATTTGCAGTATAACAGGATTCCGTATAATTAATATTAGGCGTCCCATACCCGCAACTCACGGCGTGACTTCGGATTGTGCAGGAGGTGATCCCATGGACAGGTTCGTGGCTCTCAGCAAGGACGACTTACCCGAAGGTCCAGGTAGTCCGGGTGTCAAGAGACATGTCGCGTTCAAAGGAGACGACTTCACGGTCCTCCGCTCGCGCCTCGATCCCAACACGATGTCCGGCTGGCACCACCATGGTGAGTACTCAGTCTACGGCTACATAGTCAGCGGCTCCTCTCGATTCGACTCCGGCCCCGGCGGGAAAGACGTCGCAGCTCTTGGCCCGGGAGACTTCTTCTTCGTCCCCCCATTCGCCATCCACCGAGACGGCAATCCCTCGCCATCCGAGCCCCAAGAGGTCATCATATTCCTTCGCGGTAGCGGCCCTCTGGTCGTAAATGTCGAAGGCCCCGCCCCCGACTAACCCACGGATGGGCCGCCTAACAACTCGATGGAGCCGACCCGGCCAGCTGCGGCAAAACGGGTCTAAGATAGGTTCCAAGCGCTGGCCGGGCGGCTCATCTCGAGGCCGTTGAGCGGAATGGACATACAGAAAGGAGACGGCGATGAGCAACGAAAAGGCGCCACCTGAGACGAAAGGTGTTACGGTGAAGCTACTAGCAGCGCTTGACCTTGGCCCTGAAATCGAGGGCATGGCAGGGCGCCAACTTCGAATGCGTATGGTCACCTTCGAACCTGGAGGCGTCTTCGGCCCGGTTCACGACCATAAAGACAGGCCGGGCATGGTCTACATACTGCAAGGAACGATCACTGACCATCGAAATGGAGTCGCTAAGGATTATGGGCCGGGAGTGGGCTGGCCCGAGGATAAGAGCACCACACACTGGCTTGAGAATAGAGGAACGACGCCGGCGGTGGAGATCTCAGTCGATATAGTCAGGCATCAGTAAGTCGCGGCCCGACACTTACCCCGGTCGCCGCCTATCAACTGTAGC
>CAZXPK010000309.1:0-2062 GCA_964642565.1 uncultured Anaerolineaceae bacterium
CGCAGGCCTTTCAGGGTGCGCAGCAGCCGGGTGTTATCGCGCGGGTGCAAGCCGATGGATGGCTCATCCAATACGTACAAGACGCCCATCAAGCGTGAGCCGATTTGGGTCGCCAGGCGAATGCGCTGGGCTTCACCCCCCGAGAGGGAACCGGCGGAGCGCTTGAGTGTGAGATAATCCAGGCCGACGTCCACCAGGAAGCCCAGGCGCTCGGAGATTTCCTTCAGGATCCGCTCGGCGATGGCTTGCTGGCGGGGGTTCAGGGGTGTGGACGCCTCACACAGCTGCTCGATCCACTTCAGAGTTTGCAGGATCGGCCACTCGGTGACTTCGACGATGTTTTTATCATTCACGGTTACTGCAATGGCTTCACGGCGCAAGCGCTTTCCGCCACAAGTTGGGCAGGTGCGCATGCTCATGAACGCGCCGATCTTTTCACGCATGTATTCCGAGTTGGTCTCGTTGTAGCGCCGCATCAGGTTGCCGATCACACCCTCGAACTCGCGGTCGAAGACGTATTGATGCCCATCGTCCCTCTTATAAGTGATGGGAATCTCTTTTCCGTGCGTGCCGTACAGGACAATCTCCAGCTTTTCCTTGGTTAAGCTGCGCACAGGGGTATGTAAATCGATATCATAATATTTTGCCGCGGCTTCCAGGCTTTGCCAGTAATACCCACCCTCTTCCTTGGGACCGCTCCATTCGGTGATGGCAATGGCGCCATTCGTCAGGGATAGGTCGGGGTCTGGGATGAGCAACTCCGCATCGATTTCCAGCTTGCCCCCCAATCCCTGGCAATCGGGGCAGGCGCCATGCGGGGTGTTGAATGAAAAGGTGCGCGGCTCGATCTCGGGCAGCACCGAGCCGTGCTCGGGGCAGGCCAGGTGCTCTGAGAAGTACATATCGCGTGGAGCTTTGGCATCCGTGATGTCCTGGACGATGAGGTAGCCATCGCCGAATTTCAAGGCGGTCTCGATGGAATCGGTCAGGCGGGAGAGGAGGATTTTGTCTTCCTCGGGGTCTGGGTCATGGTGCAGTAAGACTCGGTCCACCACCGCTTCGATATTGTGGATCTTGTAGCGGTCCATCTGGATGTCTTCATCCAGCTCATGCACGTCACCATCCACCCTGGCACGCACGAAGCCGGTTTTGCGGATCTCCTCCAGCACCGCCTGATGGGTGCCTTTGCGACCGCGCACCAGCGGGGAGAGGATCAGCAGGCGGCTGGAATCGGGCAGGGCAGCCACCACGTCCACGATTTCCTGGGCCGATTGTTTGGTAACTTCACGCCCGCATTCCGGGCAGTGTGGGATTCCCACCCGCGCATACAGCAAACGCAGGTAATCGTAGACCTCGGTGACCGTGCCAACCGTGGACCGTGGGTTGTGGGACACCCCTTTTTGATCGATGGAAACTGCCGGGGATAATCCCTCGATGTAATCCACGTCGGGTTTATCCATCTGCCCCAGGAACTGGCGGGCGTAAGCCGAGAGCGATTCGACGTAACGCCGCTGGCCCTCGGCGAAAATGGTGTCGAACGCTAGGGAGGACTTGCCGGAGCCGGAAAGGCCGGTGATGACCACCAGCTTATCGCGGGGGATCTCCACCGTGATATTTTTTAAGTTATGCACGCGGGCGCCAACCACCCGAATGACGTTAGCAGTCATAATCCCTTGTATATATCCGTTCTCTAATTTTTCTGATCGCTTATGATCCCCGAATAGGGAATAGCTTGTTAGGTAAGGTGTGTTATTAGATGCACCAGACCGGAGTTCTATTATAGCACAAATGTTTTATTAATAAAGAGCTAAAAGTGCTTTCTCATGTGAAATATCTGAGAAAGCAGAGAGCGATTATACCGCGTTAAGTAAACGAGCAATATGAAGATCAGGTACTTAAGTAAACAGGCACTTAGGCAAGTGGGAAAAACAGGCAATCAGGCGCTTGGCCGAGTGCAGTGAAGGCTAGGTCACCTCAGCTGCAGCAAGGGCCTGGGTTAACATCAATGAAGCTCAGGGCTATCGAGAGAAGAAAAGGCTGCCAACAGGTCTGGTCGAGAAAG
>CAZXPK010000310.1:0-1988 GCA_964642565.1 uncultured Anaerolineaceae bacterium
GGATGCGATGATAAAACGCGTAGTTGTGTGCGCTATCTCAAGCGTACACGGATTTGTGAAGTATCCGTAGATGGATTTGATTTGATCATTTCACGGACGGGTTATACGGGTGAGAAGTTCTCTTATGAGATTTTCGTCCATCCGAGCCGAGCGGATGATCTGTTCAACGCTATCCTTGGAGTTGGGAAAGAGTTCGGCATTAAACCGGTCGGATTAGGCGCACGCGATTCACTGCGTACCGAAGCTGGTTTGCCTCTTTACGGTCACGAGATGGGTGGCGAACTGAACCTGGGCGTGGCTGAAGCGGGTTTTGGTCAATTTGTGAAAACGTACAAACCATGGTTCATCGGACGCGATGCGTTTATCGAGAAGGAAAAGGAACGCAAGGGTGAGCTGGCAAGGTTCTGCTTTGATGAAAAGGGAGTGAGAATGGCACACCTGGGCGATCCAATCGTTGATTGGCGCGGGCGTGTCGTCGGTCATGTGACCAGCTGTGCAGTGGATAAGGAAGGTTACCTGACTGGTCAGGCATATATTGAGTCGAAATCAGCTCAGAAAGGGACAATCATCTATATTTATCAAGGAGCTCCCAAGGATAGCAGTAAAATCCTGGGAGCCCTCAACATTGGTGAACGGGTGATCCTACCTTCGCCTGCACATGTGCTACGACGTTTCCAGAAGTTGTGAAATCTAGAAACCGGCATAGGATGAACTACCTGTGCCGGTTTCTCTTTGATAGATCATAAAATATATATTAGGAGAGTGAATTAATGGAAACACCATGGGATCATCGCTACGCTCAACGCACGCAGCGTATGACCAGTTCTGCCATTCGTGAACTACTAAAGCTGACTGAAAATCCAGAAGTAATTTCCTTTGGAGGCGGATTACCAGCACCAGACGTGTTTCCTGTGGAAGAATTTGCAGCTGCCTGTGAGGCTGTATTAAAACAGTGGGGGGCTGAAGCCTTACAATATGGGAGCACGGAGGGATATCGCCCATTGCGAGAGATGATCGGCCGTCATACAGGAAGATATGGGATCAGCGTTTCACCAGATAATATCCTGATTACTAGTGGGAGCCAACAAGCGCTGGATTTAATTGGAAAGGTATTTATCAACCCCGGCGATCGCATCCTAGTAGAAGAGCCAACCTATCTGGGAGCTCTGCAAGCCTGGAATGCCTATGGAGCCGAGTACGTCACAGTCCCGATGGATGAAAATGGGATGATCACAGACGCGTTGGAGAGTGCCCTCCGCAGTGGCGTGAAATTTATTTATGTCCTACCGAATTTCCAAAATCCAACCGGAATGACACTATCCATGGAACGCCGGAAACAATTGATTGAAGTCGCAGACCGTTATGGGGTGCCAATCATTGAGGATGATCCCTATGGTCAATTGAGGTACGAAGGGGAGAATTTACCGTCAATCGTAACTCTGGATAATGAATTTCGGCAAAATGGTACCAGCGAATATACAGGGAATGTAATCTATTTGAGTACGTTTTCCAAAACCCTGGCACCGGGATTAAGGCTCGCCTGGGTCATTGCTCCCGCGCAGGTGATCCGTAAGCTGATACAAGCGAAACAGGGCGCAGATCTGCATACTGCGACTTTTAACCAAATCGTTGCGTACGAGGTGGGGCGGGGTGGTTTCTTGGATCGTCACATTTGGCTAATCCGGCGTGTTTATGGAGAGCGTCGGAATATCATGCTGGATGCAATGGAAGAGTTATTCCCTCCCGGCGTGGAGTGGACAAAACCCCAAGGTGGGCTGTTCCTGTGGGTGATATTGCCGAAGGGCATGGATACTACCGAAATGTTCAAAGTGGCGGTTAAACGTAATGTAGCCTATGTCCCTGGAACCTCATTTTATGCTCTGGGGGGTGGAGAGAATACCATGAGGCTTAACTTCTCATATTCCAATCCTGATCAGATTCATATGGGAATTGAGCGCCTAGGAAATGTATTAAAGGAAACGATTATC
>CAZXPK010000311.1:0-1945 GCA_964642565.1 uncultured Anaerolineaceae bacterium
TAGATTCCGAGATATCGTCTACATCGTATTGTTCGTTGAGCGTATTATTATCCGCTGAGACCCTTTGTATTCCATTTAGATTTACGTACCCCATGGGGATAGTTAATGTCAATAGAAATATTAATAAGGCAAGAGCAATGGTTTTAATTCTCATGCTAAACCCAGCCTTTCATATTTTATATATATCCACATCAAATATCTACCTTATTTAACAGTCTAGATTGTCAGGCCTAGCGAGAGCTATAACTGGCATTACAGTTCCCGACCGATGTGCTAAAAGTAACATCTACTATTGTCCCAATTGGCAGCGCTCCTGATGATCCATAGCAAAAGGCTATACCATCGCCATCCTCATCACTACCACTACAACCTTGCCCAGGGTATTTAGGATCGATGGTAGCAGTAAATCCATAACCTGGAATATTTGTGGAGAAATGGACAATAAACGTGAGGGGTACATTAATATCAGCTGGCACCGCGGATGGATCAATTTCACACGATTGTACTGTGACGGGTGGTGGCTCGGTTGCAGTTGGCGGTGGTGGTAAGGTTGGAGGTACTGGTGTATTCGGAGGATTAACTACAGCGGAAGTTGGAGACATTTTGGGGGCTAATGTTTTCTTAGGAACAAGAGTCTGTTGTGTTTCAGCCGGTATTATAGTTAGTATTTGTGTATGGGTCGGGGAAGGTGTAGAGGATGGGCGTGGAGTAATCGTCGGTTTGGGAGTGTAAGTCGGCAATAGGGTTGCCGTTTGGAACGGAGTATCAGTAAAATAAGGGGTTGCGGTAGCTAAGGTTTTCTCTATAGGAATATTCGTGTTCGAACTGGTGGCGGAAGCAAATAAACCAAACGGTGATATGCCGCCATTTTTGAAGATCGAATATCCAATTATAAAAGCAGCAGTAATAAGCAATATTCCTCCAATACCTGCGAAGATAAACAGCCAATGTTTATCTATTGTTTTTTTTGATTGCTCACCAGAAATTTGCTTTGGAGATTGGCCGATATTTTCGGATAGATTTTGGGACTGTTGTGGATTAATTACTGATGTATATATTAGCCTTTTCGTTTCAATAAGATAATTTTCCACGCTGTATTCTGGATGACTCGTAATCTTCTGATAGACCATACCGATGGGAGAAAACTCGATATTTATTATCGAAACGAGCTGGTCTGAACCTTTGTTTATCCATGTGCCCCCCCACTTCCGGCGCATATATTCTCCCAGGTAACTACCCCAAAGAGTTGCAGCGTCAGAAATTACGTCACTGGTCGCTTCATCCTTGCCGTTACTGGAAAAAGTCTGAGAAATCTGCAACAATAGATTTTCTAATTTACCAATGCTCTGTTCGGAAAAATCTAATTCCTGCCCAAACCTTTCTTTCGCTGCTTTAATTGCATAATCGGCAGTTGATTTCATTTCATCATTGATATCAGACATGAAACCTCCATGAAAAATAATTCCGACTAAACATCGCAGCTAAATAAGAGATCAATTATGAATAAGGGTTTCAACAACAATGGGCTTCATCGACTTTATGATTGATCCTGCAGATTCGTGCCAACCTGCAAATTCTATATTTATAATAAACAAACCGAAGAGATATCCTGCGTTCATTCTTCATGACCAATAAAGCTTGTTATTACGGGCACATCGAGCGATCGCAGTTCCACGCGTAGTTATCTCCATTATACAAGAATATCCTGTTCAATACAACATTCCCCCATGTATGTATCTGTAACATTAGCGGTGGGCGATTTTAGAAACTGACATGCATACAATGATCTGAGCTTACCATTTGGCATTACCAGGTCACTCCCGCACAGCTCAACATGCAGGCTGCCCACATCCCATGCCAGGATTTATAACCTCGCACGGTTCGACTCCGCATCTTCATACGTCCAATGGCTTGCTCCGTAGCATTGTTGGTCCAGGGCACGTCT
>CAZXPK010000312.1:0-1944 GCA_964642565.1 uncultured Anaerolineaceae bacterium
GTTTTTTACTACTTTTATGCTCGTAAAACCCTTGTTCTTGCAGTGGAGTCTTTTTAAGGACGCTTTTTACCCGTAGCCTTGAGGGAGATCTTTTCCCGAAACAACGCGAATGTTCTTTATGAGCGTCGAAGACCGTTCTGTGGGAGCAATGTACTTGATTCGAATGCCTCATTCCATCAGCCATATACCTTATGCAATAAATTATAATGAGATGGTGAAATCAGCAAGTGGACAATGAATTTTCAGGCGCGGTAGAGATGGAGGCGCTATGGAAAATGTGATCCACACCATTGATGCATCCAACGTTGATCGGTATGGCTTCTTTTGCTATAAGAGTAAGCCCAAAACGCCTGGTTACCGCCAGAAGCGTGAGTGGCTGGAGGGCTGCCTGTCGGAGGGTCTGCGGCTGAAGATCATTTACGAAGGCAATCGCTCGGCAGGCTTTATTGAATATGCACCTGGGGAGTCTACCTGGCGAGCTGTCCAGGCGGCGGGTTACATGGTCATCCACTGCATGTGGGTGGTGGGCAGCGGGAAGGGCAAGGGTTACGGTTGGCGTCTGCTGGAGCAGGTGATCGGCGAGGCACAAAACAAGGGGATGTTCGGCGTGGTTGTAGTGTGCAGCTCCAGCACCTGGCTGGTGAAGAAAGGCTTTTACCTGCGCAATGGATTTAGGGTGGTGGATCAAGCCCCGCCGTCCTTCGAACTGCTGGAGAAACGCTTCGGACAGGGAACGCAGCCGAGCTTCCCACAAGACTGGGAGAGCCGGCTCAAACGCATCCCGCAGGGACTGGTGGTATATCACTCCGGGCAGTGCCCCTACCATGCCATGTTCGTCAGCTCGCTCGCCAATGGAGCCAGCCAGATGGGCATCCCGATACAAACTGTGGAATTGAAAACTAGCTTGGAAGCACGCACGCTCTCACCATCCGCAAATGGGGTTTTCAGCGTGGTCTACAATGGGCAGCTACTCTCCTACCGTCCCATAGGCAGCAAAACTCTGCGTCAAATGCTGGAGAAATCAGATGAATAAGTATTACCTAAGAGTCCCACCCGATCATGTGGAACAGCTCCTGCGCTTCAGACGGGAGCATTCACCTAAGTATGTGCTCATCAACGGTGTTAGCTGGGAGTACCTCACCGCAGGCGATCCATCCGGTCAACCATTGCTGCTTTTGCCAGGGGCGCTCAGCATCGCTGAATCTGCCTGGCGCACGATCACCCTGCTCGAGAAGGGGAAGTACCGCTTGATCATCCCAAACTACCCACCCGAGGTGGACAGTATGATCGGTCTCGCCGATGGGGTCGCCGGGATCCTTGCACAGGAGGGCATCCGGACCACATATGTGGTGGGAGGGTCTTACGGCGGGATGCTGGCACAGGTGTTCGTCCATCACCATCCTGACCTGGTGACCAGGCTGGTGCTCTCGCACACCTACCCACCAGTGAGTAGTCGTGCCAAGAGTGTGGAACCAGCCCTGCGCCTGTTCAGGTGGCTGCCCATGTTCATGGTGAAGAAAATGCTACGTGACAGGATGACCGGTATCCTGCCGCACAGAGCAACACCGGAGCTTTTGCTGATCGCCGCGCAGATCAGTGAAACGGTGGATACCAGGCTAACACGCCAGGCAACCATGAACACGTACCTGCGAATGATGGATTTCGACCGGCAGGATTACTCCACCGCTGACCTGTCCACCTGGCAGGGTAAAACGCTGATCATGTTGGCGGAGGATGACCCCACCACACCTGAAGCGCTGCGCAATGCATTGGTAGCGTTATATCCGGGAGCAAAAGTGCACCTGTTCAAGGGCAGTGGTCATGCAACCGGGGTTTTGGAATCAGGGGAATATATTAAAGTGATAGAAGAATTTTTAAGGGATGAAGAAATTAGCGATTAGCTATTGGCATTTAGCTTTTAGCATTTGATTTTTAGCTATCAGC
>CAZXPK010000313.1:0-1878 GCA_964642565.1 uncultured Anaerolineaceae bacterium
TTCAGAGTCTGCCAGAATCCATATATTATACCCCTAATATGATATAATATACCCATAATATCTAAATATTAGGTTAAGGAGGGCAAAATGAGTGGTACGTTCCTGTCCCGCGGTTTTATGGGTAAACGCAGGCAGGATGGACCAGCTGACCGGGTTCCTCCCGGGCAATACGTTACCATTGATTTCCCGGTGCTATCAGCAGGACCCACCCCACACACTCCCCTTGAAAAATGGAGCTTTGAGATCAACGGCTTGGTCAGGCAGCCGGTACGGTGGTCGTGGGCTGAATTTCGACTCATGCCATCACGCTATTTCACAGTGGACATCCATTGCGTCACCAAGTGGTCTAAGCTGGATACTGAATGGTAAGGGGTCAGCGTTGATACCTTGCTGGAGTCAGTGGAGGTCGATCCCAATGCACATTTCGTGATGGCTTTCTGTGATGGTGGCTATACCACCAACATGCCGCTGAGTGAGATCCTAGGCGGGAAAGCCTTCGTGGGCTACCAGTACAATGGCGCCCCACTGGCTCCTGAGCATGGTGGTCCGGCGCGCCTGGTGGTGCCCGCCCTCTATTTTTGGAAAAGCGCCAAGTGGGTGCGCGGACTGACCCTCATTGAAAAAGACGAACCAAGTTTTTGGGAATCGTTGGGATATAACAATCACGGTGATCCGTGGAAAGAGGAGCGTTATCATGGAGACCGAATTGATTAAGGATGAAGTATTGCCACGCGTTTTGGAATGGCAGATTTCAACCGTGGTCAAGGTCAGGCAGGAAACCCAGCACGTCAAGACCTTTACCCTGGCATTACCAAACTGGACACCTCACCAGGCTGGTCAGCATTACGACGTGCGCCTGACGGCACCGGATGGTTACCAGGCTCAGTGCAGTTATTCGATCGCTTCCAGCCCCGAGCAAAGGGGTGAGATTGAGCTCACCGTAGAGAGGTTGCAAGAAGGCGAAGTTTCCACTTACCTGCATGACGTCCTCATCGTGGGTGACCGGGTGGAGCTGCGCGGTCCAATTGGAGGATATTTCGTGTGGGAAGCGAGCATGGGAGGACCGCTCCTCCTGGTGGCAGGTGGCTCTGGCATTGTCCCACTGATGGCGATGCTCCGGCATCGGCATGCTGTGAGATCCAATGTACCAGCACGGTTGCTTTATAGCTCACGCACTTATGAGGATATTATCTATCGAGATGTACTGGAAATGCTGCATAAGGACCGTTCGGGGTTGGAAGCATTCCATACCCTGACGCGTACACAACCGCAGGTCTGGGATGGCTATAACCGTCGGATCGATATGCAAATGCTGGAGGAGGTTGCGAAACCGCTCGGGAATGAACTCCAAGCTTATATTTGCGGTCCCACAGCACTCGTGGAGGGGGTCGCAAACGGGTTGGTGACGCTCGGCATTCCCGCAAATCAAATACGTACGGAGCGTTTTGGTCCAACCGGGACTGCGTAGAGGGAGGTAATCCATGGACAACATGCTGTTTGATGAAACCGTATCATTGATGCTGGACGGCAACGCGCTGGCGGGCTTGCTGCATGAGCTGTTCGATGTGGAAATGACCATCGCTCCGACAGAATGTGCCACCTGTGGGCGTGTAGGCGAGCTGGGCAGCCTGTGGGCTTTCACCGAAAGCCCGGGTTATGTGTTACGCTGCCCGGGCTGTCAGAATATCGTCATGCGCATGACCGTTACTAACGATCAAATCTATCTGGACGCACGCGGTGCGGCTTATTTGCGTATACCCAAGCGCAGCTAGTACTATAGATGATATAGACCCCGAACACTTACAACCATAGCTTTTATCTATCCGGCCAGGTTCACCCCAATCAGCCGACCGATACCGAAGGTGATGGCGGCTGCAG
>CAZXPK010000314.1:0-1871 GCA_964642565.1 uncultured Anaerolineaceae bacterium
CGGAAGCTTGATAGACTCCTGCAGCGTCCCATTCTCCAGCACTTATCGCCCCGTCAACGGTCACTGATATTAAACCGGTAGAGGCAACATCTGCTGCGATCGGGTTGAGTGGGATGATTGGCACGTCCAGCACATTGGGTGGTGCCTCGTTCAAAGATAAATACACCTGTTTAAGCGTGTTCCTGAATTGTTGGTCAAAAGCTTCATCGCTGCCAGAGTTTTGATCTGTGCCGAACCACCAGAACCAGTCTGAACCTTCAGCGATGTACATATAGTTCTCCGCCTGTTGTAATGCTTCTGGGGTCGTCTGTCGGATACCAGTCATATATTTTTGCAATAATTCACGCGCGGTAGCCAGATAGTCCCAGGCTCGGTTCTCTTCATCTTCACCGATCCAGGTGGAGAAATCATGGTTGATCCACGAGCCCGCCCATAGATCATCGATCTTGGGTTGGTCTGGAGCAATCGTCAGAAATTCACTCGGTGTCACCGTGCGGATCAGTGGATCATTGCTCAGATCAGTATATAGGCTGTTCAGGAACTCTTTCCCATCATTATCATAATTTTCCCAGGCGTTCTCGCCATCCAGGATCACCGACACTAAATGGGGTCCAGTCGCTCCACTGGAGATCAATAAATCACGGATTGCGTGGATCCGATTGATGAAATCTTTTGCCGCTGCCGATCCACTCACCCCCGAATAGCTGAAGCCGACTTTATCCGAAATGACCACATCCCTGAATACCATCGCCACGGGATTTCCCTGCTTGCCCTGCACATAATACGGTCGATATAAGACGTCTGATTCTGTGACCACTTCTTTTGCATCGCGGGTGAAGCTGTCCATCCCCAAGCTGGCAGCTAAAACTCCCTCATCAGAAGCCATCCACTGAATACCCGCCGATGAAACCATATTCACGATTTCTTGGGCAACTGAACCTTCCGCTGGCCACATGCCGCGCGGCGCAATACCAAAATGATCCTTGTACAATTGAACCCCCAGTTGCACCTGGGCAATGGCATCCTGCCCATACGCGAATTCCTTACTTGGCAGGTCCATCGTAGAGTTGGCTACCAGGGCTAACCGCGTGGATATCAGCAGGGGCAGGATCGGATGGGCATAGGGCGTCATGGTCACTTCGATCTGACCGGCATCTTGCAGCTTCTTATGCACTGGGATGACTTCAGAAATCAATTTCAGGTGTTCAGCAAAGAGGATTGCCTTATCGGATTCTAGATAATTAGAGGCTTTGGTCACCAGGCTGGCGAGTGGTTCTTGTGCTAGCCAATCTGGGTCAGTCCACGCCAGGTTGAAGAGTACTTGCAAGTCCAGGAAATCTTGGGAAGTGTATGCACCTCCTGCATCCCGTTTTTGTAGGAGCTCCTGGTAACGTGGAAAACGAGCGATGATCTTTCGATTGGTATCGAAGAATCGGTCCAGCAGGAATTGTTTCTGCTCATCCGTTAGCTGGTTCGCCGGCACCTCCGCCATTACCCAATATAAGTCCTTTGCTCCAGCCTGGAAATCATCCAGCTGACGGATCAAGCTGGGTGTCAGGTTAAAGGTGATGTGGATGTTCGGGTAATTCTTGAGCATCGCGGCCATATCCACATAGTCCTTGGCTGCATGCACCCTCACCCACGGTTTTTCGTACACCCCTGTCTTCGGATCCTTATAGTACACTGGCTGGTGCTGATGCCAGATAATTGATAGATAAATCGGTTCATCCGCTGTGGTCGTGGGTGTTGGAGTAGCAGTCGGTTGGCTGCAGGCTGAAACCAATAGCGCCATCGCTACCAAGAAATTGATACAAATCCTAGCCACCCTACACTTTTAATATATAAGGGTTGATCGGCACGATAAATGTACT
>CAZXPK010000315.1:0-1859 GCA_964642565.1 uncultured Anaerolineaceae bacterium
CCAGGGCACAATAATTCCCGTTCCACACGTGAATATTGGCTTCGTCCAGCTCTTCCGCCACCTGGCGGGGGTGTTTCCCCTTCAATGTAAACGCGCAGGTGGGCACGCGCTGCTCCAACAGGTGGGGGTCCTGGATGCCATAGACGGTCACTCCCGGCGTCTCCGCCAGGATATCCAGCAATGCCCGGCTGAGCTCGAACTCGTAGCTGCGGATGGCGTTCATCCCTAGCTTGAAGCTGAGACGCCGCCCGCTGTAATCCCCGGCATAGCGCTCGGCATGCTCAACCCCAAAGGTCTCGCCCACCCATTCGATGTATTCCAGCGCACCCAGCACCCCACAAATGCCCTCGAAGTTGCCCGTGCCGGTCTCGAACTTGCCCGGTGGGTCCTGGGGGGCGGGACGCAACTTGTAGGCGGAGAGGCGGTCGAGCAAATCATATCGACCATACAGCACGCCCATGTGGGGACCGAAGAACTTGTTCTGTGAGACTCAATGAGCAAAAGGAAAAACTGATATTTGCAGCCAAGCTGTTGATTGAGGATTTGCCTGAAACCGCGGGTATTGTGTAGCCAGGAAGTATAATTTGAGCTACACCTGCTCGTCATGGATATTTACACTTAATTCAAGGAGTTACCATGCCCCTCGATCTACCAATGATCCGCTCGAAGTTTCCCGCTTTGCGGCGTCCGGCCATCTTTTTCGATAATCCCGGAGGCACACAGGTCGCCCAACCTGTCCTTGATCGCATGAATGCCTATCTAGTCGAGAACAACGCCAACCACGGCGGCGCATTCCAGACCAGCCAGGAATCGGATTCTCTATTAGACGAAGCCCGCATAGCCTTAGCGGATTTCTTCAACGCTGCGCGACCCGAGGAGATCGTCTTCGGCAATAACATGACCAGCCTGACTTTCGCTATCAGCCGCACCATCGCCTGTACCTGGAAGTCCGGAGATGAGATCGTCGTTACCCGCCTGGACCACGACGCCAATATTGCTCCCTGGGTGATGGCAGCTGAAGATCGGGGCTGTACCGTCCGGTGGGTGGACTTCCATCCCGAAAATGGCACTTTGGACCTAGAATCCTTCAATAAAGCCCTGGAAGGCCGGCCTCGGCTGGTGGCCTTTGGATACGCCTCTAACGCTCTGGGGACGATTAACCCGGTCGCCAAGCTGATCCACATGGCACATGAAGCTGGTGCCTGGGTGTACATAGATGCCGTGCAGTACGCCCCACACGGACCGATCGACGTGCAGGCGCTGGATTGCGACTTCCTTACCGCCTCGAGTTATAAATTTTTCGGTCCGCATGCCGGGGTATTGTATGGGATGTATAAGCATGTGGAAGAGCTGAAAGCTTACCGGGTTCGACCAGCCCCGAAAGATCCTCCAGGTAAATTCGAAACGGGAACGCAAAACCATGAAGGGATCGCCGGGATGCTTGGAGCAATCGAATACCTGGAATGGGTGGGAAGAACCTTCGGAGGGAACTATGAGGAGAAATATGCGGATCGCTACCGGGGTCGCCGGCGGCATCTCAAGCAAGCCATGGCGGCCATCCGCGCCTATGAGTACGAGCTCAGCCGAGCTTTGTTGGAGATACTGGAGGAAACCCATGGGTTGACCCTGTATGGATTACGAGATGCACGCCACTTAGAAGAGCGCGTCCCTACATTCTCATTTACCTTGCAAAATCAATCTCCTCGCCAGGTGGCGGAGAAGCTGGGAGATGCTGGCATCTACGTGTGGGATGGTAATTACTATGCACTGGCAGTGACGGAGCGATTGAGCCTGGAAGAAAGCGGTGGAATGATTCGCGTCGGCGCAGTACACTACAATACCCTGGAAGAGGTTTCTAG
>CAZXPK010000316.1:0-1836 GCA_964642565.1 uncultured Anaerolineaceae bacterium
TCACCTGGGAATACTGCTCGACGGAAGTCTTTGCTTATATCTATTTGAGTACTAGCTTGTTTTTCAATATAGTATCGGTCAATGTGCAGAATGAGAGGCTGAATGATTACCTTATTAACAAAATGATCATCAAGTTCAGTTTGGGATGCTTTAAGAACATATTCATTATCTAAGGTTTGTATTTCTTTAATCACATTAGCAGTTAGATTTTTGAAGGCGTTGAGTGTATCGTTATCTAAAAATGGATCAATCTTCATAATATTGCCTTTTCAGAGATCTCCAAATAAATTATAAACTTCCTTTTTAATGACAAATAGGGTCATCTTAATATCTCATAATATACATCAATTTATTGTTCAGTTAAGTTCCTCTCCGACTTTAGAAATAGGAGTTTTGCGTAAGCCTTTGTGGATTAGAACATTTACATAATGAATCCTGTTTTTTTTTAAACAATTCCACCCTCACCACACCCCGTTTCTCAACTACTACCCTCCATGCCTGCTTTCATTCCTTTTTCCACCCAATCTTCCCCTTGGGTTAATATGGGTAGCTTTTTTACTATCATTCTATCCTCATTCACCGTAATCAGACGTTCGAATAAATCCTTGGCGTTACTCTGTGCCAGCTCATCAACCGTCTTCACCGCGGCTTCCATCAATAATTCGAACCATTACAGAAATCGCTGATATTAAAAAGCTTGTCCGTAAAGATTCCCACCAATCATTAGCTCTCTCATAGGTGTTCAATGTATATTTGCCTTCTTACGCTGACTAGTGCTTCCCCTGGCGTCACAATTTTTACTCCCGACCTTTGAGCTACTCCCGGATCATCAATGAAATGCTTTCGATTAAGTGAAACCAGATAATCAGCGTGATTATTCATGGCCGCCAGTAAAATTGGCATATCAGCAGCATGTGATATCAAGTCTAGGTGCGCTGTAATATCCTCAATGGATGGATCCCGGACAATCCGCACTTTTGACGCCTTGATTGCCTCTCGCAGATCATTCAATGCTTGGAGTACTTTTCTTGCAATGGCGCGTTCGGTCTCGGCGACAACCTGTTCAGAGATAGTTACATTTATGTTCTCACTCTCTGCCAACAGGAGTAGTACTCGTGCTGCTCCTGTCTCCGATGCTATCCCAGTAAACAATACGCTGCTATCCAGGAATAGATTTAGTTTCGACATACCGTTCCTGATAGTAGTGCTCTCGTTCCTCATCTAGAGCTTTTAGTACGTCATCTTCTGTCACCCCAGCCTCTGCCATTGCCGCAGCTACTCGATCTCCTTTACGATCAACCTGGGTCACGATGGGCGTGAGCATGAATGATCCATCTCCCAAATCAATCAAGGTGATGATATCCCCTTCAACCAGGCTGTATTTTCGCCTTAACTCAATGGGGAGGGTTACCGTTCCTTTCGCACGGATTTGAATAGAAATTGGTTTCGTCATTTCCGTATTTCTCCTTTTTAGTATTTCCGGATTTCTTACCTTATTTACCATATTATTACCTCTCGAACCGCCCTCCATTTTTTTTCAATGCCTCGAACACTTCAGAACTCGACCCTCAAGGCTCAAAGCAGAAATCCGTCTGGTCAATCTATTAATCGACTGGAATATTATGGGTCCACCACACCTTCCTCATCAATCCCCTTGTCTCATAGGTCCTGGAGGTTTCCATTTTCAAACTCGAACCTTGTCTGCTGGGTTGGTTATCCCTATATCCATGATCACCCGTAATCCTTTAAGCTCTCCTCCCACATTAGAAATCTTAAAATTTCGCGAATTTTGCATAAACCCCTTGTGGATTAGAACATTTGTGCTATAATAATAGC
>CAZXPK010000317.1:0-1778 GCA_964642565.1 uncultured Anaerolineaceae bacterium
TAGCTTTTCAGACTTGAGATATGGCGACAAAGCGACTGGTGTGGATGCACCCAAGATAGATAGGTAACTATCACGAATTTGGATACGACCTTGATTACAAGTTGAACGAGTGAAAGATGGTTGAATCATAGACCAATTTATGGTCAGAGTAATAGAAGTGTATCTAGATTTTACGATAGAAGGAGGAGATTGTTTCGATGCCAATAACTCCGGCTCTTCCTCGCTCACGTAGATCGTTCGCGAGGCTTCTGGCAAATTACGCCCTTGGTGACAACGATAGGAATTTAATGCAGCCTCAGCGGAGGCGACAAGGCGTAATCCTACCTGTTTTTGATGGCTTATTGGTTCGCCAATCTATCCGGAAATCCCCGCCCATCGGATAGGGCTAGTTTCTCTTGGGTATACATAAATATGCTGCTCCGCGTGCATCCAGGTAAATCTGGTGGGGTGTAACGGTCATGCGCAGAACGATATTCTGACAGGCTGGGCAGCGTAACACATAGCCCGGGCTTTCGGCAAATGCCCACAGGCTGCCCAGTTCGCCTACCTGCCCGCAGGCTGCACATTCTGTCGGGGCAATAGTCATTTCCACATCGAAAAGCTCATACAGCAGGCCGGCTAATGCATTGCCATCCAACATTAATGATACGGTTTCCTCGAAAAGTATGCTATCCATGGATTGCCTCCCTTTATGTACTTCCGGTCGGACCAAAACGTTCTGTACGGATCTGGTCTGCTGGGATGCCTAGTGCCACCAGTCCGTTCGCGACCCCTTCCACGAGCGCGGTAGGACCGCAGATATAAGCCTTGAGGCTATTCCCGAGCGGTTTCGCAACCTCCTCCAGCATTTTCATATCGATCCGCCGGTTATAGCCATCCCAGATCTGCGGTTGTGTACGCGTCAGGGTATGGAATACTTCCAGACCCGAACGCTCCTTACCCAACTTTTCCAGCTCATCTCGATAGATAATATCCTCATAAGTACGGGAGCTATAAAGCAATCGTACGGGAACATTCGATCCCACCGCATAGCGGTGGCGTAGCATCGCCATCAGCGGGACGATCCCCGAGCCACCTGCCACCAGGAGGAGCGGTCCTCCCATGCTCGCTTCCCACACGAAATATCCTCCAATTGGACCGCGCAGCTCCACCTGGTCACCCACAATGAGAACGTCATGCAGGTACGTGGACACTTCACCCTCTTCCAGCCGCTCGACGGTGAGCTCGATCTCTCCTCTTTGCTCAGGGCTGGAGGCGATCGAATAACTGCGCTGAGCCTGGTAACTATCCAATGCCGTCAGGCGCACGTCGTAATGCTGACCAGCCCGGTGAGGCGTCCAGCGTGGCAATGCCAGGGTAAAGGTCTTGACGCCCAGCACCTCCTGCCTGACCTTGACCACAGTGGAGACCTGCCATTCCAATACACGTGGCATTACTTCACCCTTAATCAGTTCGGTCTCCATGATAGCGCTCCTCTTTCCACGGATCACCGTGATTGTTATATCCCAATGATTCCCAAAAACCAGGTTCGTCTTTTTCAATGAGGGTCAATCCACGCACCCATTTGGCACTTTTCCAAAAATAGAGAGCTGGAACAACCAGGCGTGCCGGACCACCGTGCTCAGGTACCAGAGGGGCGCCATGGTACTGGTAGCCCACGAAGGCTTTCCCGCCTATGATCTCACTCAGAGGTATGTTGGTATAGCCCCCATCGCAGAAAGCGGTTACGAAATGCGCATTAGAATCGACCTCCACTGACTCCAACAGGGTATCAACGC
>CAZXPK010000318.1:0-1763 GCA_964642565.1 uncultured Anaerolineaceae bacterium
ATAGGCCAGTAGCTCAATTTGGCAGAGCACCGCTCTCCAAAAGCGGGGGTTGTGGGTTCGATTCCTGCCTGGCCTGCCTGAAAGGAAAAGCATAAGACTTTTCCTGATGACGCCGTCTAAAAGAGGCGGCGTTTTAACCATGACTGGAGGATTACAGTGCCTGATATTCGATCTGCCCGCCAAGAGATGAACATTTTCCAGCGTTTCTGGCATAAGGTCCAAAGATTTTTTCAGGAAACCGTTGGAGAACTGCGCAAGGTATCTTGGCCAACCCGCCAAGAAGCAATCCGGTTGACTGAGGTTGTCATTATTGTGATTTTCATTATGGCAGCTATCCTGGGGGGGTTGGATTGGGTATATGCCAAATTCTTTGGTGTAATCCTGGGTGGTTAATCAGGTATTGCTAATGCTGGTAACCAGAACTGTATTTATAGATGGATATGATGAGCGAATTTGACCGGGAAGAAGAAAGTCAGGTGCCCCTCGAGAACCACGAAAAGGACGCGGATGAAGTGGATAACCTAAATATTCCACAAGAGTCAAGCGAGATCGTGACCGAGGAATATCCTGGGCAACCCGATGAGGTAGCGCAGGAAGATGGCCGCGCCTGGTATGTGGTCCATTGTTATTCGGGCTATGAGAATAAAGTTCGCCATAACCTTGAGCAGCGAATTGAATCCATGGGGATGAAGGATAGGATCTTCGATGTTGTCGTCCCCACAGAAGAAGAGATCGAGGTAAAAGAAGGCAAACGACGTACCGTGGAGCGTAGGGTTTTTCCGGGTTACATCCTAGTCAATATGATCATGTCGGAAGAATCGTGGTACGTGGTACGCAACACACCTGGCGTGACGGGATTTGTCGGCATGGGTACACAACCGACCCCCCTCCGCCCCGAGGAAGTGGCACAGATCATCAAGCGAATGGAAGCTGAAGCGCCGCACATTAAAGTTACCTTCCGCTCAGGTGAACGGGTGCGCATCGTGGATGGTCCATTCAATGATTTCCGCGGCACGGTGGCGGAGATCGACATGGAAAGAGCGAAAGTGCGTGTGATGGTGAACTTCTTTGGCCGTGAAACGCCGGTCGAGCTTGACTTTTTACAAGTTGAGAAAGCGTAAGGAACAGCCGGCAATAAGCTGACTGTAGAAGTGGGAGGGTGTCCCCAATAATCACCCGCTAAAACCACGCGTCGCTGCTCGAAGAGAGATTAGCAGCGAAAGGAGAAAAAAGTGGCAAAGAAACTTAAAGCAATTGTTCGTTTGCAGATTCAGGCTGGAAAAGCCAACCCTGCACCCCCGATTGGTCCTGCATTAGCCGGTCACGGGATTAACCTGATGGCATTTTGTAAGGAATACAATGCTCGCACCAATAATCGCATGGGCGAGATCATTCCGGCCGAGATCAGCATCTTCACCGATGGATCATTTTCTTTCATCCTAAAAACGCCTCCAGCAGCAGTCTTGTTAAAGAAAGCAGCCGGGGTGGAAAAAGGTTCTGCCATTCCCAATAAAGAAAAGGTTGGCAAGGTCACTCGCAAGCAGGTACGCGAAATAGCCGAAATGAAGATGAAAGACCTGAATGCAGTGGACCTGGAAGGTGCGATGCGTCAGATAGAAGGCACGGCACGTAACATGGGCTTGACGATAACAGAAGAATAACCCTGTGGGAGGGTGGAATCCACCCGTTTGCACCACGAAGGAGTAACTATGGCAAAGCATGGAAAGAAGTATTTAGCTGCATTAGCTAAAATCGATGAGAAC
>CAZXPK010000319.1:0-1750 GCA_964642565.1 uncultured Anaerolineaceae bacterium
AAGATAATGTGTTCCATCTCCCATGGGTAGTACGGTACTCTGAAATCGATACCCGTTGATTGATCCTTTCACTTTAACCTGGCCTTTGGAACCAAATGTTTCGGATACATCCTTGGGAATATTTAGATAAGTCCAGGTTCCAACTCCCTCTGGTCTAATGAGTATGGCTTCAAATGAATAACTGGGCATAACAAATCTCCTTTGGTCTTCGGGAAAGGGCAGGCGGGATAATATCAATCACACCAGTCATTGATTGTATGCCGGTAAATGCTTCCGAAAAATCAGACTCGATACACTTGATTGACATTTAATAAGATTGTGCTATAATACTATTGTACTATTGTTATAGTATATAATCTCAAGTATAATTAGATAAATATGAAAGATTATGGACATCCGGATTGATAAAAACAGCCGCGTACCCATTTACGACCAGATCAAAGAGCAGATTAAAGGTCTAATCCATGCCGGGCAGATCAGGACCGGAGACCAGCTACCCACAATTAGAGAGCTTTCTGTGGAGCTATCGGTGAATTTCAATACAGTGGCTCTGGCGTACCGCGACATGGTCAATGAAGGGGTGATCATTACGGAGCGTGGCAAAGGTACGTTCGTTGCAAGCACACCCGGTGTAAAGGAAATGCAGATCATCCGCACTGAAAAACTTCGCAATTTGATCGAGACATTGATTAGAGAAACTGACCGGTTGGGTTATAGGCGCGAAGATGTTGAAAGGGTGCTCGTTAATCAGATCAACAAGAAGGGTGAATAAACAAGTCCTATGAGAAAAAAGAAAGCGAGGTTCGCTATGTTAAAACAACTCACCGTATCCGATGGCTCCAGCACCAAGGCAAAATCAAATTTCCGTGTTAGTGGAGTCGGAGGGTTCCTATTCGCCATAATATTTGTGCTGGCGATTATTGGCGTGGCTGTCATGGATATGAATGGCCTTTCTGAATCAATATCCGTCCCGTTTCTAATCATAATGATCTTGCTAGGCACCTACCTGCTTTTAGCCACGCAAATTGCCTCACAATGGGAAAAAGCCGTCGTCTTGCGTTTCGGTAAATTTCTCAGTTTAAAAGGCCCTGGAATGTTCTTGATCATCCCGATCGTCGACACAGTGGTCAACTGGATCGATCACCGGGTTAATGTAACCCCGTTCTCGGCCGAAAAAACACTGACAAAGGACACCGTTCCCGTCGATGTGGACGCCGTCCTGTTCTGGTTGGTCTGGGATGCACAGAAAGCCGCATTGGAAGTTGCAGATTATAAGGTAGCAATTTCATGGGCTGCGCAGACGGCACTACGCGAGATTATCGGGCAAATGACACTGGCAGATATCCTGGTGGGGCGCGCCAGGATGGATGCTGACCTGCAGAAAATCATTGATGAGCGCACCACTCCGTGGGGTATCACAGTGCAATCCGTCGAGATCCGCGATGTGGTCATCCCGCCAGATTTGGAGGATGCCATGTCACGCCAGGCACAGGCCGAGCGTGAACGTCAAGCGCGTGTAATTCTAGGTGAATCGGAGCAGCAGATTGCCTCCAGTTTCGCACAGGCATCAGAAGCTTATACCAATAATCCGACGGCATTGCACCTGAGAGCCATGAACATGCTCTTCGAAGGCTTAAAACAAAAGGGTGCCCTGGTCATTGTCCCCAGCTCAGCAGTAGATACGATGAATTTAGGCAGCATGAGCGGTTTGGTTTCCTTGGGGTTTGGTCAACTGAATAAGAGCAGCGAG
>CAZXPK010000320.1:0-1749 GCA_964642565.1 uncultured Anaerolineaceae bacterium
GTGGGTCCTTGTCATAGCCTGCCACGCGAAACCCGTGTTCTGCCATATTGAGCAGTAGGTTACGCCCCATCACCCCCAACCCTACCATGCCGATCCGGCATTTTTCTGCTGTCATTTTTCTCCTTTGGGTGGTTCCACCGGTTTATTGGGAATTGAGTCCAAACTCAGCTAATTTTGAGCGCGTGGTTGGAAAATCGATGTGCAAGACGCCATGAATACCGAGGCTATTGGCCACTTCAACAAATAAAGGTCGATCATCGATATAGGCCACCTCATCCGGGGCGGCTTGGGATATATCCAGAGCAATCCGGTATATGTCCAGGTCTGGTTTACGAAAATGGACGAAACATGATGAAACAAAAGTATCGATCAGATTATTTAAATTAAATGTGCGAATGCGATAAGCATTCATCTCCCGCCCTTCATTGCTGACTGCGATGGTTTTTAATTTATATTGGGCTTTTAATGATTGTATTAAAGTAAGCATTTCAGGATTGGGCTGTGAGCGTGTAAGCATGAAGGACTTGAATTCATCCGGTGAAAAGGAGCGTTCCTGGCAAAAAATCACGCGTTGCAGGTACTCGTCCAGGCTCAATTTACCTTCCTCATACGTATCATAGGTCAGATGGTGGCGCTCCTCCACATCGGTGTAATTCAGATGGAATGCATCCGCGGCTTGCTTCCGCGCCAGATGGTCCCAGCCATTGGTGAGCAGCACACCCCCAATATCGAGGAACAGGGTGGTGATCGGAGCGTGTTCCATTTTCAACAACCCTTCCTCATTGGCTCGTTACCCGGCAGCGGCAGGATCAGGCGCACCACCCGGTCAAAGAAGACGTAATCCCAGGCCCAATTGATCAATACGAGCAGGCGGTTGCGGAACCCGATCAGCCTGTACAGGTGCACGCTTAGCCAGATAACCCAGGCAGGGAAGCCAGTGAAGGCCCGCCCACCCAATTGGACCACGGCAGAATTCCGCCCGGTGGTCACCATCATGCCCGGGTCATGGTATCGAAATGGTTGGGGCTGCGCGCCTGCAATTTGTCGCAGGATGTTTTTGGCTGCCCATTCCCCCTCCTGGGTGGCAACCGGAGCAATCATCAGCAGGAGGTGCCCGTCCTGCTCCACATGCGCCAGGTCGCCAATGGCATAGATTTCAGGGTGATCCGGCACCTGCAGGGTGGGCAGTACTTGAACCTGCCCGTTGTGACCGGTTGGAAAATCCCAATTTTGTGGCAGGCACTCGCCACCCACACCAGCCGTCCAAACCACGGTTTCGGTGGGGATCAGCTGGCCATCGTTCAAGATCACCGCTTGTGAGGTGATCTGGCTGACGGGCGAGTTAAGCTGCACATCGATACCCATATGTTGAAAGCGCTTCATGGTGTAGGTGTGCAAACGCTCAGGCATGCCGGTGAGCAGGCGGTTGGTCGCCTCCAATAGCTGTATATGCACCTGGCTTATGTCTAGATCCGGATAATCCCTCGCCAGGGGCGTCCGCACCAGCTCTGCCAGCGCACCCGCATACTCCACACCGGTGGGTCCGCCTCCCACAATGGTGAAGGTGAGCATCTGCCGGCGTATTTTTGGGTCAGGCTCCAGGATGGCACCTTCGAACAGGCACAAAATATGGTTTCGCAGGCGCACCGCATCATCCAGGGTTTTCAAAGGGAAGGCGTGTTCTGCCGCGCCAGCCACGCCATAGAAGTGAGCTACACTGCCAACGGACAGGATCAGGTAATCGTACGG
>CAZXPK010000321.1:0-1739 GCA_964642565.1 uncultured Anaerolineaceae bacterium
AGGGTTTTACGAGCATAAAAGTAGTAAAAAACGAACTAAAGAACTGCAATATAACTCCAACGAAAACGACAAAAAGAATCCGAAAGAAGGTCTTTTAGCCTTGAAGCCAAATATCTTTGTATTTGTCGTACATTGTTGATGGCTGCTGAACCGATCATCATGTAGAACATACGGAACCTGCCCCTTACAGGCAACTTTCCTCTTGGAAAGGGATGCTTGACCGCCCGAACAGTAGCTTCAATGGCAGCGCGTGGGTTGCGGTGCGATTTTTGTAAGGCCTGATTGCGTCTTCGACGCATGGAGACCATCATTTTCCAGGGAAGGAAATATAGACCGTAAAACTGTTTCCGCTTTCGATAGCGGGTTGGGCATTGCCTGGCTTGATGGAATGGGCAGGTTTCACAGAATGTGATGGCAAACCTGGCAACATAGCCTTTCTTCTGGCTACCCAACTCAACCGGAGCAATTTGCCCATGGGGGCAGGTAACTTGAATGGGATGACCGGTCTCGTCTAGCTGAAGGATGAAATTATAGAAACTCAGCTTGTCCCGACGAAGTTTCCGTCCACGAATACCGGTTTGAAACAGAGCAATACCTTTATCTGTCAGGGCTTGATCGAGCTCTGGACCACCGTAACCCCCATCGGTGTAGAGCACATCCAGGTCAGTCCGTTGAGCCAAATTGGGTAAGGCCTGCAACAAGAGTTTGCCATCATCCAAGCTGTTCGGTGCTACCTGGACCTTGGTGATCAGCTGAAATGGGTTCTGGGGATCGCAGGTTTCAGCTAGATTAGCCACATATCCTTGCTTCAATCCGTTGCCGACCTCCCGAATGGTGGCTTCCCAATCGTCGGGGGATTGCAGACTGTTAGCGCCCAATTCCTTTTGAGCTTTGGCGACTACCCCGGATTCTCCCAACCGGTAATGCTCGCCAAATACCCGTTCAAGAATCTGGAATTCTTTACACTGGGCATAGTTTGGTTTCAATTCCGTCAACAATTGATGCATTACCCATCCAACGCGTCGAATGTGCTCGGGAAACTCGGTTTGCTTCATCTGATAGACATACCAACCGGGGTGACCTTGCATAAAGGGTTGCAATAGCTCGGCATAATGTGCCTGATCGGCTTCGCTTAGCATCCTCGGCACGCGTTGGAGCACTTCAACCAGTAATTGCAATCGACCGTGTTGGCGGATGTTGCTGGCAATTTGGGTGCTATCCATACGCTGCTTGCCAGTCTTTAATTGAAATTTGGCCAGTTGTTCATCGGTAATCTGTTCAAAGGCTCGATCTAGCAGGTTGACACCTTCTTTCTGCATATACTGGCTCAAGCGCTGGCGAAAATAGTACAGGGTACGTAGATCAAACTCGCCCACTCCCAATTCGTGATATCCCAAGGCGTAACGCACCTGCACATTGTAGAGAAATTCATCATATAGCTCTTCATCACTCCATCCAAACCCAGCTTTCATGAACTCCAATCCGACCAGCACATTGACCGGAATATTGGGTCGAGAAGGTAGGTCGGAATAAAGGCAGGAGAAAGCGCTCTCATCGAGACGGGAGAATACTTCTCGATAAAAGACTCCAGCCCAGGAGCGCTCTAAGCGTAAAAACTGCTGCTCCGGTAATTGGGATACTTCACTGATGTGAGGGGGTTGCAAGTGACGTCTATTTTTCTTGAACATGGCTCACACCTGTGATCGTGGTATGGGTCTGATTATATTAAAGAATTGAGT
>CAZXPK010000322.1:0-1735 GCA_964642565.1 uncultured Anaerolineaceae bacterium
CGGAAAGTAATTTTTTTATTAGAACACAGTATATTTGATAAAGCAATAAATAACTCTATTTCCAAATTTTTATCTAACCTTATTTTCTTCCATGGGTATCAAACTATGTAATAAATTCTCATTTCACAGATATTGTTTTATATATTTACCAATTTGTTTGTAATTGCTGGTTAAAGGGCAGCGCAAGTATATTCTAGATTCATGCTTTATCTGATATCGGGTTACAAATACTTTATGTGGGCTCTCCATAGATGGAAAATGAGTTAGTAAATGGAATTATTTCTATCAGTCTTATGATTATGTTTGCATATCCTATTCGTATTTACGGAAGCATTATCCAAGAAAAATTCGCTTTAGACATTAAATAACGTGCATTTTTTGGTTGATTTCTAATCGGTTTTACCAAGAATTTCCAAAAGTGATTCTGCCGCATTTTTCCAGGAAAAGCATTTTACCCGCTCAAATCCTTTTATCCTTAGAGAATCCTGTAAGGAGAAATTCTCCAGAAGTAGATTAATGGAATGATTTATGTCACCCTCATTCAGTGGATCAAAATATAACGCTGCATCCCCGCAAATCTCCGGCATGGAGGCTCGATTTGAGCAAATCACCGGGCATCCACAAGCCATCGCTTCCAGGGGTGGCAAACCAAAACCCTCGTATATTGATGGAAATATAAATCCAACCGCACGAGAATATAAGGCGCGCAATTGTGCATCAGTTACATAACCCAAACGGATGGTTCGAGGTGTTTCAGCTGTCTCGACAGCATTAAATACTTTTGAAAATGTTCCACCGGCAATCACAAGAGATATCGAGTTATTTTTGTAACGTTCAAACGCATTCACCACAATCGCTAAATTTTTATGCGGGCTTGAACTTCCCACTGCCAGCAAGAAGGGCGTATGTGTTATTCTATTATCATTAATGATTGAATAATCTGGATCAATATTCAAGATATGTTCACACCCCCCAGGAATAACTCTGATTTTGTTTTTACTGATTTTTATATATCTAGCCAATTCTTCTTGGGAGAAATATGAATCTGCGAGCACCTGCCTGGCAGTACGCCCCAACACCCGCATAATTAAGCGGTATTTTATCTTGAATGCGAAGGAATATGCTTGGGGAACTGCAAATACCGAAGCATCATGGAAGACAACAATTTGGTTGAAATGAAAAACGGGACCAATATTGCACAAGTCGACCAACAGTCCCTGTCGTGCATAAAAGGGAAGCTCAATTTGCTCCCAGAGGTTTCCACACAAACGACCACATTTCTGAATCTGAATATTCTTCCATTCAGGCAGACTTTTGTTTTCTATTCCTTTTGGGATCAAGCAGATGATCCTAACATTTTGCTTTGATGTCGGATCATTTTCAAATACTTGATCAAGAGCATTTAATAATTCCAATGCATATCTTTGCACCCCAGTTGCTGGCTGAGTCAGGAATCGGCCATTAATATAAACAGTCTTTTGAGACATGAATTAGATGCCTATTACTTTTTACGGATTTCATCAAAAGCAAATTGTACCTTAATCACTGCTAAATAGTTTGGTACTTCGATAATAAAAATTGCAGATCCTGTGCAACACCCCCATATGTGGCTAGTGGGAGTATTGGGTCACTCCCATACCCCCACCAGTTCCTGGCGGAGAGGGAGGGATTTGAACCCTCGTTCCCTTGCGGGAAACACGCTCTCCAGGCGTGCGCGCTAGGCCAGACTACGCGA
>CAZXPK010000323.1:0-1709 GCA_964642565.1 uncultured Anaerolineaceae bacterium
CCTTCCGGGCTGAACGTCGTCACCCCTTCCTGCAGGCGCTGGCGAAAAGTCTCATTGGTGTACGGCCGGCGGGCGAAACCAATAATTTCGCCACAAGCAGGCATCCGCCCTTTAATGTGGTTGTTGTACAGTGCGGGCACCAGCTTGCGCCAGGTGAGGTCCCCTGAGGCACCAAAGATGACAATTGTGGCTAATTTATCGTCGTTTGACATTGTCTTATATTCCCTCATTCGTCAGGTGAGTATACCGCGTACTGGATGAAAATATCCATCCCTATATAGAAAAATAGATGTCTATCTAAGGTTTTCGCTGGCTTGCTCGATGCGTTGCAGCACCTCGGCTGCCTCATCCGGCCCGGCGATGTGCACCGTGCCATCCCCGTCCACGTGGGTGGGGATGAGGTCATAACCGGTATATTCGCTGCTGGAGAAGTGCAGCAGCAGCATTACCCCCTGCTGGTGGGCCAGGTCCCAGGTCTGGTCGAAGACGAAGTTCCCCAGCCCATAAAACACGTCGATCCCATTCAGCTGCTGGATCGCCTGCACCACGTGGGTGTGATTGCCCACCACCACATCCGCACCCGCCTCCACCGCCACTTGTGCAAAGTGTAGCTGGTAACTATTCGGTTCCGAAGTGTCTTCCGGCCCCCAATGCGGCATGGCTATGACCACATCCGAAACCTCCCTTGCTGCTGAGATGGCATCACGAAGGTTCTCGTCCGTCAGCTCGGCAATCCCGGGCGTATCCGGCCCGGCAAACGCCATGGGCTCAACCATCCCCAGCGAGACGAAACCGAAGCGGATGCCTTGCACCTCAACCACCACCGGCTGCAGGGCATCGGTTAATTTCATGCCGGCTCCCACCGGCAGGATGGCATTCGCCCGCAGGTTGTCCAGCGTGTCCAGGAAGGCCCGGTTGTAATTATCAGCGCAGCTTGCCCCGGCACAATTCTTGATGTGGTTGGTGGCCACACTCATCACATCAAAACCGGCAAAGGCAGCTGCTGCTGCGCTGCGTGAGTCACTCACCAGCACATAGGTCTCGATGCAGCCGGTGTGAGTGGATAGGTCGCTCAGGGTGGTATTCAACGTTCCCACTGCCAGGTCGGCACTGGAGATGACATCGCGTACCTCATCATAAATATAATTGGCATCCCTACGCCAATCAATGGCTGATTGCACGCAGCGCGCTGGCACGATCACTCCCGTGAAGAGCAATGTGATCTGTGGGGCAGGCGGGAGCGTGGGGGTTTCCATTGGAAGGACAGTAGTAGTCGGTGTAGGGCTGGCTATACTAACCAGGGCAGGTGTAGGGCTCGCCTCCGGTGCAGACTGCATGACAAATGGCAGCGACAACACCACCTTCGTGGGAGTTGGCGTGGATAGTATGGGTGGAAAGGAGGTTGGTGGTTTGGATGAGGTGGTGATCTGACACCCACTCAGGACAAGCCAGAGCACGCATATAAACCCTGCTCGGTTAATCAATTGCCGGGTGTTTTTCAAAACATTCAACATGGTATGTAGTCTCTTGTCACCACTTAGCCAATGAATTTTGTATTTCCAACTTCACCAGGGGGTCATTTTCCTTGACAACAGCATCTTCCAGGGCGTGCGTGGCGGTTGCGCTGCCAATCTGCCCAAGCGCCCAAGCGGCGTGCGCCCGCACCAATGGCTCGCGGTCAAACATCAGGGCATGCGCGAGCGGTGCTA
>CAZXPK010000324.1:0-1680 GCA_964642565.1 uncultured Anaerolineaceae bacterium
CGTAGCGGCTGCCCTCAGGAGCGCCCATGATACCGTGGCCGCTGTAGCCCAGGTTAAAGAAAAGACCCTCGACATCGGGGGAGGAGCCAAGGATAGGTTTTGAGTCGGGGGTACAAGTGTACTGGCCAGCGCTAAGGAAGACGCTGTCGCGGGTGAGCCGCCCAACCACTTCCTCCCAAAAAGACGCTAGCTTCGATATTTCCTCAATGACTATATCATCCGATATAGATAAGGGATATAGTAGCACATCCCGGATAGATGTTTCGCACCCAAAGATAAAAAATAAAGATTTACCCCCAGGTTTTTTTGATGTAGATGTCAAAATTCGAACCTTGGATTGGTTTGTTGAATCGACTGGTATTATTCCTGATTTAATTAAGATCGATATTGAAGGAGCAGAGTATTCACTGTTGCGTGGCGGATTAAAAACATTACAAAAGAACCGGCCTATCCTTTTTATAGAATTACATTCAGAATTTTGTGCTTTACAGTGTTCATTATTGCTTCAAGATCTTGATTATCAAATTCTTCTTTTAAAAGAAGAAATGGATAATCGGTTGATGATAAAAGCAGTACCTGTTTTTCATTCCATAAAAAAGAGACTTGAATCGAATCAAAATAGATATCTAGATGTCATTAGTAATCAATATGAAATTGTGAAACAGTTGCAAAGGTTCTATAATAAAGAATTATCTGATCATCATAACTTACAAACGGAACATCATGCCTTGCAAACGAGTCACCAAGCGTTACAAGCAGCGTACCAGGGTTTACACGGTGAGCTTGAAACACTGAAATCGGATTATCAGAGTTTGCAGGCAGAGCGCCAGGGTTTACATGGTGAGCATGAAACATTGAAATCGGATTATCAGGGTTTGCAGGCAGAACACCAGGGTTTACACAGTGAGCTTGAAACACTGAAATTGGATTATTCAGACCTGCAAGCAGAACACCAGGGTTTATTGGGTGAGAATGAAATGCTGAAATCCGAATATCAAAGTCTTCAGACGGAACACCAGGGTTTATTGGGTGAGAATGAAACGCTGAAATCCGAATATCACAGTCTTCAGACAGAACACCAGGGTTTATTGGGTGAGCATGAAATGGTGAAATCGGATTATCAGATTTTACAAGTCGAACATACAGAATTAATAACGGAGCTACAGGATCTCCAAGCAGAACTCATTAGTTTATTGAGCACAAAATCCGTACGTTTCGTTAAGAAATTAAAAGCAATGTTTGTTAAGATCGGAATGCGGAAAACTTACTAATCCAACAATGAGTATGGTGCATATATAAATTCGGTAAGCAAATCCATCAGTTTTGTTGAATAAACTGATGGATTCATTCCTATGTATGACGTCTAATTTAATAATTTCCCATAAACCACGAAAAATATTCAATCAGACCATCTTTTATATTAATAGTGGGTTTAAAGTCTAATTCTAAGGCTGCCTTACTAATATCTGCTTTGCAATGACGAACTTCAGATGCACGGGGGGGCAGGTGCTTTATACCAATTGCATTAATTCCACTCGTTTCTTGAACTAATCTCGCAAGATTGTTAATCGTTAATTGTGTACCAGATCCTATGTTATACACAGAACCTTAATTTCTTGAAAAGGCTGCTTTATAATTCGCTGTAGCTACATCTTTAACATTAACAAAATCACGCGTTTG
>CAZXPK010000325.1:0-1631 GCA_964642565.1 uncultured Anaerolineaceae bacterium
TACAGTTAAGCGCAAAGCGGCTGAATTCGTCATTCCCGAAATCTGCTGCCCAGCCTACGTTTATTCCCAGCCTGTGCATACTGACGGCAGAAATAAATGCTTCTCCTGGTGTCATCTTAAAATCTGTTCCTACCACATCTTTACCAAGTTGTGGAAGTTCACCCAGACCGGAGAAAATTAGGTCTACAGAATAACTGCCAATGACGATGACGTCAAAATTTAATGACATTTACTGAAAAATTGGAAAATAACCCTGATGCCCCAAAATATATTCATCCAATATGGCTCCTGCGATCGAATAATCTCGAACCAAAGGATGTATGGTCAATGCTAGTCGAGCCTTCTGATAGGATCTTTCCACTGCAGCTTCGATAGTCAAATGCTCATAATGCTTGACTTGTTTCATCATTCCCATGCAGTGTGAAGGTATCTCACCGACAACCAGGGGCTGAATATGGTGATGACTTACCATGGTGGGGATTTCAACTACATCTTGCTCATCCATGCCTTGAATGGCACCTTGGTTAGCTATATTCAAGATTTGCATCATAGGCTTATATCCGTCCAAAGCCTCGATTAAATTAAGTGCCACACCTGCATAACCTTCATTTGATAATGATTCTAATATTTTCGGATCTATACTGGATAAGTCATGCTGTCTACCTGTTTCCTTCACCATGTAGGTACTACCACGCAAGTCCAGGTAGGCTTGATACGTCGCTTGCATCCCGTCAAAGTCTTTAGCCCTGTATTTTTCCTTCAATTCAGCGAATAATTGGATGTTTTGTCTTGCGATCTGTTCACCCCTGCTTTCACCCGCTTTGAGGATATTATTTACAGCCTCGGTCGCATAATAGTAGTAAAAAAGATATTCATTTGGGATCATCCCCAGGCTGACGACTAAATCAGGATCAAACGGTAATCCAGGTACACTACTCGCAGAATTGAGGGCTTGAATGAATTCAGGCAACTGATCTTGATCGTTATAGATTACCTTTCTGATCCAACCCAGATGATTCAGTCCAAAATAATCCAGGGTTACCTCTTCAGGATTTGACCCCAATAGTGCGGAGATAACTTGATGCATGGACGATGGCGCATCGCATATCCCAACGACTCGTTTCCATTTAGTATTCCGGATTACTGCTTCGGTCAGCATTCCAGCAGGGTTAGCGAAATTAATCAGCCAGGCATTTGGGCACGCATCTTCCATCAATCCAACATACTCCAATATCACGGGAATGGATCGAATTCCCATCGCAAATCCACCCGGTCCAGTTGTCTCTTGTCCAAGAATTCCATGATTTAACGGCACCCGCTCATCGATAACACGCGATTCGATCCCCCCAACCCGAAAGGTTGTAATGACAAAATCTGCACCACATAACGCAATTCGAGCATCTGTAGTCCGTGTAATGTGAAACTTCGTATTGGGCGATCGTTCACTAGGAGAGGTCAGCGCGCCAATCAATTCAAGCCGCTCTCCATCGATATCCATCAAAGTGAGCTCATCCAAGCCCAATCGATCCTGATGTGCAAGCATCGCTTTCATGATCATGGGAGTGCGCGCACCAGCAGCACCAATGATGGTGATTTTCATCTTATGTTACTTCCTGCATGGAGGTTTGTTG
>CAZXPK010000326.1:0-1575 GCA_964642565.1 uncultured Anaerolineaceae bacterium
AGAGGTTTCCATTGCATTTTTTACACCTTTGTCCGAACTTGTGTCCGAAGGTCAGCCTTTAGAAGGAATCATTCAGTTATACCCTCTACTGTGCTGATTGACATGCCCCGAACGTTTGTGGGATAATTACCTACTATCCGAATGATTGAATGAACATTCACTTTTCACTAAATCCATGACTGGAATTCTGGAGTAATAATGAATTTTACGAAAGTATGTGTGATTGGTTTAGGCTATATAGGGCTGCCGACTGCCAGCACTTTCGCAACTCACGGTTTACAAGTTACAGGTGTCGATATAAACACCGATGTGATTTCGATACTTCTGAACGGTGGGATTCATATCAACGAGCCAGGTTTGCGATTGCTGGTGCAAGAAGCTTTAGAATCGGGTCGTATGACGATTAGCGCTACTCCAGAGAATGCGGATGCCTTCATCATCGCTGTCCCAACGCCTTTTTATGAAAATGAGCAGGGATCTTATAAAGGACAATCTTATCGACTTGCTGATATGCGTGCTGTGAAAGCTGCGACTGAATCGATTGTTCCACAACTCCGTCCAGGGAATTTGGTCATGCTAGAGTCAACCTCGCCTCCACGCACGACGGTGGATCTGGTGCGACCCATCCTGGAACGCTCAGGGTTAAAGGCTGGCACAGATTTTCATCTGGCATATACCCCAGAAAGGGTACTTCCAGGGAAAATAATTCAGGAATTGACCGAGAATGCACGTGTAATTGGAGGCATCGATGAAGCATCTGCAAGTGCCGGTAGGGATTTATATGCTCATTTCGTAAAGGGTGAAATCGTGCTTACGGATGCAACCACTGCTGAAATGGTCAAATTGATGGAGAATACCTACCGCGATGTGAATATTGCCATAGCAAATGAATTTTCAAGGCTTACAGAGCGCTTTGGGGTTGATATTTGGGAGGCAATTAGAATCGCCAATCGCCATCCACGGGTAAAGATACTAAATCCCGGCCCTGGTGTTGGAGGGCACTGCATCAGCGTTGATCCCTGGTTCCTAGTCGAGGCAGCACCAGACCTGACTGAGCTAATATCAACTGCCAGGCATGTAAACGATGGACAACCACATTTTGTTCTGAATCTCATAAAGGATATTGTTGGAGATGATTTGAGTGGGAAACGTATCGCAGCCCTAGGATTAGCTTTTAAACCTGACGTAGATGACCTGCGCGAAAGCCCAGCTATCGAGGTGGCGAAATTATTGGCTGATGCTGGAGCCATAGTCCGTGCTTATGAACCGTATAAATTGGATGCGGATATCCCTGGAATCCATTCAATGCCCACACTTGAAGATGCAATTGGGGGTGCGGATCTACTCTTGTTATTAGTTGGTCACCGAGAACTGAAGGAATTAGATCCACAAAAATTGCTGGGATTAACCCCCGCTCGTCTGGCGGTAGATACAGTCGGAGGCTGGGAAGAGCAACCTTGGACAAGGGCTGGTTTTACGATCACCAGGTTGGGAGTTGGGAAATAATATATTCATAACATGATATATTTCCGTTTTTAATAGTGATAGAAGTTCTCATAGATAATTTCAGATGAG
>CAZXPK010000327.1:0-1556 GCA_964642565.1 uncultured Anaerolineaceae bacterium
TGGTGTAAAGGTAGAAGTTTGAGCTGGAGTAGATGTTTTAGTATTGGTTGGCGAGGGTGTTTTTGTCGGCGTGCTGGTTTGTGTCAGAGTTGCTGTTTTAGTCGGGGTGGGCGTTTGTGTATTTGATGATTGAACCTCAACACAAGGGGCGCTTCCAGAATCGGTAAAAGTCATACCCGCGATAGGGATAAACTCCCAATCGTAACTGGTTTCATGAAGGGTAAACTTTATAACTCCATATGTAGTGTTATTTATCACCTCACTGTTTGGGAGTTGTGTATATGGATATCCTATATAAGCACCACCAGTTCCTACAATGAATTCCCGGATTCCACGGGTTGGCTCGGCAATCCCATCAGGATTTTGTGCTACGAAGCGTTCATAGAGATGCTCATGACCATTTATCACAACATCTGCACCATAATCATAGAGAGCTTCCCACAGCTCCCCGAAGTAAATATTGCTCCCATGGATCAAGCCAGAGGAAAAACGTGGTTGGTGCCAGTAAGCTAATGTACATGTTGTCGGATGGGCAGCTAGATCTGCCCGTAACCACTGCACTTCGGTCGACTCAGCACTAATGTCAATCTCGCTGTTAAGGGCGATGATGTGCCAGCTTCCAAGGTCATAACTATAATAGCCCTTGCCAGGTTCCCCTGCAGCAGCTCCAAAATAGTTATAGTACGCTGAAGCGCCCTCGGTCAGATAGTCATGATCGCCAGGTACTGGATGTGTACGGGCTTTATGGCGACCCCATGTTGGGTCATAACATTCAGTAAATTCTGATTCTGCACCCACTAGCTGGGCATTATCACCTGCGGTGAAAACGCTTCCAGCTATGTTGTCCAGCAATAGAGCGGTGGCTATCCTCCCACTGCTATCGCACATAGCAATATCACCCGCTCCAACCAGCACAGGTACATTATCAAACACTGTGAATGTAACGGTTGCTTCCCCGGTAAGTCCGTTATTATCTGTAGCACTGGCAGTGATTGTATGCGTCCCACTGCTCAAGCTAGAATGGCTGAAATTCCCACCTGTGCCAATCGTCCCATCCAGGTTGGATGTCCAGATCAGACTCGCCGTGATATCACCATCGTCAAGATCAAAAGCCGTCCCGCTGAAATTTATCTCATTACCCGTGATGTAGGTGGTATTGGATCGCGGAGTATTGATGGTTACGCTTGGAGCTTGGTTCTGAGGTGTTGTACTCCATTCAACATATAGCTTAGGCGCACCTGCTAATGTGCCATCGTATGCTGCAGCAGTCCGTTGGCCGCTGCCACTGATGATGATAACGAGGGAATTCCCATCTGTCCAACCTGGGCGATTCACGATCTCTTGTATGACCGTGGAGATATTCGGGGTATGTTGGTCCACACCAGCCTGACCTACCACCATCCAAGCTATTGGAGACCAACCCACCGAGGCTGTGGTTCTCAACCTGGAGGAGATATTCCAGCCGGAGGATAAGAACGTTCCAGGGTTATCTTGTGCTTCACCCCAGATGGTGAGGGAAGTAGCCTCTGAATTCGTCTCATCAACCTGAAATTGGA
>CAZXPK010000328.1:0-1540 GCA_964642565.1 uncultured Anaerolineaceae bacterium
GATGACGAAGGGCGCGTTCTGCTCACCGAGGATAAGGATTTTGGCGAGCTGGTTTACCGCTTAAAACGGCCGGCGCGTGGAATTATCTTGCTCCGGTTCGACGTGGTCGACAGCGCCTTGAAGACCCCCCGATTGCGAAGTCTGCTGAAGGACCAGCCCCATCAACTGCCTGGTGCATTCGTTGTGATTGATAAAGATAAGATGCGCATTCGCCCATTGCGGAGTCAGCGATAAATGTCAGTAAGATATTTTTCTGTATAGGACAGGCCTGGCAGTGGTTGGTGAAGGAGATCTCCTGGCTGGCGTTCACCGAGCCACAGTGGGATTACACGCCAGCGGTAGGTCAGAGGGTGCAAATTGATATTTCGTGCTCTTTGCCTTAAATTAACTGCATTGTACATGGGTCAAATATCATAATTTATGTTCCAAGCATCGATAACTTATCTGCCGGTGATATGGATTTGTCACTATAAACCCGGGAATAAACCAACGGAATTCCACCGAATTCCAAAAGCGGGTCGGCAGACAAGTTACAAGCATGAATATATAAACCCAGCTTGCTGGCAAGGAGCTGCTACTAGAGCAAGATCAGCAGGCTGGGTAATTGAATGTCTAAGAATAGGATTTGGAGTAAAGGGAAGAGCTGTCCGGTGGAGTACCTGTTATACCTACTCGCTTAGTTCAAAGATAACGTTCTGTAACATACGAAACGTATTTCAAATGGTACTCTCGATATTGGGCAAGACAGACAATTAGATCTTGATACGATGTTTCGTGAAATATTACACCATCAGAACGGACAATGTTGGCAAATACTTCAATTTCTTGACGATGGGTACAACCTGGTTCGCCCAGAGCGTCATACCACAAATAAAGAAAACGGTAGCGCGCATGACCAAACTTGCGATTTAAGCCGAGGATATGTTTGATGAGTTGTGCAGCATGCAGATACTCAAAACGTTTATCGTTGGGTGAAATTTCATTAGCAAGGCATTTGGTTCCTGGTAGTTTCTGCCAGACCTTCTCATTTTCTAAATATTTATGGTCAAGACCAGCATGCTTACGAGAAGAGTAAGCTTCGGTAAATTTGCATTCTATTGCGAATGCTTTATAACTACCGGTTTTCGGGATAATCAAGACATCGATGTTCGGGGAATACTGAAAACGATCATCAATTGAAAACTTTTGCTCGAACAATATCTCACCGGCCAATTTTCGACCTGCAAGAGATAGCCCACAAGATGCGGTGATAACTGATAAATCAATCGAATTCCTCCAGTAATCAAACAGATTGATTCCTAACGCCGATGACGAATGAACAGCACAGATTTTGGCGGGTCCCTTCGCCATAGAGAGTTCACCCCCATCGCCATGCTCAAGGTTTTCTCTTGTTCCCTCGTTTAGTGGTTGAAACAGGTTGTTTTCGATTCTCGTTGTATAACACTCTCGACCTCTCTCCGAGCGGCTACCAACAAGTTGGAGACCTTTATTTTTAGCCCATTCAATCTGCGTGGAAATTATTAGATTGTATGCATCCATT
>CAZXPK010000329.1:0-1530 GCA_964642565.1 uncultured Anaerolineaceae bacterium
CTGGTTCACCGACCAGTGGTGGGCTAAAATTGCCATTCTGATCGTCAACCTCTGGCTGAGTTATCCTTACTTCATGCTGATCTGCAGCGGGTCGCTGCAATCCATCCCCGAAGATTACTACCATGCAGCTCAGGTGGATGGGGCCAGCTCCTGGCAACAGTTTTGGAAGATTACTTTGCCCCTGTTGCTGGTCGCTGTCGGTCCGTTGTTGATCGCCTCGTTCACTTTCAACTTCAATAATTTCAATTTGATATATATCTTCAACGCGGGTAACCCGCCCATGGCCAATACACCCACCCCTGCGGGGCACACGGATATCTTAATCAGCTACGTATATAACCTCGCCTTCACTGCCACTCGCGGCATCAACTACGGCTTTGCCTCGGCCATCACCATCGTCATCTTCTTTATCGTTGGCGCCATCACCCTCTTCCAGTTCCGCTATACCCGCATGTGGGAGGAGGTCAGCGAAAATGTCTAGTTTGGTTTCGTTTCAACGTCTCCGCACTTCTGCCAGGGCACAGCGCAGGTTCAGCATCGGCTTGCGGCTGGTCATTGCGGCTATCCTGATTGTCTTCTCGGTTTTCCCTGTCCTGTGGATGATCTCAGCCTCCATCAATCCAACCGGCACTTTGGCCACGCAAAAACTGATCCCGGAGAACGCGGGTGCGGGAAATTACCGCGAGCTGCTGGGCTCAGTTCAGTTCCCCTTCTGGAGGTGGTTGGGAAATTCGATCAAGATCGCCTCGATCACTTCTGTGCTTTCGCTTTCGATCACCACGATCGCGGCTTACGCGTTCTCGCGCTTTCGCTTCCGCGGTCGCCGGACGATGCTCAAAGGCATCTTGCTCATCAATGTGTTCCCCGGCCTGCTGGCGCTTGTCGCCACATTTCTGATGATTTCTCAGATCGGCGACATCTTACCCTTCATAGGCTTGAACACCCACGTGAGCCTGATCCTGGTGTACTTGGGTGGGGCTATGGGCATCAACATCTGGCTGATGAAAGGTTTTCTCGACACTGTCCCGCGCGATATTGACGAGTCGGCCAAGGTGGAAGGGGCTTCCGACTGGCAGATCTTTGTCCGGCTGATCCTACCGTTATTGCGCCCCATCCTGATCGTCATAGGTATACTCAACTTTATTGCAACCTATGGCGAGTTCGTCTTGGCACGGGTGCTGCTCAAGAGCACCGAACAATACACCCTGATGGTCGGCCTGCAGATCTTCACTGGGGCACAGTTTCAGCAGAGGTGGGGAGTTTTCGCGGCGGGCGCGTTGATCGGCGCGCTGCCGATCATGATCATCTACCTCACCCTCCAGGACCAGATTGTGGGGGGGCTGACTCAAGGCGCGGTGAAAGGCTAAACGATGGAATCTCGTCGAGCGATGTGGATTGCAGCACTCATTCTTGCGGCGACAAGAGTGGCGTGCCGCCTAGACTCGACGAGACGGTAGAGGATAGGGCTGGCCTGTCGTTCGGACAGCCGCGTGCCCTCTGCGCGGCGCACCATGGAGTGGATTCCCTGCT
>CAZXPK010000330.1:0-1517 GCA_964642565.1 uncultured Anaerolineaceae bacterium
CACGACAACCGCAATTCCTAAAGACCATCCGAGGGGTGGGTTATCGGTTGGATACTTGATGCACACTTTGAGTTACGAGCTGACCCGTTTTCTATAAGGAGGGTTTTTTGTTTAAATCGATTGTTTGTATCCAGGCCAAACGAAGGTTAATTGCTTAACCAACAGGTATTCCCATGAATATCCACTACCCGAACGCAAATCGGAAGATTGCTATTTGCACAGGGGAGATTAAGTTGATCGGTGATGGTTTCATTGCCACGAGGTCTAACTGCTTGGATGGCACTGCGGAATAGTTTTCCATCCCAGGCAGGGTCAACCTCCCAGTAGTCGATCCCTTCAGCCTGTTTACTCTCCAGTTTGACAGATTGATTGTTCAATATCAGCTTTAGGGAACCAGCTAAATGTGTATCAACCTGTGGAGATTCAATTCCTTTTAGTCGTTTGATCGCAAAAACTGGAGAATCTGACATGATCAGCCGGGTGCGGGTGGTGTGAACCGCCCGAAAGTTCAAATCACTTACCATGAATTTCCGACTAAGCTTGGCAGCCACGACGGCTGTGGTTCCAGAACCGCAGAAGAAATCAGCCACGCAATCCCCAGCGTTGGAGGATGCCAGTAAGATCCGTTCAAGCAATGCTTCGGGTTTCTGGGTGGGATATCCGCTACGCTCCCGATGTAAACGGGCAACCACGGGGAAATACCACCAATCTTCAGGGACTTTTCCACGTGCGAGATCAGGGATTTTACCGAATCCAGCTTTGGGTGAAGAGGCAAAAGTTTTGACCGTTGTTGGATCATATGGTTGCCGTACCTGATCGACATTGAAGGTGTACTTTTCGCTCTTTGTATATGACAGGATGGTATCATGCTTGCGGTTGAAAGCTGAACGGATGGGGGAGGGGCCATGGTAGACCCAGACAATCTCATTTAGCAAATGGTCTGAGCCGAAAATCTCATCCAAAAGCAGGCGGGCATAGGCATTGGCATGCCAATCGAGGTGTAAGTATAACGTTCCTGCGGGAGCAAGAAGATCGTACATCAATTTCAGGCGCGGGTAGAGCATATCAAGATAGGAATCGATATTTAGCCAATGATCCGGGTAACCTTCAGCAAGCTTCCAGTCCTGAGGGCGCCGTGAATCTTCTCCCCTACCAATTCGCATGGGATAACGCCGGTTGGTAAAGAATGGAGGGTCAGCATAGATCAGATTGATTTTGCCTCGGATCTCAGGCAGTAAGGCTGACATCACCATCAGATTGTCACCCAGGATCAGCTGGTTATCAGGAGACGCGTCAGGATACCCAACGCCCTGGGGATAGACGACTGAATCCATCTCCAGGGTGGCTGGTGGTTGTATTGGTAGAGATTTTGTAGCCCAGGTCAGTGACGGCATCAGATTCTGGTTAATGCGAACTATACGATTAACTACTTGCTAAATTTTGCCTTAAAAATATCTTTCAGTGTCGGCTGGCCGATTTCTTGTAGCTCATAACGCACCCGTTGGGCGGGTTTATTG
>CAZXPK010000331.1:0-1516 GCA_964642565.1 uncultured Anaerolineaceae bacterium
ACTGGCAATCCATTCGCTGACTACCGTGGTTTTACCAAAGCCGGCAGGTGCTGAGATGAGTGTTAGCTTGCGCTCTAGCCCCTCGTTTAGCTGTTCGATCAGGCGCGGACGAAGGACAATTTTAGTCCGAGGTGGGGGGATATATAGTTTCGTGGCTAAAATTGCCGTAGACATAGATCAAGTATACAGCACATCCCTAAAATTCAAAGAGTGTCCCAACCATTGTCGGGACACTCCTTCGCGAAACCCACTGCTATTAGTGATGGATGGTTACCCTTCAACCTCGAGGCGATCCACCAGGATCTGCGAGCTGTTGTAGTCAGGCACATTACTCAATAATGTGCCATAAAGATGAATAATCTTGCCACTGTCGCGCAGCGCTTCGATCTGGGACTTTACCGTTGGGTCCATTGCATCGATACCAAAGTAGATAATCTGCCCCAGGTCCTGCTGCTCGAAGTAGTCATCATACTGTGCGCCGGGTTCGGTACTCTTGATGACGCCCCACCAATCACTTATTTCTTCTGCGGTACCTGGTGGCATGTAACCGCCCGAGGCATTTTCTCCTGAGTTATTACTTCCTCCCGGGCCACCCCCACTTGCTTCTGTGGTTGACTCAACAGTTATGGCAGGTGTTGGGCTTTTTTGTTGCACCAGGCCACACTCTCCTCGGTAATAAGTCCACTCGTCACAGGTGTTGCCATCTGGAAAAACATATATTCCGTTTTGGTTGCCATCGGAAGCCGTTTGAATCTCAAGTTTGTTGCCGTTCTGCTCACAATAGACCGAGGCAGGATTCGGCATATTCACCTTTGGAATGTCCGTCCATGCAGGTTCAAGTGCCTGGACCTGCGGCGCTGTACAGGCTGTTAGTGCCATCAAAATGATCGCGAATGTAAAGATCCTTTTCATTTTTTCCTTCTTTCTGTTGTTCTAGATTTTTGAAAACTCGATTTATCTTTGATTTCCCGTGACTTTGCCCAGGTCAAGATAATGCCGAACATGATCGCAAAACTGAAAGATGTTTCCCAGTCTATAGTACTTTCTCCTTGCCTGATGAGGTTCCATGATGATCAGACCACAGTTATAACCACTTTCCCTCGGGTGTGGCCTTTTTCAAAATAACGAAAAGCTTCAACTGTTTTACATAACGGGTAGCATTCATCGATGACCGGTTTGATCTTTCCATCTTCCAAAAGATCTCTTATGAGGAGCAGATCTTTTTGATTTGCCCTTTTCATTACGCTTGTCATCTTCCTTCCATCTCTTTTTGATATTAATGGTCCCAGGAACAGTGACTGGAACGTTTGCGCTGGCAAGCCTCCCGCGAAGACGTAAATGCCCTGGGGAGTTAAAGCACGCTTATATGCGGAAAGCGGATGATATCCATTCGCGGCAAGGATGAGATCATACTGCTGTCCATTTTGGGTGAAATCCTCTTTGGTGTAGTCAATGACGTGGTCTGCGCCTATCGAGCGCGCCATCTCCAAATTCCGCGTGCTGCACACGGCAGTCA
>CAZXPK010000332.1:0-1514 GCA_964642565.1 uncultured Anaerolineaceae bacterium
AAAGTGGAGGGACTAACCAGGAACAAGGCATCAGCAAAGCTGGAAACCGACACATTAGGGCGATGATCATCGAAATTGCGTGGGGCTGGCTCCATTTCCAGCCGGACAGCCAATTAAGCCGATGGTATCAACAACGCTTTGGCCAGGGTAGCAGTCGCTTGCGCCGGATTGGTATTGTCGCTCTCGCCCGCAAACTGCTAATTGAGTTGTGGCGTTACCTGGAAACGGGCATCCCACCCGATGGAGCTGTGCTGCAACCGCAGTGAACCATGTGAAACGATCTTGTCCATTAGGATGACAGCATACCTTCTCACTGGGAGGAGCTACCCGCATAAAGGCACCGGGTTTCCAAAAGAAACCGACTGTAAGATGGGGTTGCTCCAATCCCGTTTCCAGGATCGCCTCGAGCGAAAAATGAATCAGGTGCTTGGCCTCAATCGTCAGCACGGATAGAAGGTAGTTCGCGGCAATTATTGCCCAACGCCAATGGAAACACCCAGTCACAATACCCAAGTGCATCCCCGTGGATGAGAGTGTTCGATGCTTCTGTTATTCGGTTCTTGCGTTCATTTTGTCGGTGTTGGAAACCAAATTTCTCTTCACTGACCAAATGCGCATCCATAGCAGTCTTCGACCCAACCTGAAAAAGGTCGGGTAATGGAAGTATTCAATTGTTAAAGAGCTTGACAAATTCGGTTACATAGAAGGTGAAAATATTCCGTCCATCCAGAATGCACAAAAAATTATCTCATTAACCCAAAAGTATTACCTAAGAAATTCGATGGATGAGTGAAGCGAGGACAGTATGCCCAGTACTACAACCATGATCGACCACACCAAGGTTTGGGACAGCATTTCCCAGTCTCGGGGTTATCAAGGAGGAAAGATGGACCCTGTATGGTGCAAATATTCCATCCAGTTCTGCCTGTAAGACAGGGGGAACGAAAAAGAAAAATAAAAATTTTGCTGATTATTCAGTTTTCAACGGTATTCTTTACCAGTGGTAAATTTAGTATCCAATCACAGCCACGATTTTCTCATATTTTATGTGAACAAAATCCATTGGACGCCTATTGAATGCATTAGAGTTGACTGGACTTTAAAACCCTATCCAATGTACTTGCTTTGTCACTGTTCAATGAACTGGGGCAAAAGTGGCAGGACACTAGATGCGAGAATCATTTTTTCTATAACGTCCTTTAATGTCACTGATTGATCGTTCGAGCAGTTCAGTCAAAAACTAATTTCTGAAAACGGTTATTATTTCTTATTTCCCCCTTCGGACAGGGCTACGGATCACATTTCCTTGCTTCATACCGATGCATATCGGGGCACAATTCGGGAACAATTCGGGTACAGATATGCTCGAACAGTATGGTGATTTTGGTACATCTTAGACGTAATAGACGGCTTTTGCCTAATGACACCTTTTCCCCTATCTGCTTATCTATCGCACTGATGTCATTGACCGGGGTAGACTTTACCAGTCATAGTCGCCCGGTGTTTACCAGGCA
>CAZXPK010000333.1:0-1505 GCA_964642565.1 uncultured Anaerolineaceae bacterium
CTCTTCAGTGCGATTGAAGCGCGCTCCCAACTGCGCTACAGGCCCTCATAAGTAACAAAATTGTATCTTAGGGGGAATTCACTGTCAAGTCGAATAAACGGCGATTAAATTATGCTATTCAATCTTTTTCTTGTTCACACTAATCAAGAAATCCACAACATTAGTGAGATGATGAAATGTACCTACAGATCTTATATATCTGAGTATTATTGAGATTCTTGAATAAAAACAAGCCTTATTTAATACAATTAAACCTCATTGTCGTTTCCAATTAGGCTATAATTCCGTGAAAGAAAATTTGGAGATTATATAACTATGACAAATCAACAAGAAATCATCCCACAAATATCCCGCCAGACTAAACTGAAAAGCATCTTACAAACAGCAGGGCTGGATGGACTGATCTTAAATCCGGGACCAAGCATGATCTATCTGACTGGTTTGCATTTCCACCTGTCTGAGCGGCCAATTCTCGTATTTTTTATGCTTGACAAGATTCCAATGATCGTATTACCAGAATTAGAACAGGAAAAACTTAAACACTTACCCTTTGAGATACAGCCATTCCCTTATGGAGAAGACCCCTCCCAATGGGCTATGGCATTCTGGAATGCAGTTCAAAGTGCAAAATTCGGAAGCAGGCGCATTGGAGTGGAGCCAAGACAGTTAAGATTATTGGAGTTCCGTTTATTGTCTGATGCGGCACCAGAAGCAGAGGTAGTTTCCGCTGAAGACAGTGTTTCCAAATTACGCATGTATAAAGACCAAAACGAATTATCAGCCATGCGTAAAGCAGTTGATATCGCTCAAAAAGCCCTCAATGCTACCCTATCTCAGATTAAAATCGGCCTTGCCGAGCGGGAATTAGCGGTTGAGCTTACGTTGCAACTTTTCCGGGCGGGGTGTGACCCTCAAGTACCATTTGCTCCAATAGTGTCATCTGGACCCAATGCAGCCAACCCGCACGCAACTCCCTCGGATCGAAAACTGTCACCCGGTGATTTGCTGGTCATTGACTGGGGGGCAAGTTATGACGGATACATCTCAGATATCACCAGAACTTTTGCGATTGGTGAGTTGGAAGCAGAATATGAACAAATCTGCAAGGTTGTACTGGAAGCAAATTCAGCAGGTCGAATATCAGCCAAACCCGGTATCGCAGCTGAGGTGGTAGATAAAGCCGCCCGAGCTGTTATTGAGGCAGCTGGATATGGTAAATACTTCACCCATCGGACCGGCCACGGATTAGGGATGGAAGGACATGAAGATCCCTACATCCGGGCAGGTAATCCTATGGTACTCGAGCATGGCATGACCTTCACCATCGAACCCGGCATTTATCTACCTGGCAGGAATGGGGTTCGTATCGAAGATGATGTGGTCATCACCCCAAGCGGGGTGGAGTGTCTGACAAGTCTTCCCAGAGAAGTGCGTCAATTAATTTAATAATAAATAATGATTCCACTGCAAAAACGAGTGGATTGATTCTATCCAGATTGCACCCT